>NZ_JBEXKX010000013.1:52666-223437 GCF_040609695.1 Amycolatopsis sp. NPDC004625
CGTGAGTGGTAAGGCGGGTTCTAACCCGCCTTACCACTCACGACGGGCCGGGTGGTCGAGGCGTCACCCGAAGCGGGGTCGCGTGCTCCCTGACCGGGGGCTACCGCGCGCCTTCCGGCACCGCCGGTGCTCCACTGTCGACCATGATCAGGACACCCCGCAGGATCCTCGCCGCTCTGGCCCTCAGTGTCGCCCTCGCCGGACTCGCCCCCGCGCTCGCCGCCCCGGCCGGCGCCGCGCCGCTCTCCTCGGCCACCGAGGCGGGCAAGGGGAAGGTGAAGGTCGACGGCAAACTGGCCAAGGACCACGTCAAGGTGAACGAAAAGGTCGACCTCAAGGGCACCCTCAAGGTCCTCGACGCGGCCCGCACCGAAGGATCCGTCGAGACCGTCGTCGTCCAGCAGCTGCAGGCCGGGGCCTGGGTGAACCTCGCCGACACCACCTGCCGGCCGAACGGGGGCTTCTCCTTCACCCTCGGCTTCAGCCTGAGCGCCACCGTCTCGCTGCGGCTCTACCACCCCGAGACCACGCTCTACGCCGCCGCCTACTCGGCGAGCACCCTCACCCTGCGCGTCGGCTGAGCCTCGTCCCCACCGGTCCTCACGACCGCGAGAACGCCGTCCGCATCCACTGCACCGCCAGGCAGACCATCGCGACGAACGCGATGATCATGCCGATCCCCGGGCCGCCGCCCGCGGAGCCCGAGGCGTGGGACGACTGCTGGGACCAGATCGCCAGCAGCCCGTCCACCGAGGCGAACCAGCCGCCCGCCGCGCAGACCCAGGACAGCCACCAGCGGCGCGTCACCAGGGCCAGCGCCGAGGCCAGGATGCCGACGCCCGTCGACGTCGCGGCGAACAGCTGCGGGATCCCGCCGCCCTCGCCGGCCAGGACGCGCCAGCCCGCGTGGTCGCCGACCCACGGCAGGATCTGGCAGATCAGCAGCACGAACGTGAACACCGCGATGGTGAACCCGCGGCGGCCCAGCTCCACCGTCCGCGACGCCCGCGCGCCCGCTTCGTCGATCTCGGCGGCCAGCTCGGCCAGCTCGCCGTTGCCCCGCGGCTCGGTCACAGCGCACACCCACTCACCGGTTCGGGCCGGGCCGCCGGGGCACCGAAGCCCGGCAGGCCCAGCGTCACACCGCTCGTCTTCGGCCGCAGCCCGGCCTCCGCGTTGTCGCCCGCCCGCGTCCGCCGGTGGGACAGCAGGTCACCGTCGGCCACCAGGTGGTGCGGCGCGCCGTAGGTGACGACCGTCTCGACGACGTCACCCGGGCGGACCGCGCGATCCACCTGCGCGCCGCTCGGCGTGAAGTGGACCAGCCGCCCGTCGCGGGCGCGGCCGCTCATCCGGTGCGTCTCGGCGTCCTTGCGGCCCTCGCCCTCGGCGACGAGCAGCTCGACGCGGCGGCCGACGATCTTCTTGTTCTCGTCCCAGGAGATCGCGTTCTGCAGCTCGACCAGCCGTTCGTAGCGCTCCTGCACGACCTCCTTCGGCAGCTGGCCGTCCATCGTCGCGGCCGGCGTGCCGGGGCGCTTCGAGTACTGGAAGGTGAACGCGCTGGAGAAGCGGGCCTGCTCGACGACGTCCAGGGTCGCCTGGAAGTCCTCCTCGGTCTCACCGGGGAAGCCGACGATGATGTCGGTGGTGATCGCCGCGTCCGGCATGACCGCGCGGACCTCGTCGAGGATCTTCAGGAACCGCGCCGAGCGGTAGGACCGCTTCATCTCGCGCAGCACCCGGTCGGACCCGGACTGCAGCGGCATGTGCAGCTGGTGGCAGACGTTCGGTGTCGCGGCCATGGCGTCGATGACGTCGGAGGTGAACGCGGCCGGGTGCGGCGAGGTGAACCGGACGCGCTCGAGGCCGTCGATGGTGCCGCAGGCGCGCAGCAGCTTGCCGAACGCCAGCCGGTCGCCGAATTCGACGCCGTAGGAGTTCACGTTCTGGCCGAGCAGCGTGACTTCGAGCACGCCCTCGGCGACGAGCGCCTCGACCTCGGCGAGGATCTCGCCGGGCCGCCGGTCGCGTTCCTTGCCGCGCAGCGCCGGGACGATGCAGAAGGTGCAGGTGTTGTTGCACCCGACCGAAACGGACACCCAGCTCGCGTAGGACGACTCGCGGCGCGCGGGCAGCGTCGAGGGGAAGGTCTCGAGCGACTCGAGGATCTCGACCTCGGCCTCGGCGTTGTGCCGGGCGCGCTCCAGCAGCGTGGGCAGCGACCCGAGGTTGTGCGTCCCGAAGACGACGTCCACCCACGGCGCCCGCTTGACGATGTCCCCGCGGTCCTTCTGCGCGAGACACCCGCCGACGGCGATCTGCAGGTCGGGGTTCGCGACCTTGTCGGGCCGCAGGTGCCCGAGGGTGCCGTACAGCTTGTTGTCGGCGTTCTCCCGCACGGCGCAGGTGTTGAACACGATGAGGTCGGGCTTGCTCCCGGCGCTCACCGGGACGTACCCGGCGTCCTCGAGCTGCCCGGCGAGGCGCTCGGAGTCGTGCACGTTCATCTGGCAGCCGAAGGTGCGGATCTGGTACGCCCTGGGTGCCTGGTTCTCGGTCATCGTCCTTCAGGGTAACCCGGCTGCCACCTGCTGCTCTCCGGTGCCCTTTGCTCGTGCCGTCATCGGACTCGCGGAACGGCGAGCACCCGACCGGGCACGAGATCCCGCGATTGCGGTCACGCCACCGGTCGTCAACGTAGAGTTGACGTGGATTTCGACAGTACTCCGCCGATCCGGCCGCCGGTCAGCGGTCTTCACGGTCCACTGCCCTGTGCAGGAAAACCACCGCACCGCCGAAGCTCGAAAGCCCGGCGAGGATCGCAGCCGGCAGGTTCCCGCCGGCCAGGTAGGTGAGAACGCCGACCGTCAGACCACAGACAAGGGCAAGCAACAGGACGACAGCCTGACGGACGGTGACAACGGGCGGAGGAACGGGCTTGCGAGGCATGGGCCACTCCGGATCACGGGACGCAGGCCCCGGCGGGGGCGGCGCGTCGTTGATCTGGTTCATAGGTACGACTGTCGCGAAATGTCGCAGAAAATTCTGCGCGCAGACAGCGGGGCCCGCACCTATAAGACACGCAATCCAGGCAACAACGACGGGAGATCGCCGGTTGTGATCACAGGTCTCCGGGCGGAGGAAGAATGACCCACGAGAAAGATCCACCTGACAACTCAAGACACGCCGCATCGGAACCAGGACTTCCGGACACTCCACGCAGACGGATCGAACTGAGGACGATCATCGGAGCCGCCCTGCCGACTCGCAACGCACTTTCGTACGACCATAGCCCTGACCAGGGCTTACACCACGACATAGTCCTCTTCGAAGCCCTGCAAGCCGAGATCGAGAAAGAGGCGTTCGAAGGATTCCTCTGGTTGCAGACCGCCGACCAGCTCGCTCGGTACGGTCTCGGCGTCATCAAGGCATGGGTGGACAGCGGGAGCATCTACAAGAAGCTCACGGAGATCGGCCGCAGTGTCACCCCTCTCCTGGTTCCGTTCACCCATGAGGAACGTGACGACCTCACCAAGGACGTGGTCATCGCCGGCTTGAAACAGTTCCAGAAGGTGGTGTTGATCGAACGAGCGTGGGATCCCTCTCGCGGCGCAGGGCTGGCTACCTACTTCATCCGCTTGTGCCTGGGAGCCTTCTCTAACATCTACCGATCCTACGACCGGAAGCGTCGAAAACGCATCGGAACGGAGGTTCTCAGCGGGGATCTTGACGCATTCCTGCGCACCGTTCCCTCCGCCGAGCACATCGGCACCGCCAGGATGGCTCTGCTGGAGGCGATCGAACGCGTACCGCCGGGGGCGGACAGGGCGATCATTGTTCTGACGGCGATCGGTTACTCGGACTCCGAAATCGCCGAGCTCTTCGGAGACATCCAACTGCACATGACCAAAAGCGGCGTGCGTTCGAAACGGTTGCATGCGCGACGCAGGTGGTTCGCGAGGATCAAGCGGGAAGGGGAACATGATGCCTGATCCAGCAGAGCCCGACTTCACGTTGCCGCCCCCACCAGTGGATCTCGTACGCCGGTCGTCGATGGGATCGGCGGGGGCGCAGTCCCTGGCCGACAGAGCCACCCCGCAAGCTGTCGCCAGCGTGCTGAGCGGGATCGCTGGAGAAACAAGCGATTCGACCGGCTTCGAAGCTCGCGATTATCGGACTCCCGAGCATCTGCCGCGTCCGGGCGGGCGGCTCACCAAGGAGGACCTCGACCCGCTCGTGAAGGACGCCGGCAGCGGGAACCCGGCCGCCATCCACTCGCTGCTCCAGATGATCGAGCCGGTGGTGGTCCGCTACTGCCGGGCCCGCATGGGCGGCCGCGACCTCTCCGACCTGTCGGCCGACGACGTCGCCCAGGAAGTCTGCCTCGCCGTCCTCAAGGCGCTGCCCGACTACCAGGACCGCGGCGGCTCCTTCCTCTACCTCGTCCACGCGATCGCCGCCAACAAGGTCGCCGACGCCTACCGCGCCGTCGCCCGTGACCGCTCCGAGCCCGTCCCCGAGCTCCCGGAGCGCCCGCTCCTGACCGGCAACGAGCCCGAAAGCCACGCCCTGCACCTGGACCTCGGCGCCCGGCTCGGCAAGTTGCTCGCGTCCCTGCCGCGGGTGCAGCAGGAGATCCTGACCCTGCGCATCGCCGTCGGCTTCTCGGCGACCGAGACCGCCGAAGCGCTCGGGATCTCCCCGGGCAACGTCCGCGTGACGCAGCACCGGGCCCTGACCCGGCTGCGCGGCATGATCCGCGACGAAGAGTTCTGAACTCCAGCGAGCCGCCCTTACGAGGGAGAAATACCAGCATTTTACCCGCCCCGGCTGACATCGGATGGGCCACACGGGCCGCCCGTCCTGCGCTGAAGCGCCCGGGTGCCGGAGCGGGTGAGGCCGTTCGGTTGCGGACAGTTCCGACCGGTCGGCCGCTCTTCCCGGTTGACCCTTGCCATTTCCGGCGCCGGTTTGCAAAGTTGGAATCAATTCATTCACTCCTCATCGGAGGTTGATTGTGAAGGTTCTCGTCTTTTTGTGCGCCGTTGTTTTCGGCTTGGGTGCCGCGCCGGCTGTG
This sequence comes from Amycolatopsis sp. NPDC004625, assembly GCF_040609695.1. Lineage (NCBI taxonomy): Bacteria > Bacillati > Actinomycetota > Actinomycetes > Pseudonocardiales > Pseudonocardiaceae > Amycolatopsis > Amycolatopsis sp. NPDC004625. Next base: position 57,747 of record NZ_JBEXKX010000013.1, read on the forward strand.
GCGTCAGCGGGTCAATCCACCTTGGAATGCACGACCTGGCAGTACAACACCGACCCCAACATGCCCATCTACAAACTGCCCGGCAACACCCAGATCGGCTCGACCACCGGCGGCCCCGGGATCGTGAACGTCGACAACTCTTCCGGCGACTGGCGGCACGGGAACTTCTACTGGATCGACGGCAACGGCGGGGCGAACTGGTACGACACCGGGTGGATCCACCTCAGCCACGTGCACTACGTCCGCTGCTGGTGACCCGAGCCGCTCAGTCCCCGTACCTGCACCCGGCCGCCGTCAGGGAACCGTCGGGCTGCACCTGGTAGGCGGTGCACGTCGCCGTGGCGGGGCCGGCCGACACGAGCAGGACGTCGAGGCCGACCAGGCGCCACACGTAGAGCGTGCCGATCCGGAACACGTACGGCGCACCCTGGTCGGGATCGGGAACGCAGGGGGCGGACATGTGCACCGTACTGGCGGGCCAGCGGTTCTCGACCGCGCTCGCGCAGCTCGTCGTGGTCGCGGCCTGGGCCGGGGGCGCGGCCAGGCCGCACCAGGTGACGAGCCCCAGCGAAACGACTGCCGTGAACCGCCGCATTCTCATTCTTCCGACGGTATCCCGGCCGGGACCGGCCCGAAATGGGACATCCGGGCGACCGGAATGACACACGGTGAATATGTCAGCTTTTTGTCCCGAATACCGGCCTACTTCACGGCACCGGCCGCCCAGGCCGCCAATTCCGTGCGCACCGCCGTCAGCTGGGCCGCGGTCGGCGCGGTCGACGGCTCCGCGATCAACGCGTAGTGCAGCCCCGGCGTCGCCGCCAGCTGCACCCGGTCGCCCGCCCGCGTCACCGACACGTCCGTCACGACCGTCGGCGTCATCCCCGCCGGGACGTGCAGCTCGGTCGGCGCACCCGAAGCCGTTCCCTGCCAGACCAGAACGCCGTAGCGCCCGGCGCCCGTCAACGCGGCCGTCGCCGGAAGAGCCGACGGGATCTGGTTCCACGTCAGCGTCTGGCTGCCGTCGCGGGAGCGGTCCTCGTACGTGAACGCCAGCGTGTGGCCCGCCACCGCGGCCGGGTACAGGCGGTCGAGCAGCCGGACGTCCTGGCGCAGCTGCACCGTTGCGTCGTCCGCCGTCCGCGCCGACGAGAAGTCCTCGCCGTTCCACGCGTCGCCGTCCGTTTTCACCTTGTCCGGGTTGTCGTTCATCAGCTCGTGGTGGCGGCCGCTGTAGATGTCCCACTGCCACTGGGTCGCCGACAGCACCGGGCCCGAGTCCGCCGGCCGGCGCCACCAGTTCGCGCCGGACACCCGCGAATCCAGGGCCTGGTACATCGCCTTGTCCACCGTCGGGGCCTTGTCCGAGGTGTAGCCCGTCAGCGGGTGGCCGAACTCGGTGACGATCGCCGCCGTGCCCAGGGCCGCCGCGCGGTCGCGGACCGTGGCGAAGTTCGCGCTGTACTGGCCGTCGCCCGCCTTGCCCGGCATGAACACGCCGGATTGCGCCAGCTGGTCGTAGAAGTGTGTGTTGAACACGTACCGCGGACCCAGCACGCCGGTGTCCTGGAAGCCGCCGGGGTGCAGCTGGAAGGAGATGTTGGCGTTCCAGAACATGTTCGGCTCGACGAACGCCGGCTTGTCCTGCCAGCCCGCCGAATCCATCGCGGCGCGGAAGCGCTGGAAGAACGGCCACAGCACGTTCTGCTCCCATGCCTTGCTGTCCTGCCCGGAGTCGTACCGCCCGGCGAACGGCTCGTTGTACGGGTCCATCCCGGCGATGCCGGCGAACTGGGCGGCACTCAGGTTCGTCCGCAGGTACGTCATCGTCTGCACGGCCTGGCCGACGAACTCGTCCTGGACGCCGCGGGCGTTGTGCCAGAAGTCCTTCGTGGCGTCCTGGACGGCGCCGTTCTGGGTGATGTTCTGCCCCCAGTGGGCGCAGATGCCGCAGCTCTCCGCCGGGTAGCCGCCGAGGTCGACGACCCACTTGGGCGCGCCGTCGCCGGTGTACCAGCTGCCGCGGTTGAACAGGTAGCGGGAGAACAGGTCCTGGTGGAAGTCGGGCAGGACCGCGAAACCCTCGTCCAGGAACGCCTTCAGCTGGTCCGTCAGCGCCGCCAGGTACGGCGTGTTCACCGGCCCGCGCACGGGCTGCGTCCCGGCCCACGCGATCGGGAACCGCACCGCGTTCGCGCCGGTGAGCGCCCGCATCGCCTGCGCGGAGCGGCGCGCGTCGGCCGCGTTCGCGAACGGCAGGAAACCGCTTTCCGCCAGCTTCGTCTCCCCCGAAACGTTGAAACCGCGCAACACCACCTCCCGGCCGTACTCGTCGACGAACGCCGAGCCCCGCACGGTCAGCCGGTGCTGCGGGACGTCCTCGGCGACGGCGGAGGCGACGACGCCGGAGGTCATCGCCACGGCGGTGAGCAAAGCCACGAGCATGCGCATGATGGCGGCCCCAAACATGAAGGAGTTTCGCAAAAGTTAGCGACCCATCCCGCGGCCGTCAAGAGCCGGAAGGCGCAGATCAGGCCGCCTTCCGGAGCCATTGCTGGTTGGCCACGGTCGTGCACGGGTACTGCTTGACGGCCGCGCTGTCCGCCGTCGAGCCGGAAACGACGTCCAGGCACTTGCCGCTGTGCCGGGCCACCCACCGGACGTACCCGCCGCCGGCGGCCTGCGCCTGCCACTGCTGGTTCGCCCCGCCGTTGCACGTCCACTGCACCGCCGCCGCGCCGTCCGCCGCCGAAGCGTCCGCGATGTCGAGGCACTTGCCGCTGTGGCGGGCGATCAGGTTCACGTAGCCGTTGCCGAGGTCGAGCTCGCTCCACTGCTGGTTCCAGCCGCCGTTGCAGGTGTACTGCTTCAGCTGCACGCCGTCGTCCCGCCCGGAACCCGGGATGTCGGCGCACTTTCCGCTGTGGCGCGCCACCAGCGTCTCGTACGCGCTGCCCGTGCCGGACCCGGTGACGACGCCGGTCGCCGCGTCGATGTCCACCTTCGGGTACCAGTTCATCGCAACCGTGGTGGCACCGGGGAAGGACAGCGGCAGCCAGACGTACCGGGACTCGTTGACCGGACGGTTCCACGCACCGGCCCAGCGGTCGCCCAGGAACAGGTACGACGTCGCCTGGGAGCCCTGCAGGGGCAGCACGTACGCCGCCTGGCTGCCGTACCCCGTCGAGTCCCCGAGGTTCGCCAGCCCGCTCCACGTTCCCGTGACGCTGGTGGCCGTGGCGTACTTCTGCTGGTTCGGCTGCCAGCCCGTGGCGGCCGAGGTGACCATGAAGTAGACGCCGTTTCGCTTGAACATCGCCGGCGCCTCGCGGTATGAGCCCGGCCACAGGGTCTGCACCAGCGCGCCGATGCCGGTGTAGTCGGCGGTGAGGCGGTAGACGTTCAGGTCGGCGTTCTCGCGGGCCGCGGAGGCCAGGTACGCGGTTCCGTCGTCGTCCTTGAACAGCGTGAGGTCGCGCGACATGTGGACGCCGAGCGGGCGGAAGCTGCCGCGGTAGCCGTACGTTCCGTCCACTGTGGACGAAGTGGCCACGGCCGCGCGCGCTTCGGCGTAGTCGTCGCCGTTCTCCTTGTGCATCCACATCACGTACTGCCCGGTCGAGCTGTTGTAGATGACCTTCGGCCGCTCGATCTTGGCGCGGCCCAGTTCCGCCGCCGACGACTGCGTCAGGACGTCCCTGCGGTACTCCCACGTCTTCAGGTCGGCCGAGCGGTAGACCGAGACCGCCTTGAAGGTGTCGTCGGCGTTGCGGTTCTCGCCGAACCAGTAGTAGTACGCGCCCACCTTGAGCACCCCGCCGCCGTGGGCGTGCACCAGGGCGCCGGAGGTGTCGGTGAACTGGCTCCCGTTGGTCACCGTCACCGGCGCCGCGGCCGCGACGGGCGCGCCGAGCACCAGGGTGAGGAGCAGGAGCAGGGACAGCACCACGCCACGTCGTCGTAGCACGATGACTCCTTCCGCGCGTCTGTTAGCGCTAACAGAACGGCCGGAAGTCTAGTGACACCGGCCGCCGGGCGGCAGGGCCGAACGTCGGGCGGCACGCGCGCAACGGCCGATTGACCACCTCGGGCCGGGCCGATATGTTAGCGCTCACTTCGCGCCTTCCCCGCACGATCGGCACCCCCATTGGAGAGCCGGTATGCCCGTTCGACTCGCGGCGACGACACCGTCGTCGCACCTCGCCCGGCGGCACCGGCCGCTGACCGCGCTGGTCACCGCGCTCGCCCGGGCGAGGGCGCGCCTCGTCAAGTAACGGCGTTCGGGTGGGTGAATTGGGCCGGTCGGCCGAACCGGATCCCGGTTCCCGCCGTATCCCCGCAGACGAGGAGCCGACGACACGGAGGGACGACGACGTGGCGCGCGAAGGAACACTCATCGGTGAGCGGTACCGCCTGCTCGGGCCCGCGGGCACCGCCGCAGGCGTCTGGCGAGCGCGGGACGAACGGCTCGACCGGCTGGTCGCACTGCGGCCGCTGTTCGACGAGCCGGCGATCCCCTCGCCGCGGACCCCCGTCTGCGACGTCGTCGACGAGGACAGCACGACCTACCTGGTGCTCGAATACCCGGCCTCGCGCACCCTGGCCGAACTGCTCGAGGAGTACGGTGTGCTGCCGCCCGAGCTCGTCGCCCGGCTCGGGACCCGGCTGGCGTCGGTGCTGGCGACGGCGCACGACGACGGCGTGCTGCACCCCGCCGTCGACCCGCACCGCGTGCTGATCACCCCCGACGGCCACACCGAGCTCGCGGCGCACACCCCCGCGCCCGGCGGCGAGTCCTACCTCGCTCCCGAAGTGGCCGACGGCGGGTTCCCCGACTTCCCGGCCGAGGTGTTCTCCCTCGGCGCCACCCTGTACGCCGCGCTCGAAGGACATCCGCCGGGCACCTCGGCGTTCGCCCGGACCGGGAGCACCGGCAGCCCGGTCACCGAGGCCGTGCTGCGGCTGCTGCACCCCGACCCGGCGGCCCGGCCCACCATGGCGGCGGCCGAACACCTGCTCCGCAGCGTCGCGCCCCGCCGTCCGGTGGCACGGCCGGACGACGGGGCGGGCGACTACCGCTGCGTGTAGACGAACCCGAGCTTGTCGACCTCGTCGCCGGTCCGCCCGTGGAAGCCGGCGATCTGCCAGCCGGCGGGTGCCGTCCGGGTCACGCAGTCCGCCGTCGTCGCGCCGCCGGCGAGCACGTGCCCGAGGTTGGTGGTGAACCGGGCCGAAAAGATCCGCGTCGTGCCGCTGTACTTGCCCTGGCACAGGGTCACCGTCGTGACGTACTCGCCGCTGCCGAGCGTGAGCGAGGCCGCCGTTCCGCCGGTGCCGCCGTGGGTCAGCGTGGTGCCGTCCTCCAAGGTCACCCCGACCTGGTCGACGCGGGACCCGCCACGCAGCGAGAACGTCCGCACCCGGGCGGCCGCGGGCACGGCGGGGACGTCGGTGAAGTAGTCGCCGTGCGGGCCGCCGTACTGCTCGGACAGCTGCAGCGCCGGGTTGCGCGTCCAGCCGAAGCGCACCGTGATCGGGTCGTGGTCGGACAGCATCTTGCCCGCGCTGTCGAGGAACTTGGCGTGCTCGTTGTTGTAGAGCGTCGCGTCGAGCGACACGAGCTTGCTGCCGCGGTAGAGCACCTTGTCGACGACCTCGCAGTCGTTGGTGACCGCCTGCTCGTCGCACACCAGCGCCGGGCTGCCCGGGGCCGGCGCGACGCCGCCGCGCACGAGCTTCACCCACGCGTCGGTCAGGCCGTTGTCCGCGGCGAACCCGGCGATCGTGTCGGCGGCGCGGGTGTAGCGCGTGTTGGTGTCGCCCATGACGACGACGGCGTTGCCCGCCGAGTGCGTCCGGATGAACGCGGTCAGCTGCGCCAGGTTCGACGCGCGCGAAGCCTCGTCGCCGTCGTTCGTCCCGGCGTTGGTGTGGGCGTTGTAGAAGTCGACGTACACGCCTTCGGCCAGCCGCACCCGCATGAAGGTGAAACCCTTCGGGGTCAGGCAGTCCCCGGAGTCGAGCTGGCAGGACGTCCAGCGGACGCGCTCGAAGTCGTCGGCGTCGTAGGGCAGCGACGACAGCGTGTTCAGGCCGCTGCCGATCCCGGCGCCGCCGCTGGTCGGCGTGCGGTACGGGTGCAGGTCGGCGGCGTAGAGCTTGGCGTGGTAGTTGAAGTCCTCTTCGACGTGCACGACGTCGTAGGGGCCGAGGCGCTGCCCGATCGCGGTCGTCGCCGGGTCACGCGGGGTCGGCGCGCTCGAAATCCCCTCGGGCAGGCCGGCGACGTTGTAGCTCAGCACCGAGAAGCTGCCGCCGTCGGCGGCCTGCGCGGCCGCCGGACTGACCACTGTGGACACTGCGACGGCGAAGAGCAGTGCGGTCAGGCGTTTCTTCACGAGAACTCCCGCTGGATTCGGACGGACAGACCGGTGGACGTGTACCGCGGAACCACCCGGTACCCCGGGCGGTCGACCTGGATGGCGGCGAACCGGCCGCGCAGCCGCCGCGCGCACAGCACCTCGACCTCGGCGGCCGGGCACGAACCGGGCGACCGGATCTCCAGGACGCTGCCGCGCTCGAGCGTGGCCTCGCCGCGGACGGACAGCGCCGAGCCGGCCGTGACGGACAGCGTGCCGCCGGTCTGCCGGTAGCCGCCCACCCGGGCGCCGGACACGCGCAGCACGCCCCCGGCGAGGGCGACGTCGCCGCGGCCCAGCGCTTCCGGCGCCGCCGCGACCAGCGTGCCCGCCTCGACGCGGGTGCCGCCGCGGTAGCTGTTCGCGCCGGTGAGCGTCAGCGTCCCGGTACCCGCCTTGACGAGTCCGCCGTCGCCGCCGATGTCGTTGCGCCAGCTGTCGTTCGCGCCGAACCCGCCGCGGGCGGCGTCCATCGTGACGCGCACGCACGCGTCGAACGCGCCGAAGCCGTCGGCCGCGGCGAAGAGGTTCAGCCGCCCCCACAGCTCGGGGCCGTCGAGCAGCGGGTGCCCGGCCGGGAACGCCGTCGTGCGCAGGACTTCCCGCCGCTGCGCCGCGTCGAGGTACGGCAGGCGCGTCTCGAGCAGCACCTCGGCGCCCTTGGGGACGCGCATCGCGGCGCGCGGGCCCCGGTCCGGCAGGCCGTAGGTCGCCCGGCGGGCGATCATCGCGGCGTTGGCCCGGCGGTCGCCGTATTCGTCGGCGCCGGTGTGCGCCCGGGCGAACAGCGTGTCGGCGGTCGTGCCGGTCTGCGCGGTGAAGTACTCCAGCGCCTGCTCGCGGGCGCCTGCCTTGAGCGCGGCGTTCTCCGGGTCGGCGAGCGTGGCGGCGGTGAGGGCGGTGGCCAGGATCCGGCCGCCGATCACGTCCACCGGGGAGTGCATCCCGGCGACGATCCGCGTGTCGGCGAGGTCGTAGGCCCGCGCCACCAGTTCCTGGAACCGTTCGGGGACCGCGTAGGCGAGCGCGAGGCAGGCGAGGTGGAACGCGTTCGTGTGGCCGCTGGGAAAGCCGCCGTCTTCGGCCGGGGTCGTGCTGCGCTGGCGCAGCAGCTGCGGCGTGACGACCACGTCGGAGCGGTAGACCGGGAAGCCGAGCGCGTCGACCCGGCCGGTGTCCTCGACCCGGCTGTCGGCGGTCATCCGCCACGGCCGCGGGTACTGGTAGGCGGCCTTGCTCGGGTTGCCCGAGGCCCAGGTGCCGCGGACGGTGTCGACGAGCGTGGCCACCAGGCCGAGCGCCGAGTCGTGCGCACCGGCGCCGAGCGCCGAGCCCGCCGGGGCGTTCGCCGGGACCGCGTCGTCGATCTTCGCCGGGGGCGTGCCGTCGGGGGCGGAGGTGATGCTCGTGACCGCCTTGGCGCCGCTGCGGTAGAGATCGGCGAGGGGGCCGAGGCCGCCGATGGCCGCGTAGGACTGGTGCTGGCGGTCGTAGACGAAGGAGCGCTTGGCTTCGGCGGCGGTCCGGTTGCGCGTGACGGCGACGCAGTGCCGGACGTTCGCGCGCAGCACGGCCGCGTCGAGCACGACCCCACTGTCCCAAGTGGACCCGGTGCGCCAGAGCCGCTGCATCCCGCTCAGGATCCGCACCGCCGCGTTGGTTTCCGCGGTGTGGTTGGCCGGGGTGTTGGTGCGGTAGGAGTCGACGAACGCCGTCGTCGCCTCCGCCCAGGCGGGCACGCTCAGCACGGTGGGCAGGACGGCGACGGCGGGGACGAGCGCGGACAGGCGCAGGAAGGCCCGCCGGTCCAAGGGCGCGAGGCTCAATGGGTTCTCCTGGGAAGGCACGCGGGAAAAATGCGCGCGGGGAATCGCTGCGGGAATGATCAGCGCCGGGCCGATCCGGGTCAAGCAGCGTCCGGAGTAATTCGCCCGGCAGTAACCTGATCTTCGGTGAAGCTCGTGCGAATTCGACGAATTCACTCGATCCGGACTTCGACGGCCGGGCTGTACGCGAGCCGTCCGTGGGCGGCCACGCGGACCAGCACCCACCAGTGTGCGCCCGGCCGCGCGCGATGACTCGCCCGGACGGTGATCGGCACCGTGGTCTTCCCGCCGGCGGCGAGCCGGAACGGCTGCAGCCGCGGGCCGATCGTCACCTCGGTGCCCCAGGTGCCGAACGGGCTGATCGCCGCCACCCCGCCCCGGATTCCGCTCTGGGCCAGGTTTTCCAGCGAAACCGGCAGTTCGGCGCATCCGCCCGGGTGCACGACGACCGCTCCCGCGAGGCCGACCGCGACGAGGTCGTCGCGGGCCGGAGGGGGCCCGACGAGGAGCTCGGCCGTGTCTTCCAGGAGCTGCCCGCGGTCGTCGGTGATCCGGGCGGCGAGCAGGTACCGGCCGGGCGGTTCCGGCCCTCGCACGTCGACCGTGGTTTCCACGTGTTCCCCCGGCTGCAGGTCGTATTCGAGGTCCGGCGCCCGCTCGGTGCGCCACCCCGGCGGCAGGTCCAGCTCGACACGCCCGCGGGCCGCGCGTCCGCTGCAGGCGACCGTGACGTCGAGCCGGGCGCGTCCCTCGCGCAGCCTCGGCCGGACCGGCGTAACGTGCACGCTCACGGGCAGGTTGCCGGCCGGCGCCGGGCCTTCGTTGTGCAGCCAGTACCGCGTGGGGACCGGCTGGACGGGCTCGGTGGTGACGGCCGAGCCGGTGCCCAACCGGGTGACCGGTTCCAGGCGCAGGGTCGCCACGTCCGCGGCGGCCAGCTCGACGCGCGCGCGGCCGCCGTCGATTTCGACCGGCTCGCCCTTCTCCTCGAGGAGATCGGTGCGCCAGGCCGAGCGGATCCCGCCGTGCAGCGAGATGGCCGCGGTGGCCGGCGAACCGGTCGATTCGTACAGCCGCACCGTGATCGCGTCCGGGGGCGGGACCACCGCACCCGAGGCCAGGGGGTTGCCCGCGGGTTTCGCCGCCGTCAGCACGACTTCCGGCGGTTCGACGGCGAGCAGGCTCAGCTCCGGCGGCAGCGTTCCCGCGGTGGCCGGCACCTGGCGGGCCCGAAGCGGGTGCGCGGTTTCCTGGGCGGCACGCGGGAAACCGGCGTCCCGCCAGTCCCCTTCCCCGGCGACGATCGCGAGGTCGAACGCGTGGGTCCAGTGCTGCCAGGCGAAACTCGAGCCGTCGGGCGCGGTCCGGCGGTCGCCGTCGATCCAGACGCCGCTGGGCCAGCCGCTGCACGATCGCATCAGCGACACGTGCAGCGTGCCGCCCGGATCGACGACGAACCCGGGCGTGCCCTGGTTGACGACCGCGACCGAGTAGCTGTCGGCCGGTTCCGCGGTCCCGGGCAGCCCGTGAGGCACCCGCACGTCGAGAGTGGCAGTCTCGCGGAGCTCGGCGACGGCGGCCTTGACGTCGTCGAGGATCACCACCGGCAGGTCCCGCGGTCCCCGGAGGTCGGCGTCGGGCACCCAGGCTTCCCGCCGGGTCCGCGTCGCCGGGACGAACACCCGGCCGTGGCGGTTCAGGGCGTCCCGGTAGCCGGGCTCGGCGGAGGCGAGGACTTCGCCGGCGTACGGGTTGTCCGCGCCGAGCACGATCCGGACGTCGGGCAGGTTGGAGTCGGCGTCGAGCGCGCCGTAGCGCGGGCCGCCGGGGCGGGTGCAGGTGGCCGTGACGCCCTTCGCGGCCAGCGCTGCCACCAGGGCCCGGACCTCGAGCCCGGTCGCGAGTGGCTCGACCACCTCGGCGACGCCGATGGCGTGCGCGGTCCGGGTGCCGTCGTCGTGGCGGAGCGCGACGCGGGCGGTCGCCGACAGCCCGGCCCAGGTGTGCGCCGGGGTGTCCAGCGTCCACAGATGTTCGGCCGCGTCGACGTCGGGGAAGCCGAACGACCGGCCGATCGCGCCGAACCCGACCTCGGCCACCGGCAGGGCGCCCGGGACGGCGAAGTCGAACCGGGCACGCAGGAGCCGGTCCCGCCCCAGCGAACCGTCGGCTTCGGTCCGGATGTCCACTTCGGACACCCCGCGCCACAGCGTCGTGCGCTGGGTGATCCGCAGTTCGTCCAGCGTGGTGGTCGCGACGAGCCGCTCCCCCAGCGGGCTGGTCTCGACGACGACCTCCGCCGCGCCCGGGCCGTGGCCGGGCCCCTTCGGCAGCAGGTGCCACGGGCCCTCGCCCCAGACGGGGTGCTCGGCGTGCTCGTCCTGGACCACCAGCCCGGCGGCGAGCCCGCCGTCCCGCAGCAGTTCCCGGCCGCTCCGCCGATCCTGGACGCGCTTGAGCGCACCCCCGCGCGCCGGGTCGGCTTCGACCGCGAAGGCGTCGTTCTCGATCGTGGGCGGGCCCGGCCGGGGCGTCCAGCCGGGCGGCACGGTGTCCGCGTCGAGGACCCGGTGGACGCGGTAGCCCAGCGCGGGCACCGCAGTCGCGAGGAAGGTCAGCGTGATCTCCTTCAGGGAGCCGTCGGGGTGGCGCACGACCGCGTCGGTGACGGCGGGGACCGGACGGCCGTCCGGATCGACCACCCGCGCACCCGGGCCCCCGGGGGTCACGGTCACCGTCGTGATCGCGTCGCGGGGCCAGGACAGCGTGTTGAGCACGAAGACGGGGACGCCGTCGCCGGTCGTGTCGGCGTGCCGGGCCAGCTCGGTGATCGCGCCGTCCAGGACCTCGCCGCCGCGGTCGGCCGCTTCGCGCCAGCCGGTGAGCAGGTCCAGGTAGACCTGGTCGGACTCGGTGCCGGTGATCGCGTCGTGGTGGGCGCCGTAGACCAGCTGCCGCCAGGCCTTGTCGAGGGCCTCGTGGGGGTAGGGCGCGCCGAGCAGGGTGGCGAGGGTCGCCGCGCGCTCGCCGTCGAGCACCGCCACCTCCGCCGCGCGCTGGGCCTGCTTGGTGTCGATGTAGGAGACGTCCTTGCCGGTGTACACCGGGTTCATGTCCCGGGTCTGCACGCTGATCGCCGTCCCCCGCGCCGCCGCGTCCGCGCGGACCGCGGCGAAGAAGTCCCGGGGCAGGCCGACGACGAACCGCGGCCAGGCGTACCGGGCGTTCCAGGTGCGGTGGATCCCGGTGCAGAACCGCGACGGGATGTTGTGGTCGTGCCCGACCGGCAGCAGCACGTTGCGCGTGGCGGCCACCTGCCGCAGCGTGCCGAACTGCCGGTATGCCTCCTCCATCGCCTCTTCGAGGGTGTCCTGGCGCTCGATGCCCCACCCGGCGACGTAGTGGTCGGCCATGTAGGCGGTCAGCAGGCCCCGCCCGCTCGGCGAGAGCCATTCGAACTCCGACGGGAACTGCATCCGGCCGATGTCGCCGGTGTGCCGCTTCGCCCCGACGTGGTGCCACGGCCCGCGCGCCCAGGCACTCGACTCCAGACCGGCGTCGGCCATCAGCCCGGGGTAGGCCGGGTCGTGGCCGAACACGTCGAGCATCCACGCCGAGCGCGGGTCGCCGCCGAGGACGTCCCGCTGGTAGCCGACGCCGTAGACGGCGTTGCGGATGGTCGATTCCGGGTGCGTCAGGTTGGTGTTGGCCTCGTTGTAGTTGCCGCCCACCAGCTCGATCCGGCCGTCGCGGAGGAACCGCGCGAGGTCGCGGCGGTCCTGCGGGAAGGTGTCCCAGTGCGGTTTGAGGTAGTCGACCTCGGCCAGCACGAACCGGTAGTCCTCGTCGTCGCGGGCGGCTTCGAGGTGGGCGCGCACGAGGTCGAACGCCGACCGCTGGAAGGTCATCCGCTTTTCCTGCGCCAGCGGCAGGTCCAGCCAGGTGTCGGTGAAGCCGGCCTGGGTGTTCCACCACACCGGGTCGTAGTGGAAGTGCGACACCATCCACATGGTCCAGCCGGTCTCCGCGACGACGAGGTCCGCCGCCGCCGTGACGCGCTGCCCGGGCGACTCCGCAACCACGGTGACCCGGTGTTCCGAGCCTTCCGGCGCCTGGAAGACCACGCCGACCTCGACGGTCACGCCGTCCGGGTGAACGTCGGCGAGGACCGGCTCCGGTGTGGACACCCGCTTGCCTTCGACGCGGACCCGCACCGGGCCCCGCGGCCCGCTCAGCGTCACCCTGACGACCTGGCGGGCCGCGGCGGCCGAGCCGATGAACAGATCGGTGCCCCGCACGGCCGTGATGCGCACGCTGCTCCCTACTTGGCGTTGGCGAGGGCGTTCTTGGCGTCGCTGAAGAACTGGGTCACGCCGGCCGCGATCGACACCTTGCCGAACGCGACCTGCTTGGCCGCCGAATCGAGCGCGGTCTTGACGTCGCCGTAGCCCGGCGGCGCGGTGGGCGCGGTCGGCAGGCCGTCCTTGGCGACCTGCGCGGCCACGTACTCGCCGAACTCCATGTCCGCCTTCTCGGGGGCGGTGGCGGTGGGGGCGAGGAGGTTCTTCGCCTTGTCCGACGGCGGCAGCCCGCGTTGCAGCTTCATGGTCTTGATGGCGTCGTCGTCGTTGAGGAAGAAGTCGATCAGCTTCGCCGCGCCTTCCGGGTTCCTGCTCTTCACCGGGATGCACAGCAGGACGCCGCCGGACAGCGCCTGGCCGGTCTTGCCGTTCGCGCGCGGCACGACGACCAGCTGGAGCTCGTGCTGGGTCAGCGGCTGCATCTGGGCCAGGCCCCAGCCGGTGGTCATCGCGATCTGCCCGGTGATGAACGGGTGGCTGCCGGTCGCCGCGTCGGTGTTGCTCAGCAGCGTCGGCGGGCAGACCGCGCCGGACTTGCGCAGCCCGTCCCAGAAGGTGAACCACTCGGTCAGGTCCGCCGGCCCGAACCCGAGGGTCTGGTCGGGGGTGTAGAGGTCCTTGCCGCGCTGGCGCAGCCACGGCTGCAGCGCGCCCGAGTCGTCCTTCGACGCGTCCAGCGCGCCGTACTTGTCCGGCCCCCACGCCTTCGAGATCTCGCCGGCGATGGTGCCGAAGTCCTGCCACGTCCAGTCGTTCGTCGGCGCGCTGATCTTGAGCTGGTCGAGGACGGTCTTGTCGTAGAGCACCGGGGCGTTGCCGGAGCCGGAGGGGACGCCGTAGGTTTTGCCCTTGACGGCGCCCGCCGTGCGCAGCGGCGCGTAGAGGGTGTCCAGCCCGATCGTGGCGGGGACGTAGGTGCCCAGGTCGGTGAGCACGTTCCGGCCGGCGTAGGTGCTGACGAGCGCGGTGTCCATCTGGAAGATGTCGGGCGGGTTGCCGCCGGCGAACTCGGTGTTCAGCTTGTCGAAGTACCCGTCGTAGCCGGAATACTGGGTGGTGACGGCGATCCCGGTCTTGTCGGTGAAGAGCTTGACCGCCTTCTGGTAGGCGTCGTTGCGGGCGTTGCCGCCCCACCAGCGGAAGGTCAGGGCGTTGGTCCCGCCGCCGGATCCGCTGCTGCTGGGCGGCGCGAAACCGCAGCCGGCGAGCGCGGCCGAGGCCACCCCCGCCCCGGCGATCCCGAGGAACCCCCTCCTGGACACCTGCTGGGCCATGGCGGTCTCACTTTCTGTCGGGTTTCAACCTTTGATGCCGGAGTTGGCCACGCCGTCCACCAGGCGCTTCTGACAGACCAGGAACACCACGACCGTCGGCACCAGGGTGACCACCGACATCGCGAGCATCCCGCCGTAGCTGGACCCGCTCGCCCGGTCGATGAAGGAGTTGAGGCCCAGCGGGACGGTGTAGCGGGACTTGTCGGAGAGGTAGACCAGCTGGCGCAGGAAGTCGTTGAACGTCCAGATGAACGTCAGGACCCCGGTGGTCAGCAGGGCCGGCCGCAGCAGCGGGAGGACCACCGAGCGGAAGATCCGGGCGTGCCCGGCGCCGTCGATGGCCGCCGCTTCGTCCAGTTCGCGGGGAATGCCCCGGATGAACTGCACCATGAGGAAGATGAAGAACGAGTCGAACGCGAGCAGCTGCGGCACCACCAGCGGCAGGAACGTGTTGACCCAGTTCAGTTTGTAGAAGATCGTGTACTGCGGGATCATGGTGGCCTGGAACGGCAGCATCAGCGTGCCGAGCATCAGCCCGAACCACACCTTGCGGAAGGCGAAGTCGAGCCGGGCGAACGCGTACGCCGCCAGCGAGCAGGAAACGACGTTGCCGATCACCACGCAGACCGCGATGGTCGCCGAGTTCGCGAGGTAGACGGTGAACGACGTCCCGGTCGCGGTCCAGCCGCCGACGTAGTTGCCGAGGGTGAAGTGCCACGGGATGGGGTCGAGCGTGCTGAAGATCTGGTTCTCCGGCTTGAACGACGCCCCGACCAGCCACACCAGCGGGTAGAGCATCACCACGACCCCGGCGAGCAGCACCGCGTGGGCGCGCCAGGGGAATTTCGCGGGCTTGATGGCCATCTCGGTCCTTTCGGCCGTGGGGTGGTCAGTCGGCGTAGGTGACCCAGCGCCGTGAAGACGCGAAGTAGAGCGCGGTGAAGAGGCCGATGACCACGAACAGGACCCACGCCATCGCCGAGGCGTAACCCATCTGCAGGCTGGTGAACCCCTTGCGGTACAGGTAAAGCGTGTACAGCATGGTCGAATCGATCGGACCGCCCGAACCGCCGCTGACCACGTAGGCCGGGGTGAACGTCTGGAACGCGTTGATCGTTTCCAGGACCAGGTTGAAGAAGATGACCGGCGAGAGCATCGGCACGGTGATCCGGAAGAACATCCGGACCCGGCCGGCGCCGTCGAGTTCCGCCGCCTCGTAGAGTTCCCTCGGGATCTGCTTCAGGCCGGCGAGGAAGATCAGCATCGGCGTGCCGAACTGCCAGCCCGACAACAGGACCAGGGTCCACAGCGCGAACCGCGGGTCGCCGATCCAGTCCGCGCCGTGGACGCCGAAGAACCCCAGCACCTGGTTCAGCAGGCCCTGCTGGGAGAAGATCTGCCGCCACATCACCGAAACCGCGACGCTCGCCCCGAGCAGCGACGGCAGGTAGAAGACCGAGCGGTAGAACCCGAGCGCGCGCAGGCCGCGGTTGAGCACCGCGGCGACGACGAGGGCGGCCGCGAGCTTGAGCGGCACGGAGAAGAAGACGTAGGTGAGCGTGACCTTGACCGAGTGCAGGAACTTCTCGTCCTGCCACATCGCGAGGTAGTTCTCGAAACCCACCCACTGCGGGGAGCTCAGCAGGTCGAACTTCGTCAGCGACAGGTACAGCGAGTACGCCATCGGCAGCAGGACGAACCCGAAGATCCCGAGGAACCACGGCGACAGGAACGCGTACGCCGCCAGGTTGTCCTTGTGGCGCTTGCGGCGGCGCCGGGCGGGCGCGGCCCGCGACGCCGGCGGGATCCCGGCTTCGACGGGGTGCGTTGCGGCTTCGGCTGACATCGGCTGCTCCCGGGACTCCAGCGTGGACCGGCAGCGCGGCTGCCGTGGCACGTCTTCCGACGCACGCGGTTCCAGTGGTTCCGTCCCAGGGAGCTGGAAGCGCTTTCTCGGCACTCTAGGCAGGCCGCCGCGCCGCTGTCAACGGCCGCCCGCCAGCACCGCGCGGATGCCCTTCTCCCTGGCCAGGTGCGCGGCGCCGAGCACGGTCGCGCGGGCCCCCAGCTCGCTCACGGCGACCTCGGTGGGCCAGCTGAGCCTGCCGACGGTGGCGGCCACCCCGGGCAGGAGCAGGCGGTTGCGACCCACTCCGCCGCCCAGCACGACCAGGCCCGGGTCGAGGACCGCGCAGATCGACGCGGCCAGGTTCCCGACGGCTTCGGCGTGTTCCGCGACGAGCTCGCGGGCGAGCGCGTCCCCCTTCTCCGCCAAGGCGAACAGCGCGGCCGCCGTCCTCGGCGCCGGCCGTCCCGGCCGGCGTTCGCGGGCGCGGCGCAGCAAGGCCCGCGAACCGAGGTGGGCCTCCAGGCCCTCCCGGACCGGCGGCTGCCCGTCCGCCCACGGGTACGCGAGCCGGGCGACCTCCCCCGCCGCGCCGCTCACGCCGCGCACGAGCTGCCGCCCCAGCACCACCCCCGCCCCGATCGCCACGCCGACCTGCAGGAAGACGAAGCTGTCGTGGTCACGGCCGGCCCCTTCGGCCAGTTCGGCGATGGCCGCGCAGTTGACGTTGTTCTCGGTGTGCACGGCGGCGCCGGCGGGCAGCCCGAGTGACGTCACGGCGTCGCGGACCCGCGCGGTGATCGCCGGCTCGCCGCGGCCGGGCGGGGAGACCACATCGGACACTGCGACCACGACGGCGCGAAGCGGACCACGTCCGCTGCCCCGGCGGAGCATCGCCTGCACCGTGGCCGCCGCGGAGGCGGGCCGCGGCGTCTGGTCTTCGTCGAGGAGTTCGCCGTCGAGCCGGGTGGCCCGCAGCGCCACCTGCGTCGAGCCCCGGTCCACCGCCAGCACGTACCCGGCCCGCGGCCCCAGCCGGTAGACCGCCGCGGTCCGCCCGGTGGCGCCCGCGGAGCTGCCGCTGCGCTCCGCGAGTCCCGCCGACTCCAGTTCGGCCATCACCAGCGAGACGGTCGGTTTCGACAGCCCGCACGCCACGGCGAGCTGCGGCCGGGTGGCCTGACCGGCGGCCGCCAGCGCGGCGAAGACTTCGCCGGCCCGGTCCCCGAGGCCCGGTTTCGCCATCTGCACCCACTCCCCCGAAGTGAAACTGTCGAATGCCCGTCGCCGTCCGCGCGAGGGTGTCGCGACCCGTTGACAAGGCGAGAGTTCGTTTGTTTACTGCTTAACCAAGTGCGGGTCCCAGCCGCATCATCGCCTTTCCGGACCTGATGGGCAAGTCATCCGGAAAGCGCTTCCTGACCACGTCGACCGGTCCGGTGCCCCGGACGGCAGGGAGGCTGCGCGCGGATGGACGCAATCCTGCTGCCGAGCCAGCACGCGAGCTCGCACGACCTGCCCGACGACCCCGCCCACCTGGACGCCGTCCTGGCCGAAGCGGCCAAGGCGGCACTGGCCGCACAGCAGCCCGACGGCAACTTCGAGGACCCCGCGGCCGACGACGACCTCGGCGACCTCGGCCTCGGCGTGATCTCCCTGCTCTGCCTGACCGGGGACCCCGCGCTCGCCCCGGCGCTGCGTCGCGGCCTGGACTTCTTCCTGGCGCACCGGGTGTTCCGGCACGACAACCCCGGCGAGCCGTTCCTGCGCGTCCGCCACAGCGGCCTGCCCTACGCGCGGTACCTGCCCGGCGAGGGCGAGCACCCGTTCGGCGACTGGCCGAGCACGGTGTGGGCGATGCTGCACGCGGTCAACGTCCTGGAGCTCGGCGAGGGGCTGCTGACGGACGACCAGTACGCCGAGGTGACCGAGCTGGCGCTGGGGTACTGGCGGTGGCTGACCGAGGCGAGCATGTTCGACCCGCAGCAGACGGCGAACCAGGCGATCGGCGCGGTGGTCGCGGGCCTGATGCTCGGCCGGCACCTCGGCGGCGTGTCCCGCACCCGCGAGGGCAGCCGCGTCACCACGACGGCCATGCGGCTGTACACCGACGTGATCCGGCCGGCCCGGGTGACCGACCGCGGGTTCGCACTGCCGGCGGAGCACGGCGGCGGCCACGACCAGAACTACCTGCCGATCTCGCTGTCCTTCCTGGCCCAGGCCCACCGGGTCACCGGCGACCGGCTGTTCCTGGACGACGGCGCGGAGATCGCCCGCCACCTGGACTGCCGCCTTTCGGCCCGCGGCTTCGACTACGGCGGCCCCCGCTACAGCGAGCAGCACTGCGGCGCCGAAGGCACGCTGGGCCTGCGGTACTTCAGCGCGCACCTGCGGACGGACCTGGGCCGCTACCTCGCCGACCGCCGCGTCGCGTACTACCCGGTGGCCCGCACCGGCGCACCGAGCGGGCATTTCGCGTTCACGACGGTCTGGCTCCGCCAGGACGCCACGGCCTGGCACCGCACCCCGGCACCCGCGCCGTATTCGCTGCGGCACCGGACGACGTCGGTGTCGTTGACGGCGAGCCACACGGCGTACCTGATCGACACGGCCGGCGTGGCGGTGATCGAGCCGGTGCTGGCGGGCCAGCACGGCATCGGCCCGGTCCTCGGCCACCGCACGCTCCTGACCCGGCCGCTGGGCCCGGTCCGCACCCGCACGGCCCGCGACGGCGACGTCCACGCCCGCCTGGTGACGAAGGCGGTGGTCACCCGGGACCAGGTGATGCTGAGCGTCCAGCAGCTGTTCGTCACCGACGGGCACCGGATGACGCTGTTCACCGCGGTCCCGGCACCCGGCTGCGAGTTCCTCGCCGGGCTGCCGTACGCGGAGGGGACGCCGCAGGGACAGCGCAAGATCGTCACGGTGTCCGAGCCGGACGGGGCACCGTTCGACCTGGGCGCGCCCGGGGCGGAGTTGACGACGCGCGGAACGATCCACGCGGGCCCCCTGGCGATCACGTCCGGGGCGGCGTTGCGGGTGGTCAACCCGCCACCGGGGCGGACGAGCTTCAACAGCCGGGAGACGATCGGGCTGACCCAGGAACAGCTGGCGTTCGCCCTGGCGGACGACCCCCGCGGCTACGGCAACCCGGACACGGGCTGGCACCGCGTGACGGACACGAACCACGTCCTGGCGGGCCCGCTGGAGGAGTCGCCACCGGGCTGGTCGGTGTTCGCCGTGCGCTACGGCCCGCACGGCGACGGCCGGTTCACGACGGGGGTCCGCGCGACCGCCGAAGGGCTGGTCGTCGGGGCGCCGGGGTTTTCCGCGTTGCTCGGGGACCCCGCCGGCGAGGCGGACGGCGAACCGGCCGTGTGGGTGAAGGCCACCTGACCCCGCCGTCCCTCCGGCGCCGGAAGGCGGGGAATCTGGCACGATCGGCCCGTGACCGGCAACCGGCGGACGCGTGCACTCGCGATGGCGGCCGCCCTCCTCCTGGTGCTCGCCGCCTGCACCGCCGGCTTCGGTGACCTCAAGCTGCGGATCGCCGCCGGCAACCCCGGCGGTGTCTACGACAAGCTCGCCCAGACCCTGGCCACGGCGTGGCAGAACGGCCTCGACATCGACCGGCCGCAGGTGCTGCAGACGCAGGGTTCGCCCGACAACGTCGCCAAGGTGCTGGCCGGCCAGGCCGACGTCGCCTTCGTCGCCGCCGACGTCGCCGCGGACAAGTACCGGGACAACCCCGGCCTGGCCGCGCTCGCCCGCATCCACGACGACTACCTGCACCTGGTGGTCCGCGCGGACTCCGACATCCAGTCGGTGGGTCAGCTGCACGGCCGCCGGATCGCGGTCGGCTCACCGGCCTCCGGCGTCGAGTACATCGCCGAGCGCCTGCTGGACGCGGCCAACCTGACCAGCTCGGTCACCAAGTTCCGGTTCGACCTCGACCAGTCGGTCGCCGCGCTCCTGAACGGCCAGGTCGACGCGTTCTTCTGGTCCGGCGGCCTGCCGACGCCGAAACTGGCGGCCTACAACGACCGCAGCGCACTGCGCATGCTCGACATCGGCGGCCTGATGCCGAAGATGCAGGCGATCAGCCCGGTCTACGGCACGGCGACCATCCCGGCGAGCACGTACAACCTCCTCCTGCCGGTGACGACCCTGGTGGTGCCGAACTTCCTGGTGGTCCGCAACACCATGGCCGACGACGTGGCGGAGGCCCTGGTCCGCGGCCTGTTCGACGCCCGCCCCCAGCTCGCGGACGCCAACCCGGCCGCCCTGTCGATCGACGTCCACCCGGGCATCGAAACCCAGCCGATCCCCCTGCACCCGGGCGCGCTGCGGTACTACCGGGCGCAGA
Source organism: Amycolatopsis sp. NPDC004625 (assembly GCF_040609695.1). Lineage (NCBI taxonomy): Bacteria > Bacillati > Actinomycetota > Actinomycetes > Pseudonocardiales > Pseudonocardiaceae > Amycolatopsis > Amycolatopsis sp. NPDC004625. The sequence goes on from NZ_JBEXKX010000013.1 coordinate 77,839, forward strand.
AGACCTAGGCGACCGGGAACACCATCGAGATCCGCAACCCGCCCCCTTCGGGCAGGTCCAGCTCCAGCTCCCCGTCCGAATGCGCAACGATCTCACTCACGATCGCCAGCCCCAGCCCCGAACCCGGCACGTTCTGGTGCGCCGGACTCCGCCAGAACCGGTCGCGCGCCCGGTCCAGCTCGTCCGGTCGCAGGCCCGGGCCGTGGTCGCGCACCGACAACCGGACCTTGTCCACCTCGCGGGTCACCGTGACCCGGATCTCCGTGCCCGACGCCGTGAACTTCAGGGCGTTGTCCAGCAACGCGTCCAGGATCGTCTCCGCGCCGCGCGGGGGCATCCGGACCGTCAGCCCGTCTCCGGCCGTCTCCACCACCAGGCGCACGTCGCGGGCCTCGCCGACCACCGTCCAGTCCGCCACCCGCTCGGCGACGGCCTCGTCCAGCACCACCGGGTCCAGCTCGCCGCCGGAGGCCTCGGCGCGGGCCATCGACAGCAGGCCGTCCAGGATCTGGTGCAGCCGTCCCGCGTCGATCCGGGCCGCCTCCAGGTCGGCCGCCGCCGGCTCGTCGTCGACGTGGCCCTCGAGGTTGCCGAGGCGGATCTTCAACGCCGTCAACGGGTTGCGCAGCTGGTGGGACGCGTCGGCGACGAACGCGCGCTGCGCGGCCAGTGCGCCCGAGACGCTCGAGGCCATCCGGTCGAACGACCGCCCGAGCTGACGCAGCTCCGGCGGGCCGCCGCTCTCCCCCACCGGCTCGGCCTCCCGCCCGCCGACCACCGCCGCCACCAGCGCGCCGGTCGCGTCGTCGAGCCGGTGCACCGGCCGCAGGATCCAGCGGACGACCGGGATCGCCACGGCCAGCGCCAGGGTGAAGGCGAGGATCCCGCCCGCGGCGAGCAGCAGCCACCACCACAGGACGTCGGCGCGCTCGGCGCCGGTGCCGGACACGGTGAGCACCGCGCCGTGCACCTCGCCGTCGGCGAGCACCGGCTCGGCGAGCACCAGCGGCGTCGAATCCCACGGCATCAGCACGCCGGTGGGCTGCGACCGGCGGCCGGCGAGCGCCTCGTGCATCGGGCCGCTCACCCGGTCGGCCTTCAGGTCGATCCGCGCGGCCGACGCCCCGAGCGAGCTGGCGAACGGCTTGCCGTCCTGGTCGACGACCACCACCTGGACGCCGTACACCTCGTTGTAGCGGGTCAGGTCGGGGTCGATCAGCGACGGCTTGTTGTCCAGCAGCGGGCGTTGCGCCAGCGACGCGAACCGGGCGGTGTCGGTCAGCCGGTCGAGGAACAGGTCCTGCTGCGCGCCCGCGGCGATGCTGCGGGCCAGCGGGATGCCGAGGCCGAACACCAGCAACGCGACCAGCGTCAGCACGATGCCCTGCAGCCGGACGCGCACGCTCAGCCCCGGGTGACCTGGCCGCCGAGCCGGTACCCGACCCCGCGGACGGTCTCGATCAGCGCCGGCCGGCCCAGCTTGGTCCGCAGCGTCGCGACGTGGACGTCCAGCGAACGGCTCTCCGCCGGCCCGCGGTGCCCCCACACCTCGGTGAGCACGTGCTCGCGCGAACACACCGCGCCGCGGGCCCCCGCGACGAGCGCGAGCACCTGGAACTCCTTGCGGGACAACGCGACCGCCGCCCCGCCGACCAGCACCTCGTGCCGGGACAGGTCGACGCTGACGTCCCCCACCCGGATGACCACCGGTTCAGCGACATGTTCGCCCCGACGGCGGCGCACGGCCTCCACCCGGGCGAGCAGCTCCTCGACGTCGTAGGGCTTGACGAGGTAGTCGTCGGCGCCCGCGCGCAGGCCCTGGATCCGGTCGTCGACCTCGCCGCGCGCCGACACGACGATGATCGCGACGTCGCTGACCGCGCGGATCTGGCGGCACAGCGTCACGCCGTCGATGTCCGGCAGGCCCAGGTCGAGCAGGATGACGTCGACCTCGTGCACCCGGTCGAGCACGCCGGCGCCGGTGGCCAGCCGGGCGATCGCCAGGCCGCGGCGGGTCAGCGCCGGGATGAGCGCACCCGCGACCCGGTCGTCGTCCTCCACCAGCAGCACCCGCACCCGTCCGCCTCCCATGGTGACCTGCTCCACCGGCCGGTAGGGCGAACTCTAGGACGTCCGGGCGGCACCCGCACCGGCCACCCGGACGGTCACCGTCGGTGACCCCGGGTCGACACCCCCCAAAATGGACATCGATACTCAGTTGAAACCCTAAGTATTGCTCAAGCAGCCTTGCCAGCCGGTAAAGCAACGGTAGGTTCTCGCCATCGCGTGGTGACCCATGCCCGATTTGCACGAACGACCCGGGAGGCCAGATGACCGCGGAGGTGGCGGCGCCGATGATCAAGGCGTCCGCCGTGAACAAGTACTTCGGCGACCTGCACGTGCTCAGGGAGATCACGCTCGAGGTGCCTCGCGGCCAGGTCGTCGTGGTGCTGGGCCCGTCGGGCTCGGGCAAGTCGACCCTGTGCCGGGCGATCAACCGGCTGGAGCCGATCAATTCGGGCGAGATCGCCGTCGACGGCGTCCCGCTGCCCGCCGAGGGCAAGGCACTGGCCGCGCTGCGGGCCGACGTCGGCATGGTGTTCCAGTCGTTCAACCTGTTCGCGCACAAGACCATCGTCGAGAACGTCATGCTCGCGCCGGTGAAGGTCCGCAAGACCTCGCAGGCCGAAGCGCGCAAGACCGCGATGGAGCTGCTGGAGCGCGTCGGCATCGCCAACCAGGCCGACAAGTACCCGGCGCAGCTTTCGGGTGGCCAGCAGCAGCGCGTCGCCATCGCCCGGGCCCTGGCCATGCGGCCCAAGGTGATGCTGTTCGACGAGCCGACCTCGGCGCTGGACCCGGAGATGGTCCAGGAGGTCCTCGACGTCATGACGGGCCTGGCCAAGGACGGCATGACGATGCTCGTCGTCACCCACGAGATGGGGTTCGCCCGGCGGGCAGCCGATCGGGTGATCTTCATGGCCGACGGCGAGATCGTCGAGGACACGACGCCGGAAGCGTTCTTCACCGCGCCGAAGAGCGAGCGCGCGAAGGACTTCCTCGGCAAGATCCTTACCCACTGAGAACAACCGCTGAGAACGTTCCGCGGCGCCGTCGGCGTCCGGGTGACGACACACAGGAGAGATTCACATGAGGATCCGCACCCTCGCGGTGGGACTGCTCGCCGGCGGGCTGGCGCTGACCACGCTGACCGCCTGCGGCAAGGAAGGCACGCCGACGTCGCCGGGTTCCGGCGACCAGAGCGGCACGAACGCCCCCGCGGCGCTGACCTACCCGGTCGCGCAGGGCGTCGACCTGGCCGGCTCCCCGGTGTTCGCCAAGATGAAGTCGGCGGGCGCGCTGACCGTCGGCGCCAAGGACGACCAGCCGGGCCTCGGCCTCAAGGACCCGACGACCGGCAAGTTCGGCGGCTTCGACATCGAGATCGCGAAGCTCGTCTCGGCCGGCCTCGGCTTCGACCCGGAGAAGATCACCTTCCGCACGGTCGACTCCGGCGCCCGTGAGCAGACGATCGCGAACGGCGACGTGAACTACTACGTCGGCACCTACTCGATCACCGACAAGCGCAAGGCGTTGGTCTCCTTCGCCGGCCCGTACTTCGTCGCCGGCCAGGACCTGCTCGTCCGCAAGGACGACAGCTCGATCACCGGCCCGGAGACCCTCAAGGGCAAGAAGGTCTGCTCGGTCACCGGCTCGACCCCGATCCAGAAGGTCCGGCAGCAGAACCTGACCGAGCCGGGCAACATCGTCGAGTTCCAGAAGTACTCGCAGTGCGTCGAGAAGCTGCTGTCGAAGGACGTCGACGCGGTCACCACCGACGACGCGATCCTGAAGGGCTACGCCTCGCAGGACCCGGACAACCTGAAGGTCGTCGGCAAGACGTTCTCGACCGAGAAGTACGGCATCGGCCTCAACAAGGACGACAAGGTGCTGCGCGACAAGGTCAACGAGATCCTGCAGAAGGCGCTGGACGACGGCACGTGGCAGAAGATCTACGACGCCACCCTCGGCAAGTCGGGCTCGACCGCGACCAAGCCGACCCTCGAGAAGTACTGACGTGACACGAGGCCGGTGGATCGGGTGCGCCCGGTCCACCGGCCTCCTTTCACCCACCTGACCACCGCCTGACCGAAACGGACGCGGGGAAGGCTCCATGGACGTCCTGCTCAACAACCTGGACCTGTTCGGTCCGTTCTTCCTCACCACGATCGAGCTGTTCCTGCTCTCGGCCGTCGGCAGCCTGGTCTTGGGCACGATCCTGGCCATGCTGCGGGTGAGCCCGGTCCCCGTCTTCCGCGCCGTCGGCACGGCGTACGTGACGATCGCCCGGAACACCCCGCTCACCCTGGTGTTCGCGTTCTTCGTGTTCGCGTACCCGCTGCTCGACATCGTCAAGCTGGACTACTTCCCGGCCGCGGTGACCGCGCTGACCGTGTACACGTCGGCGTTCATCTGCGAGGTCGTGCGCTCGGGCATCAACACGGTGCCGGTCGGGCAGGCCGAGGCGGGCCGGGCGCTGGGGCTGACCTTCGGCCAGATCCTCGGCCAGGTCGTGCTGCCGCAGGCGCTGCGCTCGGTCGTGCCGCCGCTGATCAGCACCCTGATCGCGCTGCTGAAGAACACCACCATCGCGGCCGGTTTCTCCGTCGCCGAGGCCGGCGCGATCCGGTCGTACCTGTCCGAACGCGGGGAGAACCAGCTGGTCGGCCTGCTGTGGGTCGCGCTCGGCTTCATCATCCTGGTCGCCGTGCTGTCGTTCGTCCAACGCAGCCTGGAGAAGCGCTGGAGCGTGGCCCGATGAGCAACGTCCTGTTCGACGTCCCGGGCCCGAAGGCCCGGCTCCGGTACCGGACCTACGCGGTCGTCGGCATCGTCGTGGTCGTCGCGTTCATCGCCTACATCGGCTGGCGCTTCTACGACAGCGGCCAGTTCACCGCCCGCAAGTGGGAGTGGCTGCAGTACGCCCAGGTGCAGCGCGACCTCGGGAACGCGGTGCTCTCGACGCTCGAGGCGTTCGCCGCCGCGGCCGTGCTGGCGCTGGTCTTCGGCGCGATCTTCGCGGCGGGCCGGCTGTCGGACCACGCCTGGATCCGCCGGATCGCCGGGTTCGTCGTCGAGTTCTTCCGCGCCATCCCGGCGCTGATCCTGATGTTCCTGTTCTACTTCGGCCTGCCGACCGTCGGCGTGCCGACGACGCCGTTCCTCGGCGTGGTCCTCGGCCTGACGCTGTACAACGGCTCGGTGCTCGCGGAGGTCTTCCGCGCGGGCATCCAGTCGCTGCCGAAGGGGCAGAGCGAGGCCGCGTACGCGCTGGGCATGCGCAAGACGCAGGTGATGTTCCTGGTGCTGCTGCCGCAGGCGATCCGGGCGATGCTGCCGACGATCATCAGCCAGCTGGTCGTGCTGCTGAAGGACACCGCGCTCGGCTTCATCATCACCTACCAGGAGCTGCTGTACTACGCCCGCTACATCGGCTCGCAGGGCACGTTCGGGCGGCCGATCGTGCCGTCGACGATCGTGGCGACCGCCATCTACGTCGTGATGTGCCTGCTGCTGACGGCGCTGGCGACCTACCTGGAGCGCCGCAACCGGCGCAACAAGAAGGTCGTCGGTGCGGCCCCGCCCCCGGTGACCGAAAACCTCGTGGGCGCGTCGACCTGAGTCACCCGTTCGAGGCCCCCGGGACATGTCCCGGGGGCCTTGTCGTGTCCCGGGGCGTCCCCTAGCGTCGGGCGCATGGGTGTCGCACTGGTGACCGGCAGTTCCCGCGGCCTCGGCCGGGTGATCGCGCGCCGGCTGGCCAGAGACGGGTTCGCCGTCGCGGTCAACGGCCACGTCGACGACGCCGACCTCAAGACGGCCGCGGAAGGCATCCTCGGCGAGGGCGGCCGCGCGGCGGCGTTCGCCGCGGACGTGACCGACCGGCGCCAGGTCGGCGAGCTGGTCGACGCGGTCACGGCGGTGCTCGGCCCGATCGGGGTGCTGGTGCTCAACGCGACGGGCCCGCAGCCGGAGGCGCCGCTGTCCGGCGTGGACTGGCCGGAGCACCTGGCCCAGCTGGACTTCTTCGTGCGGTCACCGGTGCTGCTCGGGCACGCGGTGCTGCCGGGGATGCGCGCCCGCGGCCACGGCCGCATCGTGCACATCGACTCGGAGGTCGCGGACCGCCCGCCACCCGGCCGCTCGGCGTACGCGACGGCCAAGAGCGCCCAGATCGGCCTGGTCCGGGCGTGGGCCCGCGAGCTGGGCCCGGACGGCATCACGGTCAACACGGTGGCGCCGGGGTTCATCCCGGTGGAGCGGCACGATTCGGTGCCGGCGGCCGAGCGCGAGGAGTACCGGGCCTCGGTGCCGGCGGGCCGCCTGGGCACCCCGGAGGACGTGGCGGCGGCGGTGAGCTTCTTCGCCTCGGAGGAGGCGGGGTTCGTGACGGGCCAGCGCCTCCTCGTCGACGGCGGCCGCGCGCTCGGCTGAAAAACGCGTTCCGCCGCGGGCGAGGCGTCGCTAACCTCACGCCCATGCCGACCTACCGCGTCCTCGTCCGGGGCAAGTTCGACCGGCCCACGGAGGCCGTCCGCGCGAAACTGCGGGCCGGCTCGGGCGAGGACGGCCTCGCCGACCTGGCGTTCAGCGAACGCGGAGCCCTCACCTACAGCAGCCACCTGGGCGGGTTCAGCTTCCGCGTCGCGGTCGAGGTCGCGGCGGGCGCCGACGCCACGGCGCGGGCCCACGACCACGCCGAGCTGCTGGCGATGGAGCTGCTGGAGCGCGAGGGGTACCCGTACCGCGACCTGACGGTCAGCTCGACCTGCCTGGACGACGTCAAGGTCAACCGCCGCTGAAGGCCGGCCGCCGGTTCAGCACCACGAGCACGCCCAGCACCAAGGCGAGCGCAACGGCCAGCGCGGCCCACATCGCGACGTGCAGCTGGAGCACGCCGCCCACGAAGGCGCCCACCAGCATCGCGGCAACCGCGGCGGCCTTCCGCACCGGATGCGATCCCGCACCCCCGGCCGCCTTCGAATCCGCGGCGAACCCGGTCAGCGTCATGGTCAGGACGGTCGTCGTCAGGTCCGGCGCGCCGATCCGCCGGACGGCCGCGTTCTGCACGCCCATCGCCAGCCCGAGCACGACGATCAGCAGTTCGGCCCCCGGCCGCGTACCGGCGCCGAGGGTCGCGGACAGCACGACGGCCACCGCGACCAGCGCGGCCTGCACGGCGGTCGCCTGCCGGAGGGCGTCGTAGTCGTCCTCGCGGCGGGCGAGACGCCCTCCGGCCAGCGCCCCGGCCAGGAAGGCGAGCACGGCGGTCAGCGACGCGAGCACCGACAGCGTCGTCTCCCCCGCCGCCGCGAACCCGAGAAAGACGACGTTGCCGGTCATGTTGGCCACGAAGACGCGCCCGAGCCCGAGGAAGCTGACGGCGTCGACGACCCCGGTGACGACGGTCAGGGCCAGCAGCAGGGCGGCCAGGTCCCGCGGTTTCGGATCAGCCATGCGGGCAGTCAACCACCCCGCGGGTGAACGCGCGGTCGCCGAGCGCGTCGGTGTTGTCGACGAACTGGTCGATCGCTCCGGTCAGGGCCTGCGGCGGTGCCCCGGCGAGCAACGCCGTCACGAAGCGGCCGGCGTGGATCACCTGGTAGGGGCGGTCGTGGTAGCCGCCGGCGCGCGGTTCCACGGGATCGGTGAGGCCGAGGTCGTTGTGCAGCCGGGCGGCGAGTTCGAAGGCGGCCACGAGGTGCCGCTCGCGTTCGCGCCAGGTGCCCGCGGCCGGCGCGGCGGTGAGGTGCGGGGTCAGCCGGGCCGCCACGGGCAGCCGCGCGAAGGCGCTGCCGAGCCACTTGCTGTACGGCGGGTACCGGCGCGCCATGAGCAGGCACAGCCGCATCAGGTCCCGGACGAGCCGCGCGGCGACGACCGCGGACCCCAGTTCGTCCCCGGCCTCCCCGCACCGGCCCACGAACGCCTCTTCCTGGCCGATCCGCTGCCACTGGCACGCCAGGACGTACCGCCAGACGTCTTCGGGGTACCAGGCGACGTTCCGCCGCAGGGTTTCGAGCCCGAGGTCGTCGTGGAAGACGGCGCCGCCGGTGAACTCGGCGAAGACCTGGGTGGGGGTCGCGAGCCAGTCGGCCCTGACCGGCCGCCGCGGATCGAACCCGAGCGCCCCGCGAACCCAGTCGCCGAGCTCGGCGACGACGACGCCGTGGTCGGGACGGCCGGTCGCCGGGGCGAGGTGCCGGGTGCCGTCTTCGCCGGTCGCGAAGTGCGTCGAACAGCCCAGGAAACTGCGCGGCAGGTGCTCGGCGAGCAGGGCGGGGATCCGTTCGCTGTCGCGCTCGGCGAACAGCAGCAGCCGTGGTCCCCAGTCGTGGTCGGTGGAACGTGGCGAATCGAGGCCGAGCACCTCGGAGCCGGGGCCGACGAGCGCGGCAGTGTAGCGAAGCCTCGGGAGTTCCCGGCGCAGAATCGGGCGGACCACCTCGGCGTGGAAGCGCCGGGACAGTTCGATTCCGGGGGTGAATTCCATGGGGCCATTGTGCCGCGCGAAGGCGCGAAGCGCGCTTCATTATGCGAAGCCGCTTCGCAGCCCTTCACGACCGATTTTCGTTGTCACACAGGCGAAACACCGACCTCCTTGCGGTGAATCCGCGCGCGGCGCACGCCGTTTTGTCGGAGGTCCCCTCTAACGTCCGTGGCATGACCGAAAAGAGCACGGTGCGCACGCGGGAAATGGCCTACGAACTCAGGGGCCAGCGTGAGCTGAAACGGATCACCCTGCGCGAGCTGGCCCGCCGCGCGGACTGGTCGGCGTCGAAGGTGTCGGCCTGGGAGAACGGGCGTCGCATCTCCCCGATCGACGCCGCGATCTACCTCGCCCACTGCGGGACCAGGGCGGCCGAGCGGGCCCGGCTCCTCGAGCTGGTCAAGCCGCCCGGCGACCTGTACTGGGTGCGGCCCTACTTCGAGAAGCTCGTCGACCCGATGAAGTCCCTCATCATCCAGGAAAACCTGGCGAACTCGATGGTCTACTACAGCCCGGCGGCCATCCCCGGGATGCTGCAGACGGAGGAGTACGTCCGCACCTGTTTCGAACTCACCGGGCGCTACACGGCCGACCGGCTCGGCGTGCTGACGCGGGCCCGCGTGGACCGGCAGCAGGTGCTGCAACACCACACCCCGCCCCGCTGCACCTTCTTCGTGCACGAACGCGCGTTGCGCTCGGTGGTGGGCGACCCGGCGCTCATGCACGAACAGGTGCAGAACCTGGTGCTGACCACGAACCTGCCGCACTGCGTCATCCGGGTGGTGCCGGAGTCCGATCCGACGTTCCGCGTGCTGAGCACGACCTTCACGGTGATGGAATTCCCCGAGCACGCCCCGGTGGTCTACGAGGAGACCTACACCGCGGGCTTGTTCGTGGACGACCGCATCGCCGTGGAGGCGTTCTACCTCCTCGTCACACGCCTGGAACAAGTGGCCCTTTCCGAGGGACAATCACGGGACTGGCTCGTCCGGTTCGCGGACGAGTACGAACGACTGAGGGAGTGAACGAGAATGGCCCGCGAGCGGACTTGGTTCAAGAGCACCCACAGTGAAGGCCAGGAACACCAGACCTGCGTGGAAGTGGCGTTGACCTCCGAGGTCACCGCGGTTCGCGATTCGAAGGCGCCGGCAGCCGGGCACCTCACCCTTCCCCACCCCGCGTGGAACGCTCTGCTCAGCTCGCTGCGCTGACCCGTTCCCCGTCGTGCCAGACCGCCCGGGTCCGCCCGGGCAGGTCGGTCACGTCGAGATCCGTACCGTCGAGCAACACCAGATCGGCGCGCAGCCCCGCCTCGATGCGGCCCCGGTCGTCGTCGAGGCGGAGCAGGCGCGCGGCCTCGGAGGTGGCCGCCTTCAGGGCGACCACCTCGCCGAGGACCGCGGCCAGCAGCCGCAGCTCGGTCGTCAAGTCGACATGGGGACGCGGGGCGAGGTCGGAGCCCGCGGCGATGCGGACACCCGCTTCCGCCGCGAGCCGCAGCGATCGGCGGTGCGTCTCGGCGAATTCGGTGTCGCTGATCGCGGCCAGCGTCGGCACGTACCAGGTGCCGGCCAACGCGGCGACGGCCGAGTCGTCGAGGAACGTGCCGTGCTCGATGCTGCGCGCCCCGGCGCGGGCGGCGGAGACGACCGCGGCGGACGTGTGCGCGTGGGCCAGGACGTCCCGGCCGCAGCGGCGGGCCTCGTCGACCAGCGCCGCGAGCTCGTCGTCGGTCGGGCGCACGTCGATGCCCGAACGCACCGCCCGCATCGCCCCGCCCGCGCCGACCTTGATCCAGTCGGCGCCGGCCCGCACCATCCGGCGGACCGCCGCGCGGGCCGCGTCCGGCCCGTCGAACAGCGGGTCCGGCAGCGACGGGTCACCGTAGTGGTCGACGGCGCCCGCCGGCGGCTCCCAGCTGTCGCCGAGCCCGCCGGTCGGGCCCAGCTGCCGCAGGCTGATCAGCAGATCGGGCCCGGAGATCCAGCCGGCTCGCAACGCGTGCTTGAACCCGGCATCGGCGCCCCACGCGTCGCGGACGGTGGTGATCCCGCGCGCCAGCAGCCCGCGCAGCACCGGCACGGCTTCGAGGATCCGCGCACTGCGCGGCACCGGCTCGGGCCGTGGGAACGCAACGTGCACGTGGCAGTCGATGAGCCCGGGGATCAGCAGCCCGCCCGAGCAGTCGACCCGTTCGCCCTCGAGCCCCAGGCCGACTTCGGCGATCCGCGAGCCGTCCAGCCGGACGTCCGCGCGCGTGGTCTCCCCGGTCTCGGGATCGAACACCCGCGCGCCGGCGAGCACCTTCACGGGAACTCCTTGCGGCAGCCGAGGAAGTCGCGCACGCTCGCGAACCGGACCAAACCCGGTTCGCGAGCGTCGGGGAGAAAGCCCTACTTGTCCCGGCGGAACAGCTTGTTCCCCAGCCACACGATCGGGTCGTACTTCCGGTCCGCGACGCGCTCCTTCATCGGGATCAGCGCGTTGTCCGTGATGTGGATCCCCTCCGGGCACACCTCGGAACAGCACTTCGTGATGTTGCAGTACCCGAGACCGTGCTCGTCCTGCGCCGCGTCACGGCGGTCCGCGACGTCCAGCGGGTGCATCTCCAGCTCCGCGATCCGCATCAGGTACCTCGGCCCGGCGAAGGCTTCCTTGTTCTCCTCGTGGTCACGCACCACGTGGCAGGTGTTCTGGCACAGGAAGCACTCGATGCACTTGCGGAACTCCTGCGACCGCTCGACGTCGACCTGCTGCATCCGGTACTCGCCCGGTTTCAGGTCCGCCGGCGGCGTGAACGACGGGATCTCGCGCGCCTTCGTGTAGTTGAACGACACGTCGGTGACGAGGTCGCGGATCACCGGGAACGTCCGCATCGGCGTCACCGTGATCACCTCGTCCTCGGTGAACGTCGACATCCGCGTCATGCACAGCAGGCGCGGCTTGCCGTTGATCTCCGCCGAGCACGAGCCGCACTTGCCCGCCTTGCAGTTCCAGCGCACCGCGAGGTCCGACGCCTGGGTGGCCTGCAGCCGGTGGATGATGTCGAGGACGACCTCGCCCTCGTTCACCTCCACCGTGAAGTCCTGCAGCTCGCCGCCCGTGTCGTCGCCGCGCCAGACGCGGAAACTCGCCTTGTAGCTCATGCCTTGCTCCCGGGGTGCGCCTCGAGCTCGTTGTCGGTGTAGTACTTCCCGAGCTCACCGAACTCGAACAGCTCCAGCAGGTCCTGCCGCAGCGGCACCTGCTCCGCCACCGTGACGTCGATGTCCGGGACGACCGGGTTTTCCCCGTCCGAAGCCGAGCACACCAGCAGCTTGTGCCGCCACTCGGCGTCCATGCCCGGGAAGTCGTCGCGCGTGTGCCCGCCACGGCTTTCGGTGCGCGTCAACGCGGCCTTCGCGACGCACTCGCTGACCATCAGCATGTTGCGCAGGTCGATCGCGAGGTGCCAGCCCGGGTTGAACTGCCGGTGTCCCTCCACCGTGACGAGCTTGATCCGCTCCCGCAGCTCGGCCAGCTTCGTCAGCGCCTGCTCGATCTCGCCCGCCTTGCGGATGATGCCGACCAGGTCGTTCATCGACTGCTGCAGCTCGGTGTGCAGGGTGTACGGGTTCTCCGCCGTGGCACCGGAGGGCGGGTCGAACGGCGCGAGCGCCATCGTCGCCGCGGCGTCCACATCGGACTGCCCGACCGCGGGCCGCTCGGTCAGGCCGAGCACGTACTCGGCCGCGCCGAGGCCCGCGCGCCGGCCGAACACCAGCAGGTCGGACAGCGAGTTGCCGCCGAGCCGGTTGGAGCCGTGCATGCCGCCCGAGCACTCGCCGGCCGCGAACAGGCCGGGCACGCTCGCCGCCGCCGTGTCCGGGTCGACCTCGATGCCGCCCATGACGTAGTGGCAGGTCGGGCCGACCTCCATCGGCTCCGCGGTGATGTCGACGTCCGCCAGCTCCTTGAACTGGTGGTACATCGACGGCAGCCGCTTCTTGATCTCCTCGGCCGGCAGCCGGCTGGCGATGTCGAGGAAGACGCCGCCGTGCGGGGACCCGCGGCCCTCCTTGACCTCGGAGTTGATCGCGCGGGCCACCTCGTCGCGCGGCAGCAGGTCCGGCGTGCGCCGGTTGTTGTCCGCGTCGGCGTACCAGCGGTCGGCTTCCTCTTCGCTTTCGGCGTACTGGCCCTTGAACACGTCGGGGACGTACTCGAACATGAACCGCTTGCCGTCGGAGTTCTTCAGCACGCCGCCGTCACCGCGCACGCCCTCGGTGACGAGGATGCCCTTGACGCTCGGCGGCCAGACCATCCCGGTCGGGTGGAACTGGACGAACTCCATGTTGATCAGCTTCGCGCCCGCCCGCAGGGCCAGCGCGTGGCCGTCACCGGTGTACTCCCACGAGTTCGACGTCACCTTGAACGACTTGCCGATGCCGCCGGTGGCGAGCACGACCGCGGGCGCCTCGAAGAGGATGAACCGCCCGCTCTCGCGCCAGTAGCCGAACGCGCCGGCGATCCTGCCGTCGGTGGTGAGCAGCTCGGTGACCGTGCACTCGGCGAAGACCTTGATCTTCGCCTCGTAGTCCCCGGTCTCGGCGAAGTCCTCCTGCTGCAGCGACACGATCTTCTGCTGCATCGTGCGGATCAGCTCGAGGCCGGTGCGGTCACCGACGTGCGCCAGCCGCGGGTACGTGTGCCCGCCGAAGTTGCGCTGGCTGATCCGGCCGTCGGCGGTCCGGTCGAACAACGCGCCGTACGTCTCGAGCTCCCAGACGCGGTCCGGCGCTTCCTTGGCGTGCAGCTCGGCCATCCGCCAGTTGTTGAGGAACTTGCCGCCGCGCATGGTGTCGCGGAAGTGGACCTGCCAGTTGTCGTTCGAGTTCGCGTTGCCCATCGAGGCCGCGCACCCGCCCTCGGCCATCACCGTGTGCGCCTTGCCGAACAGGGACTTGCACACGACCGCGACGCGGAAACCGCGTTCGCGGGCTTCGATCACGGCGCGCAGACCGGCGCCACCGGCACCGATCACCACCACGTCGTAGCTGTGCCGTTCGACCTCGGTCATGAAGAGATTCCACCTCGGAACTGGGGACGTCTGTTTTTGGGAGAAGGGTGCGCTAGTTGACGAATCTCAGGTCCGAGATCGCGCCGCTGGCGACGAGCATGACGTAGAAGTCGGTCAGCACCAGCGTGCCGAGCGTCGTCCAGGCCAGCGTCATGTGGCGGGTGTTGAGTTTCGTGACCTGCGTCCAGATCCAGTAGCGCACCGGGTGCTTGGAGAAGTGCTTCAGCCGGCCGCCGGTCACGTGCCGGCAGGAGTGGCAGGACAGCGTGTACGCCCAGAGCAGGATCACGTTCGCGAGCAGGATGAGGTTGCCGAGCCCGAAACCGAAACCGCCGGTCTTCCCGTGGAACGCCGTGATCGCGTCGTAGGTGTTGACCAGCGAGACGATCAGCGCGACGTAGAAGAAGTAGCGGTGGACGTTCTGGATGATCAGCGGCAGCCGCGTCTCGCCGGTGTACTTGGCGTGCGGTTCCGCGACGGCGCAGGCGGGCGGGGAGAACCACACCGACCGGTAGTAGGCCTTGCGGTAGTAGTAGCAGGTCAGGCGGAACCCGAGCAGGAACGGCAGCACCACGAAGCCGAGCGGGATGAACCCGGGCAGGTCGCCGAACCAGTGGCCGAAGTGGCTGGAGCCTTCGACGCAGGAGGTGGACAGGCACGGCGAGTAGAACGGCGTCAGGTAGTGGTAGTCGGGCACCCAGTACGCGGTGCGCACGAACGACCGGACCGTCGCGTAGATGATGAACGCCGACAGTCCGAGCACGGTCAGCAGCGGCTGGAGCCACCACCGGTCCGTGCGGAGGGTGCGCTCGGCGATCCGGGCCCGCTTGGGGGCCTGGACGCCGGTGCCGACGCCGTTGTCAGCGGGTGCGCTCACCGCTGGTCGCGCTTGTAGCCGCCGACGCCTTCGTCATCGGCGCCGTGCCACAGCGCCGGGTCGTAGGGGGTGTCGGGGACGGGGACGCGTTCGGCGGCCTTCGCCTGCGCGGGCACCGCGAGGGGCACGCCGTCGAGGTCCGCGGTGTCGATGTCGAGGCGCTCGACGTCGTTGGCGAGCCGGCGCACGGCCGAGGCGTCGCCGTAGCGAGAGCGCAGTGCGCCGACGCACTGCCGGAGCTGGCCGATGGTTCGCCGCAGCTCGGCGATCTCGGAGGTGGACATCATGCCTCCCGTGGTGGTGGGGCTGGCAGGGAACCGGGCTACGGCTGTGCCACGCGTCGTGCAGTGTGACAACTAGCACACTAACGGTTCCAGAGGTGATCGGGGTCACGCGGGTCGATCTTCTGAATCGATTTTGATTCGGCGTTTTCCCGAGGTAGTGTGGCCAGTGTCACGACCCAGAGGCGTCAGCGCTGCCGTCCCGCGGACCACCCCACACCAGTGATCCGGAGCCGGACATGAGCCCGACCCCATCGTTGCACCCCGTCATCGCCGAAGTCACCGCCCGCATCGCCGCGCGCAGCGCCGCGACCCGCACGGCTCACCTCGACCGGACGGCCGCCGCGCACGCCGAAGGCCCGGTCCGCCGCGGCCTCGCCTGCAGCAACCTCGCCCACGGTTTCGCCGCGATGGACGGCGTCGACAAGGAGGCGCTGCGGGCCGCGCGCGCCCCCGGCGTCGCGATCGTGTCGTCCTACAACGACATGCTGTCGGCGCACCAGCCGATGCAGGAGTACCCGGCCTGGCTGAAGAAGGCCGTGCGTTCCGCCGGCGGGGTCGCCCAGTTCGCCGGCGGCGTGCCCGCCATGTGCGACGGCATCACGCAGGGCCGCGCGGGCATGGAGCTGTCGCTGTTCAGCCGCGAGGTCATCGCGATGTCGACGGCGATCGCGCTCTCGCACGACATGTTCGACGCCTCGCTGCTGCTGGGCGTCTGCGACAAGATCGTCCCCGGCCTGCTGATCGGCGCCCTGTCCTTCGGGCACCTCCCGGCCGTCCTGGTGCCGGCCGGACCGATGAACTCCGGGCTGCCGAACAAGGAAAAGGCGCGCGTCCGGCAGCTCTACGCCGAGGGCCTGGCGACCCGCGAAGACCTCCTCGACGCCGAAGCGGCGTCGTACCACTCCGCCGGCACCTGCACCTTCTACGGCACGGCCAACTCCAACCAGATGGTCGTCGAGGTGATGGGCCTGCACCTGCCGGGTGCCAGCTTCGTCCAGCCGGGTTCCGCGTTGCGCCGGGCGCTGACCGAGGAAGCGGGACGGCGGGTGGTCGCGCTGTCCCGCGGCGAGGAGTACACGCCGGTCTCGCGGATCCTCGACGAGAAGGCGTTCGTCAACGGCGTCGTCGCGCTGCTCGCCACGGGCGGCTCGACCAACCACACGATGCACCTGGTCGCGATCGCCGCGGCCGCGGGCATCCAGCTGACCTGGGACGACTTCTCCGACCTGTCGGCCGTCGTCCCGCTGCTGGCGCGGGTCTACCCGAACGGCAGCGCGGACATCAACCACTTCCACGCCGCCGGCGGCATCCAGTTCCTGGTCGGCACCCTGCTCGACGCGGGTTTCCTGCACGAAGACGTCCACACGGTGGCCGGGTTCGGGCTGCACCGCTACCGCGCCGAGCCGATCCTGTCCGACGGCGAGCTGGTCTGGCGGGACGTGCCGACCCGCAGCCTCGACGAGGAGGTCCTGCGCCCGGCCTGGCGCCCCTTCGCCGCCGACGGCGGGCTGCGGATGGTCGAGGGCAACCTCGGCCGCGCGGTGGTCAAGGTGTCCGCGGTGGCGCCCGAACACCGCGTCGTCCAGGCGCCGGCGCGGGTGTTCACCACGCAGGAGGACTTCAAGGCCGCGTTCGACGCCGGCGAGCTGGACCGGGACGTCGTCGTGGTGGTCCGGCAGCAGGGCCCGCGGGCCAACGGCATGCCGGAGCTGCACGGCCTGACGCCCGCGCTGGGCGTGCTGATGGACCGCGGGCACGCCGTGGCGTTGCTCACCGACGGCCGGATGTCGGGCGCGTCGGGCAAGATCCCGGCGGCCATCCAGGTGACGCCGGAAGCCGCGGCGGGCGGCCTGATCGCCCGCGTCGCGGACGACGACGTCATCCGGCTCGACGCGTCCGCGGGCTCGCTCGACGTGCTGGTCGGTGACGAAGAACTCGCCCGGCGCGAGCTTGTGGACGCCCCGCCGTCCGAAGCATCCTGGACCGGCACCGGCCGAGAGCTGTTCGCCGCGTTGCGCCGTGCCGTCGGCCCCGCTGACCAGGGCGCTTCCGTGTTCGGCGGTCTGACGCCGGAGCACTTCGGAACGCCCGCTTTCGCTACCCAGGAGGTCGGTCAGTGACCACCGGTCAGGACCTGCTCGAGCTGTCCCCCGTGATGCCCGTCGTGGTGATCGACGACGCCGACGACGCCGTGCCCACGGCGCGGGCCCTGCTCGCCGGCGGGATCGGGGTCATCGAGCTGACCCTGCGCACCCCGGCGGCGCTGTCGGCGATCGAGCGCGTCGCCACGGAGGTGCCGGAGATCGTCATCGGCGCGGGCACGGTCACCGCGGCGGACCACGCGAAGCAGGCGGCGGACGCGGGGGCGAAGTTCCTCGTGACGCCGGGCTGCACCGACTCGGTCGTCGACGCCTGCTTCGAAACCGGGCTGCCGTTCCTGCCCGGTGCGAGCACGGTGTCGGAGGCGATGCGGCTGGCCGAGCGCGGGCTGACGGCGTTGAAGTTCTTCCCGGCGGAGGCGTCCGGCGGCGTCGCCTACCTGAAGTCGATCGCGGGCCCGTTGCCCTCCCTGCGGTTCTGCCCGACCGGCGGGATCACGGTGGCCTCGGCGCCGTCGTACCTGGCGCTGCCGAACGTCGGCTGCATCGGCGGTTCGTGGCTGACGGCCTCGCTCGACCCCGCCACGATCGAAAAGCTGGCCGCGGAGGCGGCCGCGCTGTAGCGGAGATCACTACGCGTCATTGTCCTCCTCGAACGGCGGAATGTGCGTCCGCATTCCGGGAGCACCGTTCCAGCGCGCTGGAACGGTGCTCCGAGCGGGTGTGGCGCCGGTCATGCGACCGGGTGCCGTCCCACTGAATGGCCCATTCACCAGGCAGATGGGTTATTAACCGGCCTGTTATCGTTCCTTCTCGCTATTTCCAGCGAGGAGAATCCGTGTCCCTGACCAGCGTGGTCACGCCCAGTCCTGCTTCCGAGACCGTCGCCGCTCTCGTCGGCGAACGCCTTTCGGTGTCCGCACTCCACCAGCTGGGCGGCACGCTCGGCGGCTGTTCCTTCGTCAAGGTCGTGGTCGACCGCGAACAGGCGAAGATCCACTTCCTGAACGACGCGCGGCATTCCTTTCACGCGATCTATATCGGCGAAGAGATCCTGGGCGTCCCCGAAGAACGCGTGCGCGCGGAGATCGACTCGTACAACGAAACCTTCTACCACGCACCCGACCGGCGGTTCCTGCTCGGCATTCTCGCGTTGCACCCGCAGCTGCTTTCGCTGGAGACGGTCGAGGTCGACACGATGCCGGCCGAGCTGATCCGCGAGTTCCACGCTTTCGTCGCGCAGTACGTCGACCCGGCCCTGCCGCTGGTGTTCAAGCCGGCCAACCAGCGGCAGGAGCGGATCGTCCGGGAGATCCCGGCGAGCGAACTGCCCCGCGTCTTCGCGCACGAGCTGTTCTCCACGGCGCCGTTCGTGGCGCTGAACCCGGGCACGGCCACCGGGCGGCTGCGCGCGTTCCGCAGCGAGGCCGAGTACCGGGCCGCGACGCTGGACTGGACCGACATCATCGTGATGGACCGCGTGCCCGACGACATCCCGCGGCTGTCGGGGATCGTCAACGCCCGGCACACGACACCGTTGTCGCACACCAACGTCCTCGCCACCGGCTGGCAGATCCCGAACGCAGTCCAGCTCGGCGCCCTGGCCGACGTCGAGCGCCGCGGTCTCGACGGGAAGTGGGTCGAGTACACGGTCGACGCCCAGGCGTTCTCCCTGCGGGAGGTCGACGAGCCGGCCGACGCGGCGCCGCCGTCCTGGTACGCCCAGCGCGTCACGCTGGAGCAGCCGGAGGCCGACCACAGCCCGATCGTGAACCTCGCGCGGCTGCGCGCGGCCGACCGTCACCGCTACGGCACCAAGGCGGCCAACCTGGGCGAGCTGCACCACGTGCTGGCGTCCGGCTCGCAGCGGCTCCTCGGCTTCTACCAGGTGCCACGGCCGCCGCGGGACAACCTGCTGCCGTACCTGGCCCGCCTGCTCGGCGTCCCGGTCGACGCCGACCTTTCCGCCGCCGCCCGCCGGCTGCTCGACGAGCACGTCCGCGTCCCGCGCGGGATCGCGCTGCCGTTCTCGCTGCAGCGGCGGTTCCTGGAGTCGTCGCCGCGGATCCAGCAGGCCATCGGCAAGCTGAAGATGGCGCTGGAGCTGGACGCGCGGGAGATCGAGCCGCTGTGCGTCGAGCTGCAGGGCCTGATCCGGTCGGCACGCATGCCGGGCGCGCTCGCCGGCGAGATCGACTCGGCCCTGGTGTCGCAGCTGGCCGGCGTGCGGGCGTTCGTCGTGCGCAGTTCGTCGAACGCCGAGGACCTCGCCGGGTTCTCGGCGGCCGGGATCTACGAGTCGCACAACCACGTGACGACGGCCGAGCGGATCTTCGCCAGTGTGAAGGAGGTCTGGGCGTCGCTGGTGTCGGTGCGCAGCGTCCGGCTGCGGCAGCAGGCCGGGATCTCGCTCGACGAGTGCTACATGGGGGTGGTCATCCAGGAGCAGGTGGCGGCCGCCTTCGGCGGGGTGCTGGTGACGACGAACCCGATGAACCGCGCGGACTTCCGCACGGTGTACGTCAACGTGTCCCCGAGCGTCACCGACGTCGTCGACGGTTCGGCCCTGCCCATGCAGTACCTGTATTCGACGGTCGAGGGCGGCGGCCGCACGCTGTCGCTGGGTGACGCGCCGGCGGACCTCGACTCGCGGGCGCACGACCAGCTCCAGGTGCTGGCGATCGCCGGCCGCCTGCTCCAGGGCCATTTTTCGCCCGACTACACGTTCGACTCACCGGTGGACATCGAGTGGCTCGCCGACGGCGACCACCTCCACCTCGTGCAGCTGCGCCCCTATTCGGCCTGACCTTCCGGGAGACACGACCATGCTGGGCCTTCGCCTGCCCGCGAAACCCGCCGTTCAGCGCGCCGTCCGGCTGAGCTACGGGTTCCAGTTCTTCTTCGGCCTGCTGCTGTGGGTGCCGATCTTCTACCAGTACCAGAAGCTCGCCGGGCTGTCCGACGGCGAGATCTTCGGCATCCAGAGCATCTACTACATCGTGTTCTGCCTGCTGGAGATCCCGACCGGGATGATCGCCGACCGCTTTGACTACCGCACCTCGCTGGCGGCGGGCGCGGGCGTGCTCGTGACGGCGAACCTGGTGCCGGTGCTCTCGGGCTCGTACCCCGGATTCCTGGTGCACTTCATCCTGATCGCCCTGGCCCGCTCGCTGGTGTCGGGTGCGCAGAGCGCGTACCTGTACGAGTACCTGCACGCTTCCGGCGCCGGGGAACACTACCTCCGCGTGGAAGGCGTCGGCCGCGCGTACAGCCTGGTCGGCAAGATCGTGTTCTGGCCGGTGATCGGCCTGCTGATGTCGTGGAGCCTCCCCTCTCCGTACTGGCTGACGGCGATCAACGCGGGCATCGCGCTCTTCTTCGCGGTCAAGCTCCCGCCGATCCCCGGCGGCCGCCGCGTGACGGGCAAAACGGCCTCGGTGCTGGCCGGCGTCGGCGGCGCTCTGTCGGCGCTGCGGTCGTCCCGCTGGCTGGTGCTGCTGATGGTGCAGGGCATCGCGATGTTCACGCTGGTGCGCATCTGCCAGGTGAACCTGTTCCAGCCGATCCTGGCGTCGAAGTCGCTCTCGGTGAACTGGTACGGCGCGGTCCTGGCCGCGATGACGGTCTTCGAGGCCCTGGGCGCGGCCCGCCCCCACCGTCTCCGCCGCGCGATCGGCCCGGTGGGTTCGGTGTTCACCCTGACGATCGTGATGGCGCTCTGCCTGGGGGCCGTGGTTTTCGTGGGTGCTTTCCCGGCGGTGGTGCTGCTGTGCGTGTTCGCGGTGGCGACGGGCATCGCGTTCCCGGTCCAGAAGCAGCTGCTGAACGACTCCATCCCGGACTCCCGCCACCGCGCCACCCTCCTGTCCATGGAGTCCATTCTGGACAGAGCGGTGTGCGCGCTGGTCGCGGTGGCCCTGGGCGCGTACCTGGCGGCCGGGCAGCTGAACGGGTTCCTGGTGCTGACGGCCGTGGTGACGTGCGTGGCGATGGGCCTGCTCGCGGTGTTCCTGCTGACGGTCCGCAAGCACCGTTCGGACCGGCGTGCACCGGCCGCCCGCCGCCCCGGCCAGGCCGGGACGAGCGCACCGCCGGCCGCCCCGGAACTCCGCCCGCTGGGACAAGTCCGCCCCTGACCCGGCTTTTACCTTCGGGCGCCGGGCGCGGTCAGTCGATGACGGCGTCGTCGAGCAGGGTGGACTCCGCGCCGTACTCGCGGAGTTCCTCCCTGATCACGGTGTACGCCAGCCCCTGCGGGTAGCCCTTGCGCGCCAGGAAGCCGAGCAGCCGCCGCAGGGCGGTCTGTTCGTCGACGTTGCCGAGCGAGCCGAGGCGCTTGCGGACCAGTTCCCTGGCCATCTGTTCCTCGGACTCGCGGTCGACCTCGCCGGCCGCCTGCGCGGCCACGTCGCCGTCGACGCCCTTGCGCCGCAGCTCGGCCACCAGCGCGGTGCGGGACAAGCCCTGGTTCGCGTGCCGGGACTTCACCCAGAGCTGGGCGAACTCCTCGTCGTTGACCAGCCCGGCCCGGTCGAGCTTGCCGAGCAGGGTCTCGCTGGTTTCCTCGTCGAACCCCTTGCGCTGCAACGCCTGCCGCAGCTCCTCCTGGGTCCGCGGCCGGGCGGCCAGGAGATCGAAGCAGATCTCCTTGGCCTTCTTGTACCGCTCCTCAGGAGGAAGCTCGGCGGGCGGCACCTTGGGCGCCCTGGCCACCTCGATCACTCCTCGTCCTCACGACCCCGGCAACCACGTCACCCAAGCCCGCAGTCACCAAAGGCCGAACGTCATCGCCCAACACAACCCCGGCGGGGGTCCGGGGTTACCTCACCCCATCCCGCAGCAACCCGATCAGAAGTCGACCGGTGCCGGGACCGCCTCGGTGGCTGCGTCGAGCTGCGGGCCGATGCCGAGCTTCTCCTTGATCCGCTTCTCGATCTCGTTGGCGATGTCCGGGTTGTCGCGCATGAACTTCCGCGCGTTCTCCTTGCCCTGGCCGAGCTGGTCGCCCTCGTAGGTGTACCAGGCGCCGGACTTGCGCAGGATGCCCTGGTCGACCCCCATGTCGATGAGCGAACCCTCGCGGGAGATGCCGTGGCCGTACAGGATGTCGAACTCGGCCTGCTTGAAGGGCGGGGCCATCTTGTTCTTCACGACCTTGACCCGGGTGCGGTTGCCGACCGCCTCGCCGGCGTCCTTCATCGTCTCGATGCGGCGCACGTCCAGACGGACCGACGCGTAGAACTTCAGCGCCTTGCCACCGGTCGTCGTCTCCGGGGAGCCGAACATGACACCGATCTTCTCGCGCAGCTGGTTGATGAAGATCGCGGTGGTGCCGGAGTTGTTCATCGCACCGGTCATCTTGCGCAGCGCCTGGCTCATCAGCCGGGCCTGGAGGCCGACGTGCGAGTCACCCATCTCGCCCTCGATCTCGGCGCGGGGCACGAGCGCGGCCACGGAGTCGATGACCAGGATGTCGAGCGCGCCGGAGCGGACCAGCATGTCCGCGATCTCCAGGGCTTGCTCACCGGTGTCCGGCTGGGAGACGAGCAGCGCGTCCGTGTCAACGCCGAGCTTCTTGGCGTAGTCCGGGTCCAGCGCGTGCTCAGCGTCGATGAACGCCGCGATGCCGCCGGCGCGCTGCGCGTTCGCCACCGCGTGCAGGGCGACCGTGGTCTTACCGGAGGACTCCGGCCCGTAGACCTCGATGACCCGGCCGCGGGGCAGGCCGCCGATGCCGAGGGCGACGTCGAGGGCGATCGAGCCGGTGGGGATCACCGCGATGGGCGGGCGGGTGTCCTCGCCCAGGCGCATCACCGAGCCCTTGCCGTACTGCTTGTCGATCTGCGCGAGCGCGAGCTCGAGCGCCTTGTCCTTGTCGGGTGCTGCAGGCATGGAAGTCCACCTCGCTGGTCGAAGCCCCGTCTCTCGGGGGCTCTGTGTCGGTTCTTCAGCTGTCCGGTCCGACGCTAGCGGCGGGGACCGACAATTCCAGGCGCGGCGCCCAATCTGTGGATCGCTGGACCCGATGTGGACAACACCTTAGACGAACACCTGTTCGAGGTCGGCAGCGACACACCCTTGCGCTAGGATTTTCGCCCGCCCGGGTCGGCCCGGCCCTCATCGGCCCAGGTCAGCGCCGTTCGGCCGGGACCTCGAAGGCGTCGCAGACCTCGCGCCAGATCTCTTTCGCCGGGATTCCCGCGGTCAGCGCCTGGTCGACGGTGCGGCCGCCGAGCCCGCTGAGCACGTGGTCCCTGGCCAGCACCTGGGCCCGCCCGGAGCCGAACTCGTCGGCCATCAGCCGCCGGAAAACCGTGATCCGCATCGGGCCCACTCTAACCGGCGGGCCGGAAAGCTCCGTTCGCGCCGTCTACTCCCCCGGCTGGACGCTCGCCTCGAAGTAGTCGGCCAGCGTGCCCGGCGTCGTCACCTGGGCCTGCCCGCTCGTGTTCAGCTGGTAGATGAACCCGGCCAGCGGCCGGTCCGCCACGGTGAACACGAGCACCGCCGACGTCTTGCCCGCGGCCGACGAGTAGTGGCCCTTGAGGCCGTTGCCGCCCCAGTCGGCCTCGGTGCGGTCGCCGCCCGCCGAGGCGAGCAGGCCGTCGGTGTACTGCTTGAGCGCGTCGGCGCTGTCGCCGTGGACGTAGGTCACCTGGGTGCCCGCCCGGCCCGGCGCGGAGCAGGTCGACGAAGCGCCCAGGCTCTGCGCCGGTGCCGCCGGGCCGTTGCCCATGCCGGGTTTGCAGTCGCCGGTGTCGGCGATCTTCCCGGCGAGCTGGCGCAGGCACCCGGTGAAACCCTTGTCGTCGGCCTGCCCCGGCGTCCTGCACTGGTCGGCGGTGTAGGTGGCGACCGAGGACGACGACGTGAGGAAGAAGGTCAGCCCCGCGGCGAGCACCACGACGACCGCGACCGCGATCCCGATGAGCAGCTTCTTCTTCCCGCGCGGCTCGGCCTTCTCCGGCGCGGGCGCGTAAGCCGGGAAGTTCGACGGCACCGGCTGCGGGCCGCTGGGCGGGAAGTTCGACGGTGCGTAACCCGGGTACTGCGGCGGCGGGGGCGGCGCGTACTGCGGGCGGTGCGGCGGTGCCCCCGCGGCCACCGCGCCCTCGACGTTCTGCGTCCGCACCGAGAGCCCGTCGCGGGCCACGTGCTGGGCGCCGAGCGCGACGGCGGTTTCCGGCTGGTCGAGGCTGCCCGGCACGACGCCGAGCTTCTCCGCGATCATGGTGCCGACCAGCGGCAGCCGGCTCGACCCGCCGACGAGGTAGATGCCGGCCAGCCGGTCCGGGGCCAGCCCGGACGAGCGCAGCGTCCGCGACAGCAGCTCGACGCTGCGCAGCATCGCCGGGCGCACCAGGCCTTCCAGCTCGCCGCGGGTGACCAGCACGTCCTTGAACGGTTCGGGCATCGGCACCTCGGTCTGCGGGTGCCGCGACAGGGCCTCCTTGGCCGCCTTGACGTCCTCCTGCAGCGCGCGCCGGGTGCGCCGGTCGCCGGTGGACTCCGGGCGCAGCAGCCGCTGCCAGCGCTGCGGGTCGGAGTGCGACACCTCGCGCCCGACGTGCACCATCAGCGCCTGGTCGACGTCGAGGCCGCCGAGGTCGGGCAGGCCGTCCTCGGCGAGCACGGTGAACCCGTTCTGCGTGGCGCCGACGACGGCGACGTCGAACGTGCCGGCGCCGAGGTCGTAGACCGCGAGCGCGTGGCCGGGAGCGAGCGCCTTGCCGGGGAACGACGCGAAGTGCGCCGCCGCGGCGACCGGTTCGGGCACCAGCAGGATGTTCGGGCCCATCCCGGCGAGCCGGGCGGCCGACATCAGGACGTTGCGGCGGGTCTGGCCCCACTGCGCAGGGTGGGTCAGCCGGACCTCGTCGGGCTGGTCGCCGCCGAGCTGGCGGGACGTCTCTTCGAGCACCCGCCGCAGGATGGCGGCGAGCGCTTCGGTCACCGGGACGACGTCGGTGCCGAGCAGCAGGGTCTGCTCGTCGATGCGGCGCTTGGGGTTCGGCTCGAAGCGCGTCGGGTCGAGGCGGGCGCGGCGCTCGGCGTCGCGGCCGACCATGATCGTGCCCTCTTCGGTGGCGAACACCGCCGACGGCATGTTGGCCGAGCCGTCCACCTCGACGACCCTGGGCGGCATACCGTGCGCCGAAAGCACGGCGACGGTGTTGGACGTCCCGAGGTCCACCGACAGGATCCGCACAGCACTCCCCTTCGCGAAACGACGCCTCGGCGGCGCCCGCGGTGATGCTGCCACGTGCGCGGTCACCGTGCGTGCGGACCCGCGAAAGTCACTGCTCCTTGACGTGGCAGGCGATCAAGGTGCACGATAGTTGCACGGTTCGGTCATAAAAGTTGACCGGAATGCGCAAGAAGGGAGGCTGTGGTGCCGGAGATCGACGCGGGTACCCGCCACCCTTCGCCACCACACGTCACGTGGGCGGTACGGGCCACCCCTGACCGTCGCCGGGGCCGCCGTCCGGCGGCGATCGCCTGCCCGGGAGCACCTGAACACGTCTCGGCCACCGGAAGGAAGAACCCGTGAGCGACCTCCCCATCCTCGCCGTCACCCTCGGCGACCCCGTCGGCATCGGCCCGGAGATCACCCTCAAGACCCTCGCCGAGCCCGAAGCGCTCCAGATGGCGCGCGGGGTGGCGGTGGGCGACGCGATCGTGCTGGAACGCCTGGTCCGGCACCTGGGCCTGCACCTGGAGATCAACCCCATCGCCACGGTCGCCGACGCGCGGTTCACCACCGGCGTGATCGACGTGCTCAACCTCGGCGTGGTCACCGAAGACCTGCCGTGGGGCGAGGTGAACGCGACCGCGGGCGCCGCGGCGGTCGGGGCGATCGAGGTCGCCACCCGGCTCGCGCTGGCGGGCGAGGTCGACGCGGTCGTGACCGCGCCGATCAACAAGGAAGCCATCTGGGCGGCCGGTTCGCAGCACCTCGGGCACACGGAGATGCTCGGCGAGCTGACCGGCTCGACCCGGTTCACCACGATGTTCTGGGTCTCCGGGCTGAAGATCTTCTTCGCCACCCGGCACCTTTCCCTGCGCGAAGCGATCAACCAGATCACCAGGGAGAACATCGAATACGCGATCCGGGAGGCGTACACCGCGCTCCAGGTGTTCGGCACGGAGAAACCGAGACTGGCCGTGGCGGCGCTCAACCCGCACGGCGGCGAAAACGGCAAGTTCGGTGACGAAGAGATCATCGCGATCGCCCCCGCGGTGGCCGCCGCGCGGGTGGCCGGCCTCGACGTGGTCGGCCCGATCCCCGCGGATTCCGTGTTCCACCAAGGGATCCAGGGCCGGTTCGACGGCGTGCTCTCGCTCTACCACGACCAGGGCCACATCGCGTCGAAGACGTACGACTTCGACGGCACGGTGTCGGTGACGGTCGGCCTGCCGATCCTGCGCACGTCGGTCGACCACGGCACCGCGTTCGACATCGCCGGCACCGGCCGGGCCTCCCACGGCACCATGCGGGCGGCGTTCAAGGCCGCGGCCACCCTGGCGCCGTACGCCCGGAAGCTGCCCGTCAGCTACCCGCCGGGCCGGCGGTGATCCCCCGCAGGCGCTGGGCGTACGTGATCCCGGTCGCGGTGGTCATGTACATGCCGGCCTACCTCGACCGCACGAACGTCGCGGTGATCCTGCCCTACGTCGGCGCCGACTTCCCGTTGTCCGCCGGTGCGAAGGGGCTGGCGAGCGGCATCTTCTTGGTCGGCTACCTCGTGCTGCAGATCCCGGCGGCGGTGCTGGCGGCGAAGTGGAGCGCCCGCAAGACCGTGCTGATCCTGATGATCGCCTGGGCGTTCGCGGCGGTGCTGTGCGGCCTGGTGCGGAACGAAACGCAGCTGCACCTGGCCCGGTTGCTGCTCGGGCTGTTCGAGGGCGGGGTGTGGCCGGCGGTGCTGGTCCTGCTGGCGTCCTGGTTCCCGCAGGCGGAACGGGCGCGGGCGAACGCGTGGTGGATGACGTGCCTGCCGATTTCGGCGATCCTCATGTCGCCGCTGTCCGGGTTCATGCTCGACCACATGTCGTGGCGCTGGGTGTTCGTCCTGCAGGGGCTGCCGCCGCTGGTGTGGGCGGTCGTCTGGGGGTTCGCGGTCGCCGACCGGCCGGCGCGGGCCCGGTGGATCTCCCCGGCGGAACGCGAGTACCTCGAAACCACCTTGCAGGCCGAAGAGGACGCGAAACCGGCGTTCGCGAAGCGGAGCTACCGGCAGGCGCTGGCGAACCGCCAGGTCCTGCTGCTGGTCGGCGTCTGCTTCTTCTGGATCACCGGCTTCTACGGCTTCTCCCTGTGGCTGCCGTCGGTGGTGAAGACGATGACCGGCGGCTCGGCCACCGCCGTCGGCTTCCTGTCGGCCGTGCCGTACGTGCTGGCCCTGGCCGGGATGGTCGCGTGCGCGCACTGGTCCGACCGCACCGGCAACCGGCGGCTCGCGGTCACCGTCCCGCTGCTCGTCGCCATCGCCGGCCTGCTGCTGGGCAACCTCGGCGGGTTCGCCGGGCCGTACCTGGTCGGCTGGCTCACCGACGTCACCGGCACGGCGGCCACCAGCTTCGTCGTCCTGGCCGCGTTTTTCGCCGTGGCCGCCGGGCTGGCGTTCTTCGGGCTGAAACCCGCGACTGTGGAAGGGTCGGCGCATGTCCCAGCCGCGACCAGGCACCCGTGACCGGCGCGCGATGCTCCTGGAGGCCGTCCGCGACGGCTCCGGCGGCATCGCGGAGCTGGCCGAAGAGTTCGGCGTCTCCGAGTCGACGATCCGCCGCGACCTCGCCTCGCTCGCCGGGGCGGGCCACGTCGTCCGCACCTACGGCGGCGCCCTCGACACCGAACGCAGTCCCCGCGAGAAGGACCGGGAGCACGCGGCGGCCAAGGACGTCATCGCCCGCGAGGCCGCCGCGCTCGTCCGGGACGGCGAGGTGGTGCTGCTCGACGCCGGCACGACCACCGGCAGGCTCGCCCGTCACCTCGCCCACCGCGAGGGGCTGACCGTGGTCACCAACGGCGTGCACGCGATCCGGGAGCTCGCCGGCTTCTCCGGGATCGACCTGATCGTCCTCGGCGGCCGGCTGCGGCATCCCGACGAGGCGATCCTCGGCGAAAACGTGCTGGCGCAACTGCGGCACATCTCACCCGATCGGGTGTTCCTGGGCGCGGACGGCGTGGTCGCCGCCCGGGGGCTGTGCTGCCCGTCACTGGAGCAGTCGGTGGTCAAGCACGCGATGCTCCACGCCGGCACCGAGGCGTACGTGCTGGCCGACCACTCCCAGCTGGACCAGGCCCCTTTTTCGTACTGGACCCCGCTCGACCGCGAGTACCGGCTGATCACCGACGAGCCGAAGGTCGACGTGGTGTTCCCGCAGTTCGCCCAGAGCGTGATCCCGGCGAACCGGCCCGAAACTGTCGGGGGTGCCGCGCATCATGAATGACGTGGCAACCGACGTGCTCGACCTCTTCTCCCCCGCGACCCGGGACTGGTTCGCGGGAGCCTTCGCCGCGCCCACCGCGGCGCAGGAAGGGGCCTGGCGGGCCGCGCACGCGGGCGAGCACGCCCTCGTCGTCGCGCCCACCGGGTCCGGCAAGACGCTCTCGGCGTTCCTCTGGGCGCTCGACCGGCTCTCGGTGGAGCCGCCGCCGGCGGAGGTGACGAAACGCTGCCGGATCCTGTACGTCTCGCCGTTGAAGGCCCTGGCGGTCGACGTCCAGCGGAACCTGCGGGCGCCGCTCGCCGGCATCTCGCAGGCCAGCCGCCGGCTCGGGCTGCCGGTGCCCGGGATCGAGGTCGGCATGCGCACCGGCGACACCACCGCGGCCGAGCGGCGCACGTTCGCCAAGACCCCGCCGGACGTGCTGGTGACCACGCCGGAGTCCCTGTTCCTGATCCTCACATCCTCGGCGCGGGAGTCGCTGCGCGGCGTCGAGACCGTGATCGTCGACGAGGTGCACGCGGTCGCCGGCGGCAAGCGCGGTGCCCACCTCGCGCTCTCGCTGGAGCGGCTGGACGCGCTGCTGGCGAAGCCGGCGCAGCGGATCGGCCTGTCGGCGACGGTCCGCCCGATCGACGAGGTGGGCGCGTTCCTGGCCGGCGGCCGCCCGGTGCGCGTCGTCCAGCCGAAGCTGGCGAAGACCATCGAGGTCCGCGTCGAGGTCCCGGTCGAGGACATGAGCAACCTCGACGCCCCGCGCAGCGGCCCGGCGCCGAGCCCGCTCGACGCCTTGGAGTCACTGGAGTCGCTGACCGAGGCGTTCCCGCCCGGGGGCATCGCGCCCGGCGGCATGGGCACGATGGAAGAGCTGGCCGGCAACCCGGTGCAGCGGCCGTCGATCTGGCCGGCGGTCGAGGAACGGGTGCTGAGCCTGATCCAGGCGCACCGCTCGACCATCGTCTTCGCCAACTCCCGCCGGCTCACCGAGCGGCTCACCGCCCGGCTGAACGAGCTGGCCGCCGAGCAGACCGAGCTCACGGCCGCCGACGCGTTCCCGGCGGAGGCGGTCGGGCAGTCCGGGGTGAGCACCGGCGCGCCGCCGGTGATCGCCCGGGCCCACCACGGTTCGATGTCGCGGGAGCAGCGCACGCACGTCGAAGAAGCGCTGAAGTCCGGGCAGCTGCCGTGCGTGGTGGCGACGTCGTCGCTGGAGCTCGGCATCGACATGGGCGCGGTCGACCTGGTCGTGCAGATCGAGGCGCCGCCGACGGTGGCGTCCGGGCTGCAGCGGGTCGGCCGGGCCGGGCACCAGGTCGGCGCGGTGTCGTCCGGGGTGATGTTCCCCAAGTTCCGCGGTGACCTCGTCTCCTGCGCGGTCGTCGCGGAGCGGATGGCGAGCGGTGCGATCGAGGCGGTCCGCTACCCGCGCAACCCCTTGGACGTCCTGGCGCAGCACGTCGTCGCCATGGTGGCGCTGGAGCCGTGGACGGTGCCGGACCTGGCGTCGCTGGTGCGGCGCGCGGCCCCCTTCGCCGCCATACCGGACGACGCCCTGCACGCGGTGCTCGACATGCTCGCCGGCCGCTACCCGAGCGAGGAGTTCGGCGAGCTGCGGGCGCGGATCACCTGGGACCGGATCACCGGCGAGCTGCGCGGCCGGCCGGGTGCGCAACGGCTGGCGGTGACCTCGGGTGGCACGATCCCCGACCGCGGCCTGTTCACCGTCATGACGCCGGGCTCGGACGACAAATCCGGATCGCGCGTCGGCGAGTTCGACGAGGAGATGGTGTACGAGTCGCGCGTCGGCGACACCATCCTGCTGGGCACGTCGTCGTGGCGGATCACCGACATCACCCACGACCGCGTCATCGTGGTGCCCGCGCCGGGCGAACCGGCGCGGATGCCGTTCTGGAAGGGCGACGCGCCGGGCCGTCCACTGGAGCTGGGCCGGGCACTGGGGAAGTTCGTCCGCGAACTGTCCACTTCGGACGATGTGAAGGCGCGCGAGCGGGCCGAGGCGGCGGGGCTGGACGAGCGGGCGTGCGACAACCTCCTCGCCTACCTCGCCGAGCAGAAAGCCGCCACCCGGCACGTGCCGAACGACCGCACGATCCTGCTGGAGCGCTACCGCGACGAGCTCGGCGACTGGCGGATCGTCGTGCACTCGCCGTTCGGCGCGCAGGTGAACGCGCCGTGGGCGCTGGCCATCGCCGCCCGGCTGCGGGAAAACCGCGGGGTGGACGCCCAGGTGGCGCACTCCGACGACGGCATCGTCCTGCGCCTGCCGGACGCACTGGACGCCGAGGGCGGCGAGGTCACCATCGGCGCGGACGACGTGCTGCTCGATCCCGAAGAGGTCGAGCAGCTGATCGTCGCCGAGGTCGGCGGCTCGGCCGTGTTCGCGGCGCGGTTCCGGGAATGCGCGGCGCGGTCCCTGCTGCTGCCGCGCCGGGACCCGCGGCGCCGCACCCCGCTGTGGCAGCAACGGCAACGAGCGTCGCAGCTGCTTTCGGTCGCGGCGAAGTACGAACGCTTCCCGGTGGTGCTGGAGGCGATGCGGGAGGTCCTGCAGGACGTCTACGACGTCAGCGGCCTGCGCGAGCTGATGGCCGACGTCCGCGCCCGCAAGGTCCGGCTCGTGGAGGTCGAGACGCCGGCCGCGTCGCCGTTCGCGCGCAGCCTGCTCTTCGGGTACGTCGGGATGTTCCTGTACGAGACCGACGCGCCACTGGCCGAGCGGCGGGCCGCGGCGCTGTCGCTGGATTCGGCGCTGCTGGCCGAGCTCCTGGGCACCGAGGCGATCCGGGAGCTGCTGGATCCCGAGGCCGTCACCGAGGTCGAACGGTCGCTGCAGCGGCTCGAACCGGACAGGCACGCGCGCTCGGCCGAAGACGCCGCCGACCTGTTGCGGTTCCTCGGCGACCTGACCGTCGAGGAGGCCGCCGAGCGCGGGATCCAGGAGGCGTGGCTGACCGAACTGGAGGCGGCGCGGCGGGCGATCCGGGTGCGGATCGGCGGCGCGGAACGGTTCCTGGCCATCGAGGACGCCGGTCGCGTGCGGGACGCGCTGGGCACGGCGCTGCCGGTGGGCGTGCCCGAGGCGTTCACCGAGCCGGTCGCGGACCCGCTCGGGGACCTGCTGTCGCGCTACGCCCGCGGCCGGGGTCCGTTCGCCGCGGCGGACGCGGCCGCGCGGTTCGGGCTCGGCACGGCCGTGGTCACCGGGGTGCTCGACCGGATGACCGGGGAAGGCCGCCTGGTGCGCGGCGAGCTGAGCCCGGTCGGACGTCCGGAGACGCACGGTGCCGGCGTCGAATACTGCGATTCGGCGGTGCTGCGCCGGTTGCGGCGGACGTCGCTGGCGAAGCTGCGGGCCGAAGTCGAGCCGGTCGAGCCGGCGGCGCTGGGCCGGTTCCTGCCCTCGTGGCACGGATTCGGCGGCCGCGTCCGGGCGGCGCCGACGGCGGACGACGTGCTGTCGGTGGTCGAGCAGCTGGCCGGGGCCCCGTTGCCGGCGAGCGCGGTGGAGTCGCTGATCCTGCCCGGACGGCTGCCGGGCTACTCCCCCGCGCTGCTGGACGAACTGACGACGGCGGGCGAGGTCACCTGGGCGGGCTGCGGCGCGCTCTCCGGCGGCGACGGCTGGATCGCCCTGGCCCCGGCCGACGTGGCCGACCTGCTGCTGCCCGAAGTCGTCGAGGACATCCCGACCGGCCCGCTGCACGACGCAATCGTGTCCACTTTGGAGGGTGGCGCGCTGTTCTTCCGCCAGCTGGTGGACCGCGCGACGGTGCTGGTGGACAAGGCCCCGAACGACGCCGAGGTGGTGGCGGCGCTGTGGGACCTGGTCTGGGCCGGCCTGGTCACCGGCGACACGCTGGGCCCGCTGCGGGCGCAGGTCGCCGGGCACGGCGCCCACAAGCCGCGGCGCCAGGCACCCCGTGGCCGGTACGCCCGGCTGCGGGCGGGGCGGCCGCAGATGCCGTCGCGGTCCGGGCCGCCGACGGTGGCGGGCCGGTGGGCGCTGACCCCGCCCCGCGAGACCGACGCGACCCGCCGCGCCCACGCGCGCACGGAAGCGTTCCTGGAACGCCACGGCGTCCTGACCCGCGGCGCGCTCGACACCGAACGCGTCACGGGCGGGTTTTCCGGGATCTACAAGGTGCTCCGCGGCATGGAGGACACGGGCCAGGTGATCCGCGGGTACGTGGTGGAGGGCCTCGGCGCGGCCCAGTTCGCGGCCAAGGGCGCGGTGGACAGGCTGCGCGCCCTGTCGGGCCCGGGCCGCCCGGCACCCGGCCGCCCGGTGGTCCTGGCGGCGGCGGACCCGGCCCAGCCCTACGGCGCCGCCCTCCCCTGGCCGGCGGCCACCGGCGACACGAAACACCGCCCGGCCCGCAAGGCGGGGGCGCTGGCGGTACTGGTGGACGGGGTCCCGGCCCTGTACGTCGAGCGAGGAGGCAGGTCGCTGCTGAGCTTCACGGAGGAAAGGAAACCGCTGTCGGAGGCGGCCCAGGCCCTGTCGGCAGCGGTCCGCGAGGGCTGGCTGGGCCAGCTGTCGGTCCAACGCGCGGACGGCGAGCAGGCGTTGACATCGGAACTGGCGGAGGTGTTGCAGGAGGCGGGCTTCCGGGCCACGCCCTCGGGCCTGCGGCTGCGGGCTTGAGGGTTCGCCCCGCCGACGTGGGCGTGCGTCGGCGGAGAGCGCCACGACTTGCCTCCGTCACCAGCGCCGGCTCGCCGCGCCGCGGTCTCCGCCGCCGGTGCGGCGAACCGTCCCGGTTCTCGGGTTTCCGGTTCGCCCGCGGCGGCCATCGCGGCTGGCCTAAGCTGCCAGTCCGACACGCACGAAGGATGTTCTGCTCATGGCGATGCGCGAACTGCGCTATTTCGGCGACCCGATCCTCAAGTCCGTCTGCGATCCGGTCACCGTGTTCGACGAGAAGCTCGAGGCGCTCGTGCGGGACCTCGTCGACTCGGTGAAACCCGCCGGGCGCGCCGGGCTGGCCGCGCCGCAGATCGGCGTGGGGCTTCGGGTCTTCAGCTACGACGTCGCCGGTCTCGCGGGGTACGTCGTCAATCCCGAGATCGTCGAGCTGTCCGAGGAAACGCACGAGATCGACGAAGGCTGCCTGTCCGTTCCGGAGCTGTGGTTCCCCACCAAACGGGCGAAGCACGCCAAGGTCCGGGGCGTCGACGTCCACAACGAGCCGATCGAGGTCGAAGGCGAGGACGTGCTCGCGCAGTGCCTGCAGCACGAGACCGACCACCTCGACGGTGTTCTCTACCTCGACCGGCTCACCGCCGAACGCAAGAAGTCCGCAATGCGCGCCGCCCGGGACAAAGACTGGTTCTGGAAACGCTGAGCCCGTCTCAGACCGGCCGGAACAACCTCAGCTTGGCGCCGTCCTCGGCGCCGCGTTCCGTGCGCAGGCCGGCGCGGGCCGCCGTGCGCGGCAGGACGTCGTCGCCCGCCAGGCAGTCCGCGGACAGCTCCGTGATGCCCTGGGCCTCCGCCAGCACCGCGAGGCGCGCCAGCAGCGCCGTGCCGATGCCCTGCTGCTGCCAGTCGTCCTCCACCAGGAGCGAAATCTCCGCGCCGCCGGACGGCATCGGGATCAGCTGGGCCAGGCCGATCACCTCGCGGCCGAAGACCGCCAGCACGCTCGTGCCGCGCGGAGGCACCAGCAGCCGGTGCAGCCAGCGGCGCGGCACCGATCGCACTCCCGTGTGGTAGCGGCGGAACAGCGTCGCCATCGAGCAGCGGCGGTGCAGCTCGGACACCGCGTCGGCGTCGCCGGGGACACCCTTGCGCAGCACGATCGCCGCGCCGTCCGGGCGGTCGAGGACCACCGGGCCGGCGACGTTGCGGGCCGCCGCGGCGAGCAGCGTCACCAGCGCCTCGGCCCGGGTCAGCTCCAGCTGCACGAACGGCGCCCACCGGCGGCGCGCCACCAGCGCGCTGCCGCCGGCCAGTGCGAACACCGCCCGGTGCCCGCTCTCCGTGCGCGCCGGGTTCGCTTCGACGGCGGGGACGAGCGTGACGACGTCCGCCGCCAGGACGTCCTTGAGCACATCGGCGAGGCGGGCCGGGTCGTCGACCGCGCGGCGGGCCGCGAGCAGCGTCGACGCCGACGGGTCGACCAGCTCGTGGACGTCGGCGTCGATGATCGCCGTGCATTCGCAGCCCTCGGCGCGGATGGCGTCAGCCAGGTGCCGGCGCGGCAGGCCGGTCGCGGGCCGCAGCACGATCTCGTCGAGCACGCCGCCCGGCACCGGCAGCACGGACAGGCCGAGGATGTTGCACTCGAGGTCGGCGAGCCGGATCGCGATGCGGGCGAGGGTGCC
Organism: Amycolatopsis sp. NPDC004625; assembly: GCF_040609695.1. Classification (NCBI taxonomy): domain Bacteria; kingdom Bacillati; phylum Actinomycetota; class Actinomycetes; order Pseudonocardiales; family Pseudonocardiaceae; genus Amycolatopsis; species Amycolatopsis sp. NPDC004625. The sequence continues at coordinate 112,508 of NZ_JBEXKX010000013.1, forward strand.
CGGGTGGTCGTGCATCCGGATCCGCACCCGCCACGCCGACGGTGTGCCCGGCTCCTCGGCGACGGCGGCCGTCCGGCCCGGCTGGGGCAACGCTCTGGAGGTCTCCATGCCCCCACGGTCCCCCGGGGTTGTTGCCGCTCCAGGACGCCGGTGTTTCGTGCAGGTCAGCGTTCGACGCGGCCCGGCAACCCGGCCGAAACACCGAGCCAGGCCCGCAGCTCGGCCGCCAGCGCGACCGGGGCGTCCAGCTGGACGAGGTGGCCCGCACCGGCGACCGGGGCGAACGTCGCGCCGGGGAGGCCGGCGGCCAGCCGCTCGCCGATCGCCGGCGGGATCCACGTGTCCTCGGCGCCCCACAGGACGCGGACCGGCACGTCGGCCGCGCCCAGCCGTCGCTCGTTCTCGGCCAGGTACTGCTCGTCGTAGGCGGCGATCTGCCGGTAGAACGCCGGCTGTCCCTCGTCGCCGAGCCACGGGGCGGCGAGTTCGGCCAGGTCGGCCTCGCGCAGCTGCCGGCAGGCCGCGTTCGCGACGTAGGCGCGGACCAGCGCCTCGTGGATGTACGGCGGCACCTGGGCGAGCACGTCGGGGTGCTCCTTGACCAGCCGGAAGAACGGCGAGCCCGACGGCGGGATGACCACGGCGTCGGCCAGCAGCAGCGACGCGTACGGCACGCCGTGCACCAGGTGGGCGCGTAGCGAGACGGCGCCGCCGTAGTCGTGGGCGACGACGTGCGGCCGCTCGAGTTCCCAGTGCGCGAGCAGGGCCACGAACGCCTCGGTCTGGACGCCGAAATCGACCGGGTGCTCCGCGTCCTTCGACGAACGGCCGTAGCCGGGCATGTCCCAGAGGTACACGGTGAAGTCGGCGCTCAGCGCTTCGGCGAACGGCCGCCACAGCCACGACGACCAGGGTGTGCCGTGGCAGAACACCACCGCCGGCCCCGATCCGGCGCGGTCCCAGGCGATCCGGCGGCCCTGCCAGTCGAAGCTCTCCATGGTCCCCACGCTAGGTCAGCGCGGGGTCAGCACGCAGAACTCGTTGCCCTCCGGGTCCGTCAGCACGCGCCACGGCAGCGCGGGACCACCCAGATCCGCCGGCGCACCCCCGGCCGCGACGACCTCCGCCACCGCCGCGGCGTGATCCTCGCCCGCCGGGGGCGCGACATCCAGGTGCACGCGGTTCTTGACCCGCTTGACGTCGTCGTTGCGGAGGAACTCCAGCCACGGCCCCCGGCCCACCGGTGAACGCAGGCCCACCACGACGTCCCCTTCGCGGGCCTGAACCGGCCACCCGGTGATCCGCGCCCAGAAATCCGCCAGCGGCTCGGGTGCGTGGGCGTCGACCACGATCGACGCCACCGCACCCGTCCCCGCGTACCGTTCACGCGGCTCGAGGACGCAGAACTCGTTGCCTTCCGGATCCGCCAGCACGACCCACGCCACGGCCCCCTGCCCGAGGTCGACGCGACGGCCGCCCAGCTCCAGGGCGCGCGCCACCAGCTCGGCTTGGTGCGCGGGAGTGGTGCTCGCCAGGTCCAGGTGGACGCGGTTCTTCACCGCCTTGGGTTCCGGTACCGGCACGAAAACCAGGTCCAGGTCCCAGCCGTCGCCCGCCGGTGCGCGGACGTCGACCTCGCCGTCGTCCTCGATCGCGACGTGCCAACCGAGCAGCGCGGCCCAGAAGCCCGCCAGGATTTCCGGCCGCGCCGCGTCGATCACCACGTTCACCAGGCGTGTGCTCATGCGGCGCAGGCTAACCGCCACCCCCGACAGTTCCGGTTCGGCTTCCCCACCGGCCGGTCCGTCATCGGGTCGCGAGCCGCAGCAGCGCCCAGAGCTGGGCCGCCTGGTCGTGCACGCCCCGCACGGTCACCGCGGTCAGGGACGCGCGGCCCCAGAGCCACAGGTAGAGCTGCGCGGGTCCGGCCGTGACGACGTCGTCCGCGGCCTCGGCCTCCTCGGCCGAGCAGCGCCAGGCCTCCGTGGTCACGGGCCCGGCCCGCGCGATCCAGCTGTGCGCGCCGGCCCGGACGCCGACCGTGCCCGCCTTGGTGCCGGTCAGGCCGAGCATCGGCAGCTTCTGCCCGAACCACAGGGTCAGCGCCTCGTCGATGCCGTCGATCGCGACGTCGTCGGGCACACCGCGAGGCTCGGTGCCCGCCGCCTGTTCGACGTCGACCCGGTGGACGACCGTTTCGTGCAGCATCCGCCGTCGCCAGAAGCCGTACGTGCGGTCGGCCGGCCACCAGGTGTCGGCGCGGTCTTCCGGGTCGTGCGCGGCCAGCTCGTCGAGCAGTTCGGTCAGGCCCGTCTCCAGGAAGTCCCGCAGGTTCTGGCCCGGTTCGGGGTCGCGCGGCCAGTCGTCGGGGCTCCGGCCGTCGGTCAGGCGGCGCCGGACCATCCGGTAGAGGCTCCCGACGTGCCGGGCCACTTCGCCGAGCGACCAGCCCGGGCAGGCGGGCACGGGCGCCTCGACCGGCGCGGCGTGCACCGCCTCGGCCAGCAGCCTGCCTTCGATTCCCAACGCCGTGAGCAACCGCCCCTGGTCGACCGGGCCGTGCTCACGCGACATGGGCTTCCCCGGTGATCGGCAGCCCGTGCACGAGCCGGCGGACCAGCTCCAGGAACGGCGTGGCGGCGCGCACGAGCCCCTCGGCCGACTCGGCGGTGACCTTCCCGGTGATCCCGGCCTGCGCGGCGGCGCGGGTGGCGGAGTTGCTGGCGAAGAAGGCGGACCACTCCCGCAGTTCGGGGGCGACGGAGTCGAGCAGCACCCAGGTGCTGGCGGGCCGCGCCCGCCCCCGGTGCGGCCGCCCCCGCGCGGCGAGCACGGCGGCGGCCCCCCGCAGCGCGGCGAGGTAGGCACTGATGAACCGCTCGGCGGGCCGGGTTTCCCGTTCGGCCTCGGCGAGCCCCCGCCGGGCCTGGGCGAGCAGCCCGGCAGCGGCCGGAGAAGCCGGCGGCCGCAGCGCCATGGGCAGAGCGGCCTGATCGGAGCCGGCAGCGGGCGGCCGGAGAGCCATGGGCAGTTCGGAGTGCGCGGCCGGAGCGGGACGCTGCGGCGGAATCGGCAGCTCGGCCGAGGTCTGGTCCGGCTCCGCGGGGGCCGACCGGCGTTGCTGAGCCGGCGCGGGCGGCCGGGGCTGCGCCGACTCCGGGGAAACCGAGCGCCGCCGAGGCTGCGCGGCATCTTCAGGCGAAGGCTGCTGCCGCTCCGCGGGAGCCGACGGACGCTGCCGAACCTGCGCGGACGGCCGGGGCTGCCCCGACTCCGGCGACACCGTGTGCCGCTGCTGCGCAGGCTGCGTCGGCTCCGCAACGGCCGGTGGGCGCAGCTCGAGCTGCCCCGAGTCCGCTTCCGCAGTCGCCGTGGTCGGTCGCGAGAGGGCTGGGTCCGCAGGCGCCGAAGCCTGCGGGCGCGGCTCTCCGGAGGCCGGGTCCGGGCGAGCCGAGCGCAACTCGGGCTGCCCCGAGTCAGCGACAACCGAATCCGCGAAAGCCGAATCCGGGGTGCGCAGCATCGGCAGCTCCGGCTGCCGCGAATCCACCGACGGCGCCGGCGGGCGCGGGCGGGACTCGCCGGGCGTCAAGCACTGACGTGAGCGCCTGGCCGCCGGCTGTGGGGTCTGCGGGCGCAGCGACATGGGCAGCTCCGGCTGCCCGGGATCCGTGGGGGACACGACCTTGACGGACATGGCGACCCTCCTCCTGCGCGGGGTGAGCCCGATCAAGGGCCCGGTGCCGAGACGCTTCCCCCGTCCCGGTCCCGGGCACCTGACCGGTGCGCGCTCACCAGATGTCGAACGCCTGTTCGAACAATTTCCAGAGTAACCCGGACCGGGTGCCCGCTCAACCCCCGGGGGCGTGGTGCGGGACACCTGGTCGGCGGCGTGATCTCATAGGCTCATGAGTTCGCTGGAGCACCCCGCCGTCGCCAAGGTGGCGGCCGCGCTGGCCGAAGCCGGGCAACGCGGCGCCGCCGAGGGCATCCGTGTCCTGCCCGCCGAGGTCCGGACCGCCGCGCAGGCGGCCGATGCGCTCGGCGTGCCCGTCGGGGCCATCGCCAACAGCCTCATCTTCCGCCTGGGGTCCGACAAAAAAGCGCTCCTCGCCCTCACCTCGGGCGGTCACCGCGCCGATCCGGCCACCCTCGCCCGGCTGGCCGGCGGCGAAATCGGCAAGGCCGACGCCGACTTCGTGCGGGCGCACACCGGGCAGCCGATCGGCGGCGTCGCGCCCACCGGCCACCCGGCGAAGCTGCCGACCCTCGTCGACACCGCGCTGCGCGCCCACGACGTCGTCTGGGCCGCCGCGGGGCACCCGAAGGCCGTCTACCCGACCACCTTCGCCGACCTGGTCGCCTTGACCGGGGGCACCCCGGGCGCGCTCGGCGGCGCGGAGGAAGATGGACCGCTGTGACCGCGATGCCCGCCGGCTGCTCCCGCTACGTCCAGCTCTCCGCGGACGAGTTCCGCTCCCGCCTGCCCGAAGCGCTGGACATCTACGTCCGGGCGATGCGGTACCCGGCGGGCACCGCCGAGCAGCGCGCACCGATGTGGCTCACCCACGCGCTGCGCGAGGGCTGGCGCTGCATGGCCGCGTTCGACGCCGACGACGTCCTGCTCGGCCTCGCCTACGGCTACCGCGGCCGGGCCGGGCAGTGGTGGCACGAGCAGGTGCGGCACGGCCTGAGCCGCCGCGCGGGGGCCGCCGAGGCCGACCGCTGGCTGTCGGACTACTTCGAGCTGACCGAGATCCACGTCCGGCCGGAGAACCAGGGCCACCAGATCGGCGAGGACCTGCTCCGCGGCCTGCTCGACGGCGTGCCGAGCGCCAACGTGCTGCTGTCGACGCCCGAGGGCACCAGCCGGGCGTGGAAGCTCTACCGCCGCACCGGGTTCGTCGACGTCCTGCGCGACTACCACTTCGCGGGCGACCCGCGGCCGTTCGCGATCCTCGGGCGGGCGCTGCCCCTCGACCCGCGCTGAGCCGAGGGGCAGCGTCCCCTCAGCGCGGTTCCGGGCGCCAGTAGCCGACGGCCAGCGCCGCGACCAGCACGGCGGCGCCGCACCAGGCCGTGCCGCTCAGCCGTTCCCCGAGCAGCACCGCGGACAGCACCGCCGCCGTCAGCGGTTCGAGCACCGCCGACAGCGCGCCGAGCACCGGGTGCGCGCCGGCGAGGCCGCGCAGGTAGGCGGCGTAGGCGAGGGCGGTCGGGACGGCGCCGAGGTAGCACACGGTCGCGAGGACGTCCGCGTGCAGCGGGAGCGCCATGCCGGACCAGCTCGCGACCGGGAGCAGCAGCAGGCCGCCGGTGAGGCAGCCGGACGCCGTCGTCGACAGCGGGTCCAGACCTTCGACCGGCTTCGCGGTGACCAGGGTGAGGGCCGCGAAGCCGGCCGCCGCGAGCAGCGCGAAGCCGAGGCCGCCGAACGAGATCGCTTGACCGGGTGACCACTGGAGCAGCACCAGGCCGGCGAGGGTGCCCGCCACCGACACCACCGTCCAGCGCCGGAACTTCCGCACCGACAGCAGGGTGACGACGACGGGTGCGGCGCCGATCGTGGTCATGGTCGCGACGCTGACCGAGCTGAGCGCGACGGCGGCGAAGTAGCTCGCCTGGAAGAGCGCGAAGAGGCCACCGACGACGAGGGTGCGCCGGAGGGCTTCCGGTGTGCGCGGGAGACCGCGGCCCTTCAGGAGGAGGGTCGCGACGGCACCGCCGACGAGCAGCCGGTAGTCGGCGACGGCGAGCGGGTGGAGGCCGGCCCGCCGGGCGAGCAGTGAGCCGGCGAGGCCACCGGTGCCCCAGAGGACACCGGCGAGGACGAGCGCGGCCGACGAACGGGCGCGCGTGGGGAGGACGAGGGACATGAACGCTCCTGCGTCTGCGTCGAAGGAAAGGGAGTCCGACGAACGCGGGGCGGTGCGCACCATGGATCAGCCGCGGGCCGGGACGGGCCACGCGGCGAGGACCACCCCGCTCAGACGCGGGGCGGTGGGGTGACGAAAAGCCTTCGGCGCACGAGAAGAACCTATCCGGGGGAAGCGAAGCGGGGCCACCGGATTTCCGGTGACCCCGCCCACGAGCCTCAGTCCAGGTGGGACAGCTGCTCCCGCAGCGTGTCCAGACCCATCCCGCCGAGCTTCAGGGCCGCCGTGTGGAACCGCTTGATGTCGAACGCCGCCCCGGTGCGGGAGCGGGCCTCCGCGCGGGCCGCCAGCCAGAGGCGCTCGCCGATCTTGTACGCCGGGGCCTGGCCGGGCCAGCCCAGGTAGCGGTCGATCTCGTCGCGGACGTGGGCCGGGTCCGTGATCGTGCGCGTCAGCATGAACTCCAGGCCCAGCTCCGGTGTCCAGCGTTCGCCCTCGTGGAAGCCCGTGCCCGCGGGGATCGCGAGCTCCAGGTGCATGCCCAGGTCCACCACCACCCGCGCCGCGCGGAAGAGCTGCTCCGACAGCATCCCCAGCAGGTCGCCGTCGTCCGACAGGTACCCCAGTTCCTCCATCAGGCGCTCCGCGTACAGGGCCCAGCCCTCCGCGTGGCCCGACGTGAACGCCATCAGCCGCTGGTACTTGTTCAGCCCCGCCGACTGGTCGACCGCCGTCGCGATCTGGAGGTGGTGGCCCGGCGCTCCTTCGTGGTACACCGTGCTCGTTTCGCGCCAGGTGACGAACTCGTCGCGGCCCGCCGGGAGGGACCACCACATGCGGCCCGGGCGGGCGAAGTCCTCGCTCGGCGCCGTGTAGTACGCGCCGACGCCGCCGCCCGGCGGGGCGATCCTGCACTCCAGGGCCATCACCCGGTCGGAGATCTCGAAGTGCTTGCCGCGCAGGAACTCCAGGGCGTCGTCGGACAGGCGCTGCATCCACGCCTCGAACTCCGCGCGCCCCCGGACGCGGTAGCGCGGGTCCGCGTCGAGGACTGCCGCCGCTTCGGCCGGCGACGCGCCCGGCTTGATGCGGTTCGCCACCGCGCGCATCTCGGTCTCGATGCGGGCGAACTCCGCCCAGCCCCACTCGTACGCCTCGCGCAGGTCCAGCGCCGCACCCACGAAGTACCGGGACCACAGGCGGTAGACGTCCTCGCCGACGGCGTCCTTGACCGGGGCCTTCGGCGCCAGCTCCGCGCGCAGGAACCCGGCGAACTCCGCGAACGCCTCCTCCGCGGCCCGCGCGCCGTGCGCGAGGTCCGCCTTCAACGCCGAACCGGGCGAAGACGCGACGAGCTCGGTGAAGAAGCCCGTCTCGTCCTTGAGGCCTGCCCACGTCTCGCACTGCTCCGCCACCCTCGAGACCTGTCGCAGCGCCGCGACGTGCCCCGCGTCGGCCGCCGAGAGGAGGCCGCCGCGGAGGTTCGCGAGTGCGCGGGGGACCTCGCCGATGCGGGCCGAGACCACCGACCAGTCCTGCTCGGTTTCCAGGGGCATCAGGTCGAACACCATCCGCAGGTCCTGCACCGGGCTGGCGATGACGTTGAGGCTCGCCACGTCCAGGCCGGCCTCGTGGATCTCCAGCTCCAGGCCGATGCGCTCGGTGAACACGGCCTTCGCCGCCCGCTCGGCGGCGTCCCGCGGCTCGGTGGCGGCGACGGCGGCGTGCGCCCGCGCGGCGATCCCGGCGCGCTCGGCGAACCCGTCCGCCGAGTAGTCGGTCAGCTGGTGGTCGTGGCCGTTGATGCCGTGGACGGTCGCCGCGACCGGGTCGGCGGCCACGTGTTCGTCGACGTAGCGGTCACAGATGTCGTGCACGCCCGGGGAAGCAGAAGAAGCCATGGCCGCACGCTACCTGTAGCGGGTACCGGACGGTACGTACTTAAGCACGGGCGGGGACGAGGCCCAGCCGGGCGATCACCTCGCGCGTCGCCTTCGACCGGTTGAACGTGTAGAAGTGCAGGTTCGGCACGCCCTCGGCGATCAGCTTCTCGCACAGCTCGGTGATGACGTCGATGCCCGCCGCGCGGAACGCCTTCGGGTCGTCGGCCAGCGGTTCGAGCCGGTCCAGGAGCTTGCGCGGCGCCGGCGCGCCGGAGAGCTTGATCGTCGTCTGCAGCGTCCGCATGGTCGTCAGCGGCATCACGCCGGGCAGCACCGGGACGTCGCAGCCGGTCGCGGCCACCCGGTCGCGCAGCCGGAGGAAGTCCTCGGCGTCGTGGAACAGCTGCGCGATCGCGAAGTCCGCGCCCGCGCGCAGCTTGCGGACCAGGTACTTCGTGTCGGTTTCGAGGTCGGCCGAGCGGGGGTGGCCGTAGGTGGAGGCCGACACGCCGACGCAGAAGTCACCCAGCTCCCGGACCAGCTGCACCAGCTCTTCGGCGTAGGTGAGGCCGTCGGGGTGCGGGATCCAGTCGCCGTAGACGTCGCCCGGCGGGTCGCCGCGCAGCGCGAGGATGTTGCGGACGCCGACCGACGCGTACCAGCCGATCACGTTGCGCAGCTCGGCCACGGAGTGGTTGACCGCGGTCAGGTGCGCCATCGGCACCAGCGTCGTCTCGGTGGCGACGCGGGCGATGCTGCGGATCGTGCCGTCGCGGCTGGAGCCGCCGGCGCCGTAGGTGATCGACATGTACGCCGGGTCGTACGGCTCGAGCTCCCGGACCGCCTTCCACAGGACGGCCTCGTCCGCCGCGTCCCGGGGCGGGAAGAACTCGATGGAGAACTTCGGCCCGTCTCCGCGCAACCGCTCGATCACCGACGTCATACCTCGAATGTTAAGGGTCCCGGCTCTAGACTCGATACAGGAGTGAACGATGAGGGTTGACGACGCGAGCTGGGACGAAGACGTGCGCCTGGCCGTCTACCACGCCTTCGCCGACCACGGCCGCGCGCCGTCCGCGCCGGAGCTGGCCGACGCCGCGGGCGGGTCGCTGGCCGTGGCCAAACAGGCGCTGCACCGGCTCGCCGCCGCCCACCACCTGGTGCTCGACGACTGCGAGCACGTCGTCCTGGCCCACCCGTTCGCCGCGAAGTCGCTCGGGTTCTCCGTGATGGGCTCGCACACGCTGTGGTGGGGCGGCTGCGCGTGGGACTCGTTCGCCGTCCCCCACCTGGTCGACGCCGAGCCGGAGGTGCTCGTCGCGACCCGCTGCCCCGGCTGCGGGCAGCCGCACGCCCTGGTCGTCGAGCGGTCGCAACCACCCGAAGGCGCGCAGGTCGCGCACTTCCTCGTGCCCGCCGCGCGGATGTGGGACGACGTGCTGCACACGTGCGCGCACCAGCGGCTCTTCTGCTGCGAGTCCTGTGTGGACGCCTGGCTGGCGGAAACCGGGCAGGCCAAGGGGTCCGTGCTGGACCTGGTGACGCTCTGGCGGCTCGCACGCGGCTGGTACGCGGGCCGGCTGGAGCGCGGCTACCGGCGGCGCGAACCGGACGACGCCGTCGCCTACTTCGCCGAAGCGGGCCTGACCGGGCCGTTCTGGGCCCCCACCGCCGGAGTCTGAGCCGGAGTCTGATTCGCCACATCCGGGTGCCCCGGCCGCCCGCGCGCCCGCGGGTTCGGCGAGGATGGCGGGATGAACGCGCCCGCCGCCGACAGTGCCCTGCCCGCCCACGTCGAGCGCGCGCTGGCCGGGTTCCTCGATCGGGCGGGCACCGCGATCCTGGACACCGAGCCCACCGTGGCCGCCGGGATCGACGCGCTGCGCGGGTTCGTGCTGGGCGGCGGCAAACGCCTGCGCCCCACGTTCGCCTGGTGGGGCTGGCGCGGCGCGGGCGGCGACCCGGACGGCCCGGACGCCGAGGGCGTCCTGCAGGCGGTGTCCAGCCTCGAGCTGATCCAGGCGTGCGCGCTGATCCACGACGACCTCATCGACTCCTCCGACTCCCGCCGTGGCAACCCGACCGTGCACATCGCGGGCGCGAAGCTGCACGCCGACCGCGGCTGGCTCGGCTCCCCCGCGACGTTCGGCCTGGCCACCGCGGTGCTGGTCGGCGACCTGGCGCTGGCCTGGGCGGACGACATGTTCGCCGACGCGCCCCTGCCCGCGGAGACGCTCGCCGCGGCGCGCCCGGCCTGGCGCGCGATGCGCACCGAGGTGCTCGCCGGGCAGTACCTCGACGTCCGCACGCAGGCCACCGGCGACGCCTCGGTCGAGGCGGCGCTCAAGATCGACCGGCTCAAGACCGCCGCCTACACCGTGCAGCGGCCGCTGCACCTGGGCGCGGCGCTCGGCGGCGCCTCCCCCGAGCTGATCGCCACCCTGCTGGAGTTCGGCGGCGAGGTCGGCGTCGCGTTCCAGCTGCGTGACGACCTGCTCGGCGTGTTCGGCGACCCGTCGGTCACCGGCAAGCCCGCCGGCGACGACCTGCGCGAGGGCAAGCGCACCCTGCTCGTCGCGCTCGGCCTGCAGCTGGCCGCCGAAACAGGCGAGCAGGCCGCGGCCACGGTGATCGCCGACGCGATCGGCGACGCGGACCTGTCCGACGAGGGCGTCGAGACCGTCCGGATGGCGTTGCAGCAGGTCGGCGCGGTCGACGCGGTCGAGCGGCGGATCGACGAGCTGACGACGGCGGCGATGGCCGCGCTGGACCGCGCGCACCTGGCCGAGCCCGCGCCCGCGGCGCTGACCGGGCTGGTCGTCAAGGCCACCCAGCGGACGTACTGACGTGCGCACGCTGGACGGGCCGGCCGACCACGTCGTCGTCATCGGCGCGGGCCTGGCCGGGCTTTCGGCGACGCTGCACCTGCTCGGCGCCGGGCGGCAGGTCACGCTGCTGGAGCAGGCGGACGTCCCGGGCGGCCGGGCCGGGCAGCAGAGCTTCGACGGCAACGCCGTGGACACCGGCGCCAGCGTGCTCACCATGCCGGAGCTGCTGGAAGAGGCGTTCGCCGCGGTCGGCGAGCCGCTGGCCAAGAACCTGCGCCTGACCCGGCTCGACCCGGCGTACCGGGCGCGGTTCGCCGACGGCTCGGAACTGGCGCTGCACACCGACGGCGACGCGATGGAAGCCGAGGTCCGCGCCTTCGCGGGCGGCCGTGAGGCGGCGGGTTACCGGGCGCTGCGGCGCTGGCTGTCCGAGCTGTACGCCGTGCAGCGGGACCACTTCCTGGCGGCGAACTTCGACTCGCCGCTCGACCTGGCCCGCCCCGAGCTGGCCCGCCTCGCCGCGTTGGGCGGCTTCGGGCGGCTCGGCCCGCGCGTCGGCCGCTACCTGCTCGACGAGCGGGTCCGGCGGCTGTTCACGTTCCAGGCGCTCTACGCGGGCCTCGACCCGGCCCGCGCGATCGGCGCGTACGGCGTCATCGCGTACATGGACACCGTCGGGGGCGTCTACTACCCCGAAGGCGGGATGGGCGAGATCGGCCGGGCGATGACCGGGGCCGCCGCGCGGGCGGGCGCGGACGTGCGGTTCGGCACCGAAGCCGCCTGGCTCGAACGGGTGAATTCGCGGGTCCGTGCGGTCCGGACGCGCTCGGGCGAGCGGATCGCGTGCGACGCCGTCGTGCTGGCCACCGAGCTGGGCACGGCCTACCGGCTCCTCGGCGCGCGGCCCCGCCGTCCGCTGCCGCTGCGCTACTCGCCGTCCGCCGTGGTGCTGCACGGGCGTGCTCCGAAGGCCTGGGACCTCGGCCACCACACGATCTTCTTCGGCGGGGCCTGGGAGCGGACGTTCGCCGAGATCATCCGCGAGGGCAAGCTGATGAGCGACCCGTCGCTGCTGGTCACCCGGCCGACGGCGACCGACCCGGGGCTGGCCGGGCGCGGCGGCGAGATCGTCTCGGTGCTCGCGCCCGCCCCGAACCTGCGGCGCGGGCCGATCGACTGGGACCGCGTCCGCGGGCCGTACCGCGAGGAACTGCTCCGGACGCTCGAGGCCCGCGGGCTGACCGGTTTCGGCGACGAGTTCGCCGTCGACGAGACGATCACCCCGGCGGACTGGGCGGCGCGCGGGCTCACCGCCGGGACGCCGTTCTCGCTGGCGCACACGTTCGCCCAGACGGGCCCGTTCCGCCCGGCGAACCTGGTCCGCGCGGCGGGCAACGTCGTGCTGGCCGGCTGCGGCACCACCCCCGGCGTCGGCATCCCGCCGGTGCTGATCTCGGGACGGCTGGCGGCGGCGCGGATCACCGGCCGGCAGCCTTCCGCCTGAGCGCGCGGGAGGTTCGACGGCGGTCGTAGGCTGCGATCATGACCGAACGACGCATCCGGATCGGCCTGCAGCTCCAGCCGCAGCACGCCGACTACGACAGCATCCGGCGCACCGCGTCGGCCGCCGAAGACCTCGGGGCCGACATCATCTTCAACTGGGACCACTTCTACCCGCTCTACGGCGACCCCGACGGCATGCACTTCGAGTGCTGGACGATGCTCGGCGCGTGGGCCGAGTCGACGTCCCGGGTCGAGATCGGCGCGCTGGTCACCTGCAACAGCTACCGCAACCCCGAACTGCTCGCCGACATGGCCCGCACGGTCGACCACATCTCCGGCGGCCGGCTCATCCTCGGCATCGGCTCCGGCTGGTTCGAGAAGGACTACGACGAGTACGGCTACGAGTTCGGCACGGCCGGCGGCCGCCTCGACGACCTGGCGGAGTCGCTGCCGCGCATCGAGTCCCGCCTGGCCAAGCTGAACCCGGCCCCGACCCGCAAGATCCCGGTCCTGATCGGCGGCGGCGGCGAGAAGAAGACGCTGAAGCTCGTCGCGAAGCACGGCGACATCTGGCACGGCTTCGGCGACCCGGAGGTCGTCGGCCGCAAGGTCAAGATCCTCGACCAGCACTGCGCGGACGTCGGCCGCGACCCGGGCGAGATCGAGCGTTCGTGCGGCGTCCAGGGCGAGCCGGACGAGCTGGGCCCGCAGCTGCTGGAGCTGGGCGTCACGACGTTCACGGTCGGCGTGGGCGGCCCGGACTACGACCTGGGCGCACTCGAGAAGTGGATCGCCTGGCGCGAGAAGACCCAGGGCTGAGCCGGCGGTGGCCGGGGCCCGCCCCCGGCCACCTTCAGCCGCAGCTGACGACGGCGTACGCGCCCGAGCTGCTGTTCTCCGACACGACAGTGCCGTTGCCGCGGCTGATCCGGCAGGTGATCGTGCCGCCACCCGAGTTCTGCGCGTTCATGTTGATGCCCGTCGTGTCGCCGTCCGCTTCGACGGTTTTCGACCACTTCTTCCCGCGGACGCTGGTCTCCTGAGAGATGGTGAAGCCGGGCTTCGCGTAGGTGATCATCGAGATCCCCGGCCCGGTCGTCGTGACGCTGTAGACGATCTGGTTCGCTTTGCGCTCGGCTTCCTCGTCCGCCTTGCGCTGCTCCTCGGCCGCAGCCGAGGAGCTGGCCGCCGCCTCCGATTCCTGACGCGCGGACTCCGAAGAACGGCTCTTGTCCGCTTCCAGGCTCGCTTTCGCGGCGGAACTCTCCGCGGCGGCGACAGCGGGGTCCGTGGTGGTGACCGGTGCGGCCGTGGCGGTCCCGGCCGGGGTCCCGCCGGCCGTGAGGGTCGGCGCGGGATCGGCGGTGGCCGAGATCGAGCCGATGAGGACGAAGGCCGCCAGCCCCGCGGTGACCCAGGGCCACTTGGGGTGCTTCTTCGGGGTCACGGGCGGCTGCGAGGCGGGGAAGGTCATGCGGGTTCTCGTTTCGGGTCTTGCCGACGGGTTCTCCCGCGACGTCGTGACCTTCGGACGGTTCATTACCCTCCGCGACGAAAACAGGCCGAAAGACCCGGGTCGGCAGGCCGGACGACCTCAGTGCGTCACGACCGGCCCGATGCGCGACCCGCTCCCGCGTCGCGCAGCTGCCCGCGATCGCCGGGACCGGCCCGGCCGGGCTGCTCGGCGGGGCGGCCGGGATCGTGGTCGCCGTCGCGCTGGTCGCCGCGGCGATCCCGGTCGCGTGGGGGCCTGGTCCACAACGCGCCGCTGCGGCGGGCGACCGTCGCCTCGACGATCCCCTGCGTCGGCATCGGCATGGTCACCGTGTGTTACCCGTCGCTGGGCGCGACCCACCTGCGTGGCCCGGCGGACGGCCCAGCGCTGGCCGCCGGGTCCCTGACGGCGCACCTGATCACCGCGGCAGCCCTTCAGACCGCCGCGGAGAGCTGTTTCCGCAGGTCAGAACGCCATGGCCTGGGCGCGCCGCTTGACCTCGGTGCCGTGGCTGGTGCGCAGCGCGTTGATGGGGGTGCTGCCGGGCAGCGTGTCGTCGGCGGTGAACAGCCAGCGCAGCATCTCCGTGCGGCTGAACCCGGAGTCGGCGAGCACGGTGATCGTTCCGGTCAGGCCCTTGACCACGCCGTCCTTGACGAAGAAATCGCCGGGCACGCACAGTTCGCCGCCGCGCTTCAGCGCGATCAGCTGCCCGTCGCGCAGCATCTGCCGCACCTTGTTGGCCGAAGTCCCGAGGACGGCCGCCACCTCCGTCAACGGGAGGACCGCGATGGCGGTGTCGAGGATGTCTTCGGCGACAGGAATCCCACTCACAGGTGACACTGTGCCACATTCCGTCCCCCCACCCGCTAGTGCGCACGGGTGACCCGCCAGGTCTCCTCCACGAGGCGTGCGCGGTTCCGTACGATCCATACTCGTGACACGCACCCAACCCAGCCTGGTCGGCACGCTCCTGGAGCGGCGCTACCGGGTGGACCGGCTGCTCGCCCACGGCGGAATGTCTTCCGTCTACCGGGGGACGGACACCCGGCTGGACCGTCCGGTCGCGATCAAGATCATGGACCCGCGGTTCGCGGACGACCGGTCGTTCGTGGACCGGTTCGTCCGGGAGGCGCAGTCCGCGGCGCAGCTGCACCACCCGCACGTCGTGGCGGTGCACGACCAGGGCTTCGACCTGCCGCAGGGCGCGGAGTCGGGCCTGGCGTTCCTGGTGATGGAGCTGGTCGACGGCGGCACCCTGCGCGACCTGCTGGACGACCGCGGCCCGCTGGAGGTCGCGCTGGCGCTGAGCGTGGCCGAACCCGTGCTGTCGGCGCTGGCTGTCGCGCACCGCTCCGGCCTGGTGCACCGGGACGTCAAGCCGGAGAACGTGCTGATCGGCCGGGTCGGGCAGCAGACCGGCGGGGCGGTGAAGGTCGCGGACTTCGGCCTGGTGCGGGCCGTGGCGAGCGCGGGCACGACCTCCTCGAGCGTCATCCTCGGCACGGTCGCCTACCTCTCCCCCGAGCAGGTCGCCACCGGCGCGGCGTCCGCGCGCGGCGACGTCTACTCGGCCGGGATCCTGCTCTACGAAATGCTCACCGGCCAGGTGCCCTACACCGGCGACACGGCCATCTCGGTGGCGTACCGGCACGTGAACGACGACGTGCCGCGCCCGAGCGAGCTGCGCCCGGACCTGCCGCCGGCCCTCGACGACCTCGTCGTGCGCGCGACGCGGCGTGACCCGCAGCTGCGCCCGGCCGACGCCGGGGAGTTCCTCACCGAGCTGACGGCCGTGCGCGCCCAGCTGGGGCTGCTGCCGGTGACCGTGCCGATCCCGGTGTCCCACGGCCAGGGCGACCTCGCCGACACCGAGCGCACGCTGCCGCGGATCCCGCAGGTGCCCGACACCCAGCAGACCATGCCGGTGCACCGCCCGAACGCGACGCGGGCGCTGAGCCAGATCGCGTCGCCGGTGGCGCCGCCGCCGCAGCAGCCCCGGCGGCGGAGCCGGCCGGAGCCGGAGCCGGCGAAGAAGCCGGCGGGCAACCGGAAGCTGCTGCTGGGGATCGTCGCCGGAGTGCTGCTGCTCGGCGGGCTGATCGGGGCGTTCGCGTTCATCCTGACCGACACCGGCGGCGACAAGACCGCGCGGGTGCCGCACCTGGTCGGCCTGAACCAGGCCGCGGCCGGCGACGCGCTGCGCGCGGTGAAGCTGAACCCGCAGTTCAGCCAGGAGTACGACAACACGGTCCCGTCGAACACGGTGCTGCGCGCCGACCCGGCGGAGGGCACGACGCTGTCGCCGAACGCGAACGTGTCGGTGGTGCTCTCGAAGGGCCGCCCGGCGGTGCCGGACATCCGGCCGGGCACCGCGCCGGCCGACGCCGAGCAGGCGATCAAGGCGGCCCAGCTGACGCCGGTCCGCGGAACCGACGACTTCGACGCCGACGTCCCGCAGGGCGCGGTCATCCGCACGTCGCCGTCGGCGGGCAGCCAGCTGACCATCGGCGGCCAGGTCACGATCATCGTGTCGAAGGGCCCGATCCCGCTGCCGCCGGTTCCGGACGTCGCCGGCCGGTCCAAGGACGAGGCGTTCCAGCTGCTGCAGCAGGCCGGGTTCGAGCCGTTCCAGGCGGGTGAGGAGTTCCGCCAGGACGTCCCGGGCGGCGCGGTCACCCGCACCGACCCGCCGGCCAACGCGCAGCCGAAGGCCAAGCGGATCGGCGTGTTCGTCAACAACGCCGTCCAGGTGCCGGACGTCCGGTTCCGCTCGTTCGACGACGCCCAGAAGCTCCTGGAGCAGGCCGGCCTCAAGGCCGACCGCGACGGCGGCCGCGGCCGCGGCAACGGCGGCGGGTTCGACTTCGTCTTCCAGCAGGACCCGCAGCCGGGCACGTTCGTGCAGAAGGGCAGCAAGGTCAAGCTGAAGGGCTTCGGGGGATGATCGGCAGCCGAGGCCGCGTGACCGGCACGATCGGCCCCGGCCTCATCGGCGAGGTACTGCTCAACGTCCGCGGCGGCACGGAGGCGTTCTACGCGTACCCGGTGAACCCGGAGGA
Organism: Amycolatopsis sp. NPDC004625; assembly: GCF_040609695.1. Classification (NCBI taxonomy): domain Bacteria; kingdom Bacillati; phylum Actinomycetota; class Actinomycetes; order Pseudonocardiales; family Pseudonocardiaceae; genus Amycolatopsis; species Amycolatopsis sp. NPDC004625. Next base: position 129,155 of record NZ_JBEXKX010000013.1, read on the forward strand.
GACGTTCACGTCGGGGACGCAGGTGCTGGTGGTGGACTTCGAGCCGCCCCGGACGGTTTATGTGGAACGGTGGCAACCCCTGACCCGCTGACGGCGTCGAAGAGGCACCAACACACCCACAACAGAAAAGCGAGGGGGTCGGTGCCATGAGTCTCGTCGAAATCCTGCTGGTCTCGGCCGGTGGCGTCATCGCCGTGCTGATCGTCGTCTTCGGGATCCTGCGGTTGCTCTACAAGGTCGCCGAGCCGAACGAGGCGCTGATCATCTCCGGGCTCGGCGTGCGCGTCGACCGGGCGGAGACCGCGGACAGCCTGGGCTTCAAGATCATCACCGGCCGCGGGGTGAACGTCATCCCCGGGTTCCAGACCGCGCGGCGGCTGTCGCTGGACACCCGGGGCGTCAACCTGCAGGTCTCCTGCGTCACCAAGCAGGGGCTGCCGGTCACCGTGCGGGCCGTCGTCATCTACAAGGTCGGGGACGACTACGCCTCCATCGCCAACGCCGCCCGCCGGTTCCTCGACCAGCAGAAGGGCATGAACGACACCATCCACGAACTGTTCTCCGGGCACCTGCGCTCGATCGTGGGCGGGCTGACCATCGAGGAGATGATCCACAACCGGGACGCGCTCACCGGCGAGGTGCGCCAGTCCTCGGCCACCGAGATGATCAAGCTCGGCCTGATCGTCGACTCGCTGCAGATCCAGGAGATCGACGACGAGTCCGGCTACATCAACAACCTGGGCAAGCCGCACGCCGCCGCGATCGCCGCGTCGGCCCGCATCGCCGAGGCGCAGCGGGACCAGGAGGCCGCCGAGGTCGAGCAGGTCTCCGCCGCGAAGAAGGCCGCCGCCGTGCGCGAAAGCCAGATCCAGCAGGCCGGCTACCAGGCCGAAGTGGACCAGGCGCGCGCCAAGGCGTCGCAGTCCGGGCCGCTCGCCGAGGCGACGGCGCGCCAGGAGGTCGTCGTCCAGGAGACCCGCGCCGCCGAGCTGGAGGCCGCGCTGGCCGAGCAGCGGCTGCAGTCCCAGGTCCGCAAGCCGGCCGACGCGAAGGCTTACGACACGCGCACGACGGCCGACGCCGCCCGTGACGCCTCCATCGCCAAGGCCCAGGCCGAGGCGAAGGAGACCGAGCTGCGGGCCGCGGCGGACGCGACCCGCGTCAAGACGGCCGCCGAGGCCGAGGCCCAGGCCACCAAGGCGCGGGCCGAGGCGATGGCCGGCGCGACCCGGGCGACCGGTGAGGCCGAGGCCGCCGCGGCCAAGGCCCGCGGTCTCGCGGAGGCCGAAGCCGCGAAGGCGCGCGGCCTCGCCGAAGCCGAAGCGGCCCGCGCGAGGGGCCTCGCCGAGGCGGACGCGATCAAGGCGCGCGCGGCGGCGCTGGCGGAGAACCAGGAAGCCGTCGTCGCGCAGCAGCTGGCCGAGCGCTGGCCGGAGATCGTCGAGGCGGGCGCGAGCGCGTTCGGCAACGTCGACCACATGGTGGTGCTCAACGGCGCCGACGGCATGTCGGACATGTTCGCCAAGGCGCTGTCGCTCGGCGGGACCGGCCTCGGCCTGGCCCGGCAGCTGATGGACGCCATGGGCAAGCCGCCCGAGAAGGAGCTCGACGAGCCCGCCCGGAAGAACGGCGAACTGAAACTGAGCGACTGATCGCTCACGCTGGGTGTACGGCCTCTGTGGCCCGGATCACGGGTCGCGGGGGCCGTACCCCCGTTCGGGGGCGGAAATTCCCGCTCGCTTGTCCTACCGTGGGCCCATGGTGCCGGACCGTGCGTCGCGGGCCGTCCGATGAGCTTCTTCACCGGCGGTCCCCGTGAGCGTCCCCTGTTCCCCGTTCCGGAGCAGGAGCTTTACGCGTTCAACGGACGGCACTGGACCGACCCCCCGCGCGAGTACATCGTCCCGGCGGTGCTGCCGTGGGCGCAGCCGCTGGGCCGCGCCGAGCGCACGGTGGTCGCGCTGCGGGCCATCGAGGTGTGGCCGCAGGCGCTGACACTGCGCGTCACGGTGTTCTCCCGGGACAGCCTGGTGGACGACCCCGCCGAGGGGCTGATCGACCACCGGCGCAAACCCGACTACAACGGGCTGCTCGTCGGCGTGCTCTTCGCCGACGGCAGCCGGGCGAGCTCCGAGACGATCTCGGTGCCGTCCGCGTCCGAGCCGGAGGCCCCGGTGCTGCGCGCCCAGCCGGTCGGCGGGACGCGGTTCGCCGTCGACCACGAGATCTTCCTGTGGCCGCTGCCCCCGGCCGGTCCGCTGAAGGTCGTCGTGCAGTGGACGGACCGGGACATCCCGGAAACCCGGACGACGCTCGACGGCGGCGCGATCCGGGCCGCGGCGAAGGACGCCGCGGAGATCTGGCCGGGTCTCGGCAGGCGGCAGGTGAACGGGCTGCCGGTGCGCCGCGTCGGCAAGCAGGTCGCGCTCACCCCCGACTGGGGGACGCCCGCCGAGCGGGCCGAAGAGGAACCCCGGCCGGCACCGAGCGAGTGAATTTCCTTCGTGATCTGTGAGCCCGGGCACCGTGGCCCGGGGTATCTCGAATGGATGAACGGGGTCGGTAGTTAGCGTCGTGGAAACACTTCGACCACCCGGCCGTCATGTCGGGCTGGTGCAGTGAGTTCCTCCCTTCCGACGCACGAGGCCGTGCGCCCCACCGCGAACCCGGAAAGGTCGCCCATGGCAGGCTCGCCGCTCAGCGCACTCGACGTCGCTTTTCTTTGCCTGGAAAGCGAAACCTCCCCGATGCACATGGGGGCGGTGGTCACCTTCACCGCCCGCGGCCCGGTCGATCCCGCCGCGCTGACGGCCCTGCTCGCGCAGCGGGCCGCCCGGCTGCCGAAGCTGCGCCAGCGGGCGCGCGCGGAGCTGTTCCCGCCCGGCTCGGCCAGCTGGGCCGACGACCCGGGTTTTGTTGCGAGCGACCACATTCACCACGTCGTGTTGAGCTCACTGTACGAACCGGACCCCCTTTCGGCGTACGCGTCGCGCTGGATCGCCGAGCCGCTCGACACCTCCCGGCCGCTGTGGCAGCTGACCCTCGTCACCGGGCTGCCGGACGGAAAGTTCGCGCTGCTGCTGAAACTGCACCACGCGCTGACCGACGGCGCCGGGGCGTACGCGGTCGCGGCCGGGCTGCTCGACGGCGCCGGACGGCCGGACCGGATTCCCGCGCCGGCCCGCCCGATCCCGGCCCCGCGCTCCACATTGGACACGGTGAAGGGCGCGCTCGGCACGGTCTGGGACCAGGCGAACGAGACCGCCGGGATCGCGTCGTCGGTGGTGCGGGCCGCGCGCCCGCCGCTGTCCCCGGTGTCGGCCCCGCCGTCCGCCCAGCGGCGCCTCGGGTTCGTGCGGCTGCCGCTGACCGAGCTGCGCCGGGTGCGCCGCGCGCACGGCGGCACGACCAACGACGTCGTGCTGGCGGTGCTTTCGGGCGCGCTGCGCGAGTGGCTGGTGAACCGCGGGCAGCGCGCGGACGGCCGCACGCTGCGCGCGCTGATCCCGGTCAGCGTGCGCGGGCGCGCGCCCGGCCAGCTCGGCGGCAACAAGCTTTCCGGCTACCTGTGCGACCTGCCGGTCGGCGAGGACGACCCGGTCGAGCGGCTGCGCGTGGTCCGCCGGGCGATGACCCGCAACAAGGCGGCCGGCCCGAGCCGGGGCGCCGGCGCGCTGCCGCTGCTCGCCGACCGCGTCCCGCCGCTGCTGCACCGCCTGGGCACGCGCACCGCCGGCCGGGCCGCGCCGATGCTGTTCGACCTGGTGATCACGACGGTCCCGGTGCCGCCCGCCCGGCTGTCGCTGGACGGCGCCCGGCTGGCGGAGGTGTACCCGTTCGTGCCGCTGGCGCCGCGCCACGCGGTCGGCATCGCGGTCGCGACCTACCGCGACTCCGTCCACGTCGGTCTTCAGGTCAACGGCGCGGCGGTGCCGGACGTCGGCTCGCTGCGGGACGCGGTGCTGAAGTCGGCGGCCCGGCTGCTCGACGCTTCCTGACCGGCGGCCGCCCGGATCAGCCCCCGGGCGGCCCGACGGCCGGGCTCAGCCGCGCAGCATCTCCGCGACCAGGAACGCCAGCTCCAGCGACTGCTGCGTGTTCAGCCGCGGGTCGCAGGCCGTCTCGTAGCGGCCGGACAGGTCGACGTCCGAGATCTCCTGGGCGCCGCCCAGGCACTCGGTGACGTCCTCGCCGGTCAGCTCCACGTGGATGCCGCCCGGGTAGGTGCCCAGCTTGTTGTGCACCTCGAAGAAGCCCTGGACCTCGTCGACGATCCGGTCGAAGTGGCGGGTCTTGTAGCCGGTGGACGACTCGTGGGTGTTGCCGTGCATCGGGTCGCACTGCCAGATGACCTTGTGCCCGGACGCCTCGACCTTCTCCACGATCGCCGGCAGCACCTCGCGGACCTTGCCGTTGCCCATCCGCGCGATGAGCGTCAGCCGGCCCGGCTCGTTGCGCGGGTCGAGCCGCTCGACGTACTCCAGGGCCTGCTCCGGCGTGGTCGTCGGGCCGATCTTCAACCCGATCGGGTTGGCCAGCAGTTCGGCGAACGCGATGTGCGCGCCGTCCAGCTGGCGGGTCCGCTCGCCGATCCAGAGGAAGTGCGACGAGAGGTTGTAGAGCTTCGGGTCGGCCGCGTCGGCCTGGTCGAGCCGCAGCATCGAGCGCTCGTAGTCGAGCAGCAGCGCCTCGTGGCTGGCGAAGATCTCGGTGGACTGCAGCGACGTGTCGGTGACACCGCAGGCGCTCATGAACCGCAGGCCGCGGTCGATCTCGTTGGCCAGCGACTCGAAGCGCTGCGCCGCGGGCGAGGCCGACACGAAGTCCTTGTTCCAGTCGTGCACCTGGTGCAGGTCGGCCATGCCGGCCGCGGTGAGGGCGCGGACCAGGTTCATCGCCGCACCCGCGTTCGCGTAGGCGCGGATCATCCGGCCCGGGTCCGGCACGCGCAGCTCGGGCTTGGCGACGAGCGAGTTGATGATGTCGCCGCGGTACACCGGCAGGCCCAGCGCGTCGGTCGCGGCCGAACGCGGCTTCGCGTACTGGCCGGCGATGCGGCCGACCTTGACCACCGGCAGGCTGGCGCCGTAGGTGAGCACGACGGCCATCTGCAGCAGCGTGCGCAGGTTGGCCCGGATGTGCGGCTCGGTGTTGGACTCGAACGTCTCCGCGCAGTCGCCGCCCTGCAGGAGGAATGCTTCGCCGCGGGCGACCATCGCCAGCCGGCCCTTCAGCCGGTCGATCTCGGCCGGGACGGTGATCGGCGGCACGCTCTCGAGCACGCCGCGGACCCGCCGGGTCGCCTCGGGGTCGGGCCACTCGGGCTGCTGCGCGGCCGGGAGCGACAGCGCCCGGTCGAGCCGCTCACGCAGTTCGGACGGCAGCGGCGGCAGCTCGGGCAGTGTGTCGACGGGGACGTCCACAGTCCAGTTCACGAAGACCAGGATAAGGTTCGCCCCGTGTCGCGCTTCGCCCGGTTGGCCACCGAGGTCCTGGCCCCCTGGGTGTGGGTCCTCACACTGCCCCTCGCCGTCGCCTGGGCCGCCACGGGCCACCGGCCGCTGCCCGCGCTGGGCTGGGGGCTCCTGATCTCCGTCACCGGCTCGCTGATCCCGATGGCGGTGATCGTCCGCGGCGCGAAACGCGGCAGGTGGGACGGCCACCACGTGACGAACCGGGCCGGGCGCCGGGTCCCGCTGCTGGCCGCCGGGGTGTCGCTGGGCCTCGGGTTCGCCGTGCTGCTCGCCGGCGGCGCGCCCGCGCAGCTGATCGCCCTCGCGGCGTCGATGCTGGCCAGCCTGGTGGTCGCGGTGGCGATCACGTTCGGCGCGAAGTTCAAGATCTCCCTGCACGCCGCGGTCGCGTCGGCCGCGGTCGTGGTGCTCACCCTGACGTACGGCCCGTGGGCCCTGCTACTGGCGCTGCCGGTCGCCTGGGTGGCGTGGTCGCGCGTCGCGCTGCGCGACCACACCACCCCGGAGGTACTCGCCGGCCTCCTGATGGGGGTCGTCGTCGGCGGTGGCGGCTACTGGGCGCTGCTCACCGCCTTGACCTGACCCCGGGGATCAGCAGGCGTCTTCCCGGACTCCGCCCTGGGCTGACGCGCGGTCACGCGGCTTGCGCGCGGTTGTACAGGTTCTGCACGTCGGCGCCGAAGTACGGCCCGAACATGTAGCCGGGCAGGAAGTTGTAGCCGAAGCTGTTCACCGAAGCCTGCACGCCGGTGCCGGTGCTTTCGTTGAAGGACAGGAACCACGGGCCGCCGCTGGAGCCGCCGGTCATGGTGCAGCTCATGCCGTGGTCCTTGGTGAGCAGGAAGTCGGTGAAGGTGGTGCCGCTGCAGTAGATCAGCTTGGTCCCGTCGTAGGGCGCCGCGGCCGGGTAGCCGAAGGTGTACATGTTCTGGTTCTTCGGCTGGTTGAAGGCGATCCCCTGCGCACCGACGACGTCGGTGAGCCGCTGGTTGTTCAGTGGGTTGACGACGGCCATGCCGACGTCGTAGTTGATGTCCTCGCTGGCTTCCCACTGCGTCGTGCTGAGCGTGGCCCGGGCGGACCACTGGCCGTAGGGGGCGTTGCCGTTGTCGTAGCCGGGCACGAAGACCCACTGGGTGTGGCGGCTGCCCTGGTACTTCACGCAGTGCCCGGCGGTGACGACGACGCTGCCGTTGATGCTGGTGACGGCGTCGCCGGAGCAGGACGCTTTCTGGCCGTTGAAGAGGAAGAAAACGCGCCCGGCGGTCTGGGCGACCTTGCCGCCGCCGGTCCAGGCGCCGCCGCCGTTCGGGATGCTCCGGATGATCACGCTCCGGCCTTCGGCCACCTCCTCGGGCGTCGCGACCGGCGCTTTGACGAGGGAGTCCATGGGGACGGCCGCCCGCATGGCATCGGGCGTCCAGAAGGGTTTCGGCGCGGCCTGGGCGGGCGCACCGGCCAGGGCGAACGCGAGGGAGAGGACGGCGGTGATCACCGCGGCTTTCGTGTGCTTCAAGACGCCCCACCTTCCGGAGAAGTGAATCGTCGCAAAGGCGACACAACGTCTCGAAAGTAGTTGGCCGCGTACACACCGCACAGCCGCCGTCCGGCGGGATCGGCGGCCACCGTTCGACGTATCACCGACGGCGAAGGCCCCCTCACCGGCGGCGAGGGGGCCTTCGAGCGAAACGGATCAGACGACCGCGAGCGGCAACGCCGTCGGGTGCACCGGCGCCGGCAGGTCCGACGCGCCCGTCAGGTACGTGTCCACCGCGTTGGCCACCGAACGGCCCTCCGCGATCGCCCACACCACCAGCGAAGCTCCCCGGTGCGCGTCGCCGCAGACGAACACGCCCGGTGTCTCCGTCTGCCAGTCCGCGCCGCACGACAGCGTCCCGCGGCGGGTCAACGACAGGCCGAGCCCGCCGAGCAGCGGCATCTCCTCCACGCCCTCGAAGCCGATCGCCAGCAGCACCAGGTCCGCCGGCACCGTCTCCACCTCGTCGTTCACCGGGATGACCTCGCGGCGGCCCGTCGCCGGGTCCTTCTGGACGCGGACCTGCTGCAGCTCCACCGCCGTCACGCGGCCTTCTTCGGACCCCACGAACCGGCGGACCGCCACCGCGAACTTGCGCTCGCCCGCTTCTTCGTGCGCCGCGTACGTGCGCAGGATGTACGGCCACGTCGGCCACGGCGATCGCTCGTCGTCGCGCGCGGACGGCGGCATCGGATACTGGTCGAGCTGCGTCACCGACAGCGCGCCCTGGCGGGTGGCCGTTCCGTAGGAGTCCGCTCCGGTGTCGCCGCCGCCGATGATCACCACGTGCTTGCCGCGGGCGTCGATCGCCGGGGGGCCGTCGCCCTCCACGTACTTGTTGGCCGGGACCAGGTGCTCCATCGCCAGGTGGACACCCGCGAGCTCACGGCCCGGGGTCGTCGTGTCGTCGCGGCCGCGCAGCGCGCCGACCGCCAGGACCACCGCGTCGTACTGGGCGCGCAGGTCTTCCACCGACAGGTCGACGCCGACCTCGCAGCCCGTCACGAACCGGGTGCCCTCCTTGCGCAGCTGCGCCAGGCGGCGGTCGAGGACCTTCTTCTCCATCTTGAACTCGGGGATGCCGTACCGCAGCAGGCCGCCGAGGCGGTCGTCGCGCTCGTACACCGTGACCTCGTGGCCGGCGCGGGTCAGCTGCTGCGCGGCCGCGAGCCCGGCCGGGCCGGAGCCCACGACCGCCACCCGGCGGCCACTGGACACTTCGGACACCTGCGGCTGGACGTAGCCCGCTTCCCAGGACTGGTCGGCGATCGTCTGCTCGACGCGCTTGATCGCGACCGGCCCGCCCGACATCGGCGAGATCGACAGCACGCAGCCCGCCTCGCACGGCGCCGGGCACAGCTTCCCGGTGAACTCGGGGAAGTTGTTGGTCGCGTGCAGCCGGTCGCTCGCCGCCGCCCAGTCGCCGCGGCGGACGAGGTCGTTCCACTCCGGAATGAGATTGCCCAGCGGGCAGCCGGAACCACCGGAGTGGCAGAACGGGATGCCGCAGTCCATGCAGCGTGACGCCTGCTTGCGGACCTTTTCGTTGCGCTCGCCGGGATCGACGTCCGCGTAGACCTCACCCCACGAGGAAAGCCGTTCCTCGTGGGACTTCTTCGCGGGCTCTTCGCGTTCGAACTTCAGGAAACCGGTCGGGTCAGCCACGAGCGGCCTCCATGATCGCTTCGTCGACGTCGCGGCCGGCGGCGCGCGCCGCCTTCGCCGCGTCCAGGACCCGCTGGTAGTCGCGCGGCATCACCTTCGTGAACGCCGCCGAGCGGCGCGGCCAGTCGCCGAGCAGCGAGGCCGCCACCGCGGAGCGGGTGAGATCGTAGTGCTGGTGCACGGTTTTCTTCAGCCACGCCAGGTCGTCGGCGGTCGGGCGCAGCAGGTCCACCATGTCCTGGTTGACCTTCTTGCGGTCGACGTCGAGGACGAAGGCGATGCCGCCGGACATGCCGGCCGCCAGGTTGCGCCCGGTCGGGCCGAGCACCACCGCGCGGCCGCCGGTCATGTACTCGAAGGCGTGGTCGCCGACACCCTCGGCGACGACCGTGGCGCCGGAGTTGCGGACGCAGAAGCGTTCGCCGACCTGGCCGCGCAGGAAGATCTCGCCGCCGGTGGCGCCGTAGGCGATCGTGTTGCCCGCGATCGTCTGCGCCTCGGCGGCGAAGGCCGCGTCCGGGTCGGGCCGGACGACGATCCGGCCGCCGGACAGGCCCTTGCCGACGTAGTCGTTCGCGTCGCCGACCATGTCGAGGGTGATGCCGCGCGGCAGGAACGCGCCGAGCGACTGGCCCGCCGAACCGGTGAGCGTGACGTTGATCGTGCCCTCGGGCAGCCCTTCGCCGCCGTAGCGGCGGGTGATCTCCGACCCGAGCAGCGTGCCGACGGTCCGGTTGACGTTGCGCACCGGCAGCTCGATGTTCACATGGTGCGCGTCTTCCAGGGCCGCCTCGGCGAGCTGGATGAGCGTGCGGTCCAGGGCGTGCTCGAGGCCGTGGTCCTGGCCCCGGGTGCGCCGCTTCGCGCCGCCGTACGGTGTCTCCTGCGGCATCTCGAAGATCGGCGCCAGGTCCAGACCGGACGCCTTCCAATGGTCGACGGCCTCGTCGGTGTTCAGCAGCTCGGCGTGGCCGATGGCCTCGTCGAGCGTGCGGAAGCCCAGCGCTGCCAGCGTTTCCCGGACTTCTTCGGCGATGAACTTGAAGAAGTTGACGACGTGCTCGACCTGGCCGGTGTAGCGCTTGCGGAGCTCGGGGCTCTGCGTGGCGACGCCGACCGGGCAGGTGTCGAGGTGGCAGACGCGCATCATGATGCAGCCCGCGACGACGAGCGGCGCCGTCGCGAAGCCGTACTCCTCGGCGCCGAGCAGCGCCGCGATGACGACGTCGCGGCCGGTCTTCATCGCGCCGTCGACCTGCACGGTGATCCGGTCGCGCAACCCGTTGAGCAGCAACGTCTGCTGGGTCTCGGCGAGGCCGATCTCCCACGGTGTGCCCGCGTGCTTGAGCGAGTTCATCGGGGACGCGCCGGTGCCGCCGTCGTGGCCCGAGATGAGCACGACGTCCGCGTGCGCCTTGGACACGCCCGCCGCGACCGTGCCGACACCGAGCGAGGACACCAGCTTCACGTGGATGCGGGCGTGCTCGTTGGCGTTCTTGAGGTCGTGGATCAGCTGGGCCAGGTCCTCGATGGAGTAGATGTCGTGGTGCGGCGGCGGCGAAATGAGGCCGACGCCCGGCGTCGAGTGCCGGGTGCGCGCGATCCACGGGTACACCTTGTTCGGCGGCAGCTGGCCGCCTTCACCGGGCTTCGCACCCTGCGCCATCTTGATCTGGATGTCGTCGGCGTTCACCAGGTACTCGCTGGTGACGCCGAACCGTCCACTCGCGACCTGCTTGATCGCGCTGCGGCGCTCGGGGTCGTAGAGGCGCTCGGGGTCTTCGCCACCCTCACCGGTGTTCGACCGGCCGCCGATGCGGTTCATCGCGATGGCCAGGGTTTCGTGCGCCTCGGCCGAAATCGAGCCGTACGACATCGCGCCGGTGTTGAAGCGCTTGAAGATCGCCTCGGCGGGCTCGACCTCGTCCAGCGGTGCCGGCTCGCGGACGCCGTTCTTGAACGAGAACAGGCCGCGCAGCGTGCCGCCTTCGCGGTAGAGGCGGTGCACCTCGTCGGTGTACTTGCGGTACACCTCGTCGCGGCCGGTCTTGGACGCGTGCTGCAGCAGGAACACCGTCTCCGGCGTGAACAGGTGCAGCTCGCCCTCGCGGCGGTAGGCGTACTCGCCGCCGGTGTCGAGTCCACGGTGGACACGCTCGGTCGGGTTGTCCGGGTACGCGCGGCGGTGCCGGACGGCGACCTCTTCGGCGAGCACGGTCAGGCCGACGCCGCCGAGCTTCGACGACGTCCCGGTGAAGTACTCGTCGAGCAGGTCCTGGCTCAGGCCGAGGGACTCGAAGACCTGGGCGGCGGTGTACGCGCCGACCGTCGAGATGCCCATCTTGGACATGATCTTCAGGACGCCCTTGACCAGCGCCTGCACGTAGTTGCGGATCGCCTTGCCCGCCTCGATGCCGGTGACCGCGCCCTGGCCGATCATGTCCTCGATGGTCTCGAAGGCCAGGTACGGGTTGACCGCGGCGGCGCCGTAGCCGAGCAGCAGCGCGATGTGGTGCACCTCGCGCGCGTCGCCGGATTCGACGACGAGCGCGACGCGCAGGCGTTCCTTGGTGCGGACCAGGTGGTGGTGCACCGCGGCGACCAGCAGCAGCGACGGGATCGGCGCCATCCGGTGGTCGGAGTCGCGGTCGGACAGCACGAGCGTGCGCGCGCCGGCCGCGATCGCCTCGGACGCCTCGCGGCGCACGCGCTCGATCGCGCCGGCCAGCGCCTCGGCGCCGCCGTCCACTTCGTACAGTCCGGAAAGGACACTGCAGGCGAAGCCGGGGAGGTCGCCGTCGTCGTTGATGTGGATGAGCTTGGCGAGCTCGTCGTTGTCGATGACCGGGTACGGCAGCTTCAGGTGGCGGCACGACGCCGGGCCGGGGGCCAGGAGGTTGCGCTCCGGGCCCATGATCCGCGCCATGCAGGTGACGAGCTCTTCGCGGATCGCGTCCAGCGGCGGGTTCGTGACCTGGGCGAAGTTCTGCTTGAAGTAGTCGTACAGCAGCCGCGACCGCTGCGACAGCACCGCGGGCGGGGTGTCCGAGCCCATCGAGCCGATCGGCTCGGCGCCCTTCTCGGCCATCGGCGCGAGCAGGATCTTGAGCTCCTCTTCGGTGTAGCCGAAGGAAAGCTGGCGGCGCAGCACGGAGTCGTGGCTCTGCACGACGTGGTCGCGGTCGGGCAGCTCGGCGATCTTGAGCAGGCCCGCGTGCAGCCACGAGTCGTAGGGCAGCTCGGCGGCCAGGGCGGACTTGACCTCTTCGTCGTCCACGATCCGGCCGGCCTCGGTGTCGACCAGGAACATCTTGCCGGGCTTGAGCCGCCCCTTGGCGACGACGTCCTTCGCCGCGACGTCCAGGACGCCGGCCTCGCTGGCCAGGACGACGCGGTCGTCGGCCGTGCGCCACCAGCGCGCCGGGCGCAGGCCGTTGCGGTCCAGGACCGCGCCGACCAGGCTGCCGTCGGTGAAGGTGACGCACGCGGGGCCGTCCCACGGCTCCATCAGGCTCGCGTGGAACTGGTAGAACGCGCGGCGCTCGGGCTTCATGGTGGCGTGGTTCTCCCACGCCTCCGGGATCATCATCAGCACCGCGTGCGGCAGCGACCGGCCGCCCAGGTGCAGCAGCTCGAGGACCTCGTCGAAGGACGCCGAGTCCGACGCGTCCGGCGAGCAGATCGGGAACAGCCTGCTCAGGTCGCCGGTGAGGACGTCGGATTCCAGCAGCGCCTCGCGGGCCCGCATGCGGTTGCGGTTGCCGCGGATGGTGTTGATTTCCCCGTTGTGGGCGACGAACCGGAACGGGTGGGCGAGCGGCCACGACGGGAAGGTGTTGGTGGAGAAGCGGGAGTGCACCAGCGCGATGGCGCTTTCCAGGCGTTCGTCGCGCAGGTCGGCGAAGAACGCGGGCAGCTGCTCCGGCGTCACCATGCCCTTGTAGACGAGCGTCCGGGAGGACAGGGACGGGAAGTACGTGCCGCAGCCGGCGGTGACGCTTTCGTGCTCGACGCGCTTGCGCAGGCAGAACGCCAAGCGGTCCAGCTCCAGGCCGGATTTTCCGTCGCCGGTGACGAAAAGCATGGCGAAGTGCGGCATGACCGAGCGGGCGGTGGGGCCGATGTCGGCCCGGTCGGCGTCGACCGGGACCACACGCCAGCCGAGGACCTCCAGGCCCTCTTCGACGGCGATGCGTTCGGCCAGCCCCACGGCCTTGCGGCGTTCCTCGTCGTCCTGCGGCAGGAAGGCGATGCCGGCGGCGTAGGTGTGGTGGCCTTGGTCGTCGGGTTCGGGCAGCGCGAAGCCGGCTTCGGCCCGCAGCAGCGTGTCGGGCAGCTGCAGCAGGATGCCGGCGCCGTCGCCGCTGGTGGGTTCGGCGCCCGCGGCGCCGCGGTGGTCGAGGTTGGTCAGCGCGGCCAGGCCGTCGGTGACGATGCCGTGGGAGCGGCGCCCGCGGATGTCGGCCACCATGGCCACACCGCAGGAGTCCTGTTCGGTCTCCGGATCGTAGAGACCCTGCTTGCCGGGAATGGCGGAGAAGATCATGAAGGGACCTCCTTCGTCGTCTTGTCGTGCGGGGCCGGGCTACCGGCCGGGGAGCGCACGGGACGACGATGGCCCGCTTGTTAGCGCGACTTTAACACCTGGGAAACACGCCAGCAGCCCGTCGGAGCGCCCCGAACGGCGTCGGACGGTAACGATCTGGCTGCGCGGAACGACATAGTTCCTGATGGGTTCCCGGTAGTTCGCTCGGCTAAGTATACGGCCCGGAAACGCCGGTCAAGCCCAACGTGACGTGATCGAAGCCGTGTGTCCGCGGTCACTAGAACGTGTTACATTTCGCCGCATGATCCTCGATCGGTTCAAGCTCACCGACCAGGCGGCGGTGGTCACCGGAGCAGGGCGCGGAATCGGCGCGGCCACCGCCGTGGCCCTCGCCGAAGCGGGCGCCGACGTCGTGATCGCCTCCCGCACCGCGGCCCAGCTGGACGAGGTCGCCGCCCGCGTTGCGGCGGCCGGCCGGCGCGCGATCCCGGTGCCGGTGGACCTGTCCTCCCCCGAAGCGGCGGCGGCACTGGCGGCGACGGCGGTCTCGGAGTTCGGCCGGCTCGACCTGGTGGTCAACAACGTCGGCGGCACCTACCCGCGGCCGTTGCTGGAGAGCTCCGTCGAGTTCATGGAGGAAGCGTTCCGCTTCAACGTGGCGACGGCCCACGCCCTGACGGTGGCGGCGGCCCCGTCCCTGGTGGAGACGGGCGGCTCGGTGGTCAACATCTCGTCGGTGATGGGCCGCGTCTCAGGCCGCGGCTTCGCGGCGTACGGAACGGCGAAGGCAGCCCTGGCCCACTACACCCGCCTGGCGGCGGCGGACCTGGCGCCCCGCGCCCGGGTGAACGCGATCTCGGTGGGCTCGGTGGCGACGTCGGCGCTGGAGATCGTGGTGGGCAACCCGGAGCTCCGCGCCAAGATGGAGGCCGCAACGCCGCTGGCGAAGATCGGCGAGGCGGAGGACATCGCGGCCACGGTGGTGTTCCTGGCCTCCCGGGCCGGCGGCTACATCACGGGCAAGATCCTCGAGGTCGACGGCGGGTTGCAGACACCGAACCTGGAGCTGGGCCTGCCGGACCTCTGAGCCGCCCGAAACTGTCGGTGCCCTCCGGTAGCGTGGAAACCGGGGGGCGGCGCCCCAGCCCCGCGCACGAAGAAGGCCGCCACCAGGAGTCCCGGCGGCGGCCTTCCGAAAGCGCACTCAGCTCTCGTCGGTCTTCTTCGGCTCCTCGGCCGGCGCCTCCGCGGCAACAGGCTTCTCCGCGGCAGCCGGTTCCGCCGCCACCTTGACGTGCTCCGGGTCGGCGCCCTCCGAAGCCGCCTCCGCCGAGGCCGCCTCCGGCGACGCTGCGACCTTCGCGTGCTCCGGCTCGCCGTCCTCCGAGAGCGCTTCCGACGAAGCCACCTCGGCCGGGACCGCGTCCTTGCCCGCCAGCAGCTCCGGTGCCTCCCGCGGTCCCCGCTTCGCGGCGACGACGAAGTACGCCATCGCGCCCAGGAACAGCAGGATCGACGTCCACACGTTCACCCGCAGCCCGAGGATGTGGTTCGCCGTGTCGGTCCGCATCATCTCGATCCAGCCGCGGCCGACCGTGTAGCCCGCCACGTACAGCGCGAACACGCGGCCGTGGCCGAGCTTGAAGCGGCGGTCCGCCCACACCACCAGCAGCGCGACCAGCAGGTTCCAGATCAGCTCGTACAGGAACGTCGGGTGCACCGGGCTCTCCGGCAGCGGGATGTGCCCCGTCGCGACGCCGTTCAGCAGGTTGTCCGGGTCCTCCGGGTTGAAGCGCTGGTAGACCTCGAGCCCCCACGGCAGGTCCGTGTGCGCGCCGTACAGCTCCTGGTTGAAGTAGTTGCCGATGCGGCCGATCGCCTGCGCCACGACGATGCCCGGGGCGACCGCGTCCGCCATCGCCGGCAGCGGGATGCCCTTGCGGCGGCAGGCGATGAGCGCGCCCACCGCGCCGAGGGCGATCGCGCCCCAGATGCCGAGGCCGCCGTCCCAGATCGCGAACGCGTTCCACGGGTTGCGGCCCTCGGTGAAGTACAGCTCGGGGTCGGTGATCACGTGGTACAACCGGCCGCCGACCAGGCCGAACGGCACCGCGAACACCGCGATGTCGATCACCGTGCCCTTGGTGCCGCCGCGGGCGATCCAGCGCCGCTCGCCCCACCAGATCGCCACGATGATGCCGGCGATGATGCACAGGGCGTACGCGCGGAGCGGGATCGGTCCCAGGTGCCAGACGCCGCGGTCGGGGCTGGGGATCGTCGCGAGAAAGGCGCTCATCACGCGGCCACCGTAGCGCTAAGGCACCGGAGCATCCAAGGCGGCCAGGTACCCCGCCACCAGCGCGTGCGCGACCTGGGTGACGGCTTGGTCACGCGGCAGGAAGCGCTCGTCGTGCAGGCTCGGCACGCCCGCGGTGTCGCCGAGGCCGACGAACATCATCAGCCCGCGGGTGCCGCCGCCGCAGTAGTGGGCGAAGTCGTCCGCGCCGAAGGACCGGAACTGGTCGTCGACGGTGAACCCCGCGTGCCGCAGCCACTGCTGCGCGCCCGAGGCCAGCGCGGCGTCGTTGTCGAGGACCGGCTCGCACGGGCTGATCTCCAGCTCGGCCGTGCAGCCGTGGGCGCGTGCGGTGCCGTGCACGATGTCGGAAAGCGTCTCCAGGGCCCGCTCGCGGTCCTTCGCGCACATCAGACGCAGCGAGCCGAACGCGCTCGCGCTGTTGGGCACGACGTTGGCCGCCGCGCCGCCCTGGATCCGCCCGATCGAGCAGACCGCGCCGAACACCGGGTCGATCCGGCGGGACGCGAGCTGCTGCAGGCTCACGACCAGCTGCGACAGCGCCAGGATCGGATCGCGCAGCAGGTGCGGGTAGCCGGCGTGGCCGCCCTGGCCGTGCATGGTGACCTCGAACTCGTCGGTGGAGGCGTTCACCGGCCCCGGCACCGCCGAGACGACGCCGTGCGCGATCCGCGGCTGGACGTGCGCGCCGATCACCGTGTCCACGCCGTGCTCGGCCAGCACCCCGGACTCGACGACGTCGAGCGCGCCGGGCGGGGACGTCTCCTCCCGCGGCTGCAGCAGCGCCAGGATCGGCCGCGGCACGCCCACGCGGACCGCCGCGCGGCCGGCCGCGACCAGCGCGGCGAGGTGGACGTCGTGGCCGCACGCGTGCATGAACTCGTTCCCCGACGCCCACGGCACGCCGGTGCCCTCCAGCACCGGCAGGGCGTCGAGCTCGGCCCGCAGCGCCACGGCCGGGCCCGCTTCCCCGGGCAGCAGGACGGCGCGGCCGGTCTTGGCGACGCGGGTGCCCTCGCCGGCCCCGAGCGCGTCGACGACCAGGCGGGCGGTGTCCTCCTCGTCGCCGGACCCGCGGGGGTCGGCGTGCACGGCGTGCCGGAGCTCGACGGCGGCGGGCAGTTCGTCGGCGATCGCCTGCGTCCACCGGGTCCACAGATCACTCACACGTGCTCCAAGCGGTAGATCCTCTTCGCGTTCTCGTGCCCCACCAAAGCACACAGCCGGACGGCGTCCTTTTCGGACATCGCGTCGGCCGCCAAAGCGGCGCGCAGGAAGTCCGACAGGCCCTGCCGGAACAGGGCCGTGCCCAGGTGGTACAGCTCGGCCAGGCCGAAGGCGTCGGTGGAGAAGAGCACCTTCCCGAACGGCGCGAGCTCCAGGAGCTCGGCCAGCACGGCCGGCGCCCGGAAGCCCGCGTTGTGCGTGATGAGCCCGGCGTCGACGAACACGTGCCCGAAGACCTGCGCCAGATACGCGGCGTGGCGGTGGTACGGGTAGTTGTGCAGCAGCAGGATCGGCACCCCGCTGCCGCGGGTCGCCCGCAGCAGCCCGGTGAGCAGCAGCGGGTCGCAGCGGTGCAGGTCGACGTCGGCGTCTCCGTAGCCGACGTGGAACTGCACCGGCAGACCGAGGTCGAGCCCGGTGAACACGAGGTGCCGGTGCAGCACCTCGTCGGCCAGGCGGCCGCCGCCCGCGGCCAGCCAGCGCCCGGCGGCGGCTTCGACCGCCGGCCGCGACGGCCGCTCCCCCGCCAGGTCCAGGCCGACGCGGTAGGCCGCGATCGACTTGAGCCCGACGGCCGTCTCGGCGCGTTTCCCCAGCTCGTCGGCGAAAGCGGCGGCGAACCCGGCCGCGGTGGTCCCGCCGATCACCGCTTCGGCGACCTGTTCCAGCCGGACGACGTCGTGCGCGCGGGTGCCCGCCAGCCCGGCGAACTCCGCGGTCGTGGTCAGCGCGTCCGGCCGGAACCCGCCGTCCAGCAGGAAGTCGGTCGTGCCGGTGGCCCGCAGGAACCGCCGGGCCACCTCGGCCGCGCCCAGTTCCGCGCGGCGCTGCAGGTAGACCTCGGCCGGGGCGTGCTTCGGCAGGCCGAGCACGGGCGCGCAGCGTTCGCGTACGGCCAAGCCGATGAGCGAGTCGAACAGGCTCGTACCGAGCGGCGACGTCGTGTCCGCTTCGGTCAGCATCCCTTCGAAGTCCGCCCGGGACACGTCCGCGGTGCCGACGCCGTGGCAGTGGTGGTCCACCAGCGGCAGGTCCGCGACGAACGGGAGCAAACCGGTCATGCGCCTCCGTCCACCGTGCCGAGCCTCTCCCCCACCCTACGAGCGTAGGCAGGCGCGGACAGCACGAAGATCACCGCGAGCACCAGCACCGCCGCGGCCACCACCGGGAACCACCGCGCCGGGCCGTCGGCCGGGTACGGCACCACGTTGACGTACACCGTGTACCCGAGCACGGCGAGCGCACCGACCGGGAACACCAGGTGCCAGGCCGGCACGCGCATGCGGCGCTTGACGAACAGCAGCAGGATCGCGCCGGCCGTCGTGAGCAGGTAGATCACCAGGAGGATCAGCGTCCCGATCGAACCGCTCCACGCGAAGGTGTCCGACGCCGTCGCGCCGAAGAACAGCGCGCACACCAGGATGATCAGGGCCGCCGCGCCCGTCACCGCGCCGACCGCCGCCACCGGTGTGCCGCGCGAGGACGTCCGGCCGAGACCGACCCCGGCGTCGCGGCCCAGCGCGTAGAGCAGCCGCGAACCGCCGACGACGCAGGCCAGGCAGCAGCCGAACGCGCTGATCGCCGCGCCGACGCTGATGACGTCGCCGACCCACGCGCCCGCGTACCGGCTGCCGAGGTCGCCCAGCAGGGACGGCGAGTCGTGGAACGCGCCCGCGTCGCCGCCGAACGCCATCATCTCGACCGCCGTCACCACCACGAAGTAGAGGCCGCCGAAGATCGCCGTGCCGAGGATCGCGCGTGGGATGTTGCGCTTCGGGTCGTGGGTTTCCTCGCCGAGTGTCGCCGCGGCTTCGAACCCGGCGAAGGACAGGAACCCGAAGACCGCACCGAGGAACACCCCGGACAGCCCGGTTTCCGGCACGAAGACGGTCATCGTGAACCGCGCGCCGCCGGGGGCGCCGCCCGCGAGCAGGCGGACCAGGATGACGACGGTGACCAGCAGGATCACCGCGATCGTCGCGCCTTCGACGGCGAGCAGGGTGCTCGTGCCGCGGCGGGCGGGCAGCACGGACAGCAGCCACGCGCCGATCAGCGCGACGGCCGTCAGCACGAACGGCCCCCAGGACGGCGGATCCGGCCAGAGGCCCACCTGCGTCAGGAAAGCGGTGCCCAGCGTGCCCGCGGCCGAGCTGGTGACGACGGCGTAGAACGTGTACGTCCCGAGGAGACCGATGCCGGAGACCACGCCCGCGCGCGGGCCGAGGGTCGCGCCGACGAAGGCGTACACCGATCCGGCGTGCTGGTAGTGCTGACAGAGCTTCACGAAACCGTACGCGACCAGCAGGACGCCGACCGCCGAGAGCAGGAAGGCGAGCGGCACGGCGCGGCCGGCGGCGGCCGCGGTCTGCTGGGGGTTGATGTTGGCGGCCATGCTCGGGGCCATCAGCGCCACGGACAGGCCGACGGCCTGCCAGACCGAAAGGGAGCGGCGCAGACCTGGACGGGTTTCGACGGTGTCTGACACGATCTTCACCTCATTCTTCAGGCGAAGAACCAGTGAACATCGACGGGGGCAGGATGAGCCAGCTCGATCGGGCCGAACTCGCGCAACAGGGCGCCATCCGGGCCGACGGCCTGCGCGCCGCGGGCGTCGAGCTCGTCGCGCTGACCTTCGTGGACAACAGCGGCATCGCGCGGGTCAAGGCGGTGCCGGTGGACCGGCTGTGGTCGGCGGCGGCGTGGGGCGTCGGCGCGTCGAACTCGTTCGACTTCTTCCTCGCCACCGACGACATCGTGGGCGGCACGCACTCACGCGGCCCGGTCGGCGACCTGCGGCTGCACCCGGACCTCGACGCCCTCGTGCCGCTGGCCGCGCAGCCCGGCTGGGCGTGGGCGCCGGTCTGGAAGTACGACCAGGAAGGCGAGCCGCACCCGCAGGACGCGCGGGCGCTCGCCGCGGCCGCGACCGCCCGGCTCACGGAACGGGGCTACCACGCGCGGACGGCGTTCGAGCTCGAATGGGTGATCACGGCGGCCGGCGCCCCGGACGACCCGCGCTCGGCCACCGCAGGCCCGGCCTACGGCTACGCGCGGCTTTCCTCGCAGGCGGCCTACCTGCGCGCGCTGGTGTCCACGTTGACCGCCCAGGGGGTCGCGGTGGAACAGATCCACCCGGAGTACGCGGCCGGGCAGTTCGAGGTGTCGGTGGCCGCCGGCGACCCGGTGCGCGCGGCCGACATCGCGGTGCTGACGCGCGAGACCATCCGGACGGTCAGCGAGCAGCACGGGCTGCGGGCGTCGTTCACGCCGAAGTTCGCGCCCGACGGCGTCGGCAACGGCGGCCACGTCCACCTGAGCCTGTGGGACGGCGACCGCAACCTGTGCGCCGGCGGCGACCGGCGGTTCGGGCTCACGGAGACGGCGGAGGCGTTCGGCGCCGGGATCCTTTCCCGGCTGCCGGCGCTGCTGGCGATCGGCGCGCCTTCGGTGGTCAGCTACCTGCGGCTCGAGCCGCACCACTGGGCCGGGGTGTTCCGCGTGTGGGGCCTGGAAAACCGCGAGGCGCCGCTGCGGCTGGTCCAGGGCCCGGCCGGGCAGCGCGACCGGGCGGCGAACTTCGAGGTCAAGTGCTTCGACCTGACGGCGAACCCGTACCTGGTGGTGGCGGCGCTGATCTTCGCGGGCCTGGCCGGGGTCGAAGCCCGCTCGACGCTCCCGGAGCCGGTCGACGTCGACCCCGCCGCGCTCCCCTCGGCTTCGCGGCTCCCGACGTCGTTGGCCGAGGCGGTGACGGCGTTCGAAGCGGACGCCGTGCTGACGTCGGCGTTCGGGGCGGAGCTGGCGACGACGGTGCTGGACGTGCGCCGCGGCGAGATCGACCGGCTGGGCGCCCTGCCGCCCGAGGAGCTGTGCGCCGTGATGCGGTATCTGCATTGATCTTTCCCGGGCAGCTTTTCGCCGTGAATGCCTGAATTGTACCCGGAAATCGTTCTGTGATCGGGTCGTTATCTGTGCTAGCGTCCTGCGCCGGGTGAGGTGAGGAGGCCGAAAGAAGGCACAGTCCATGCCAGCAGCTCGTCCCCGCCACCGGCAACGGCCCTGGAAGCTCAAGGTGACCGTCGCGGTGGCCGCGGCGTCGCTGGGCGCGGTCGGGATCGCGGTGGCCGCACCGCGCACCCCGGCGCCGCCGCCCGCGGCCCCCAATTCATCGTGCACGCTCAAGGTGCCCGAAGATCCGTTGTCGGCGGGCGGTCTCGCCACGCCGTACCAGCTCTCCGCCACCGATCCGCGGCAAGGCGCGTGCCACGAGTCGGTGGACGCGCAGGGCGCGTTCGCCGAGGCGACCGTCCTCGACCCCGCGACCGGGAAGCTCTCGGTGTACCACCCGCTGGTCGTCGACGCGGGCACCGCGCCCGCCGCCCCGCCGGTCGTCCCGGCCCTGCCGCGGGGCGCCGTCGTCGGCCTGTGGTTCGGGTTCAACGGCGACACGCTGACCGTCACCGGCGGCCGGCGGGGCCACTGCGTCAACGGCCTCGGCGGTTCGCTGTTCGGCCAGGTCGCCTTCTGCGGCGCGCAGGCGTTCTTCGACGCGGCGAACAAGGCCGTCCAGGCCGGCAAGCTGCGGATCCCGCCACTGGGCCGGGCGAAGGACGGCCGGCCGTGCCCGTCGGTGCGCGACTTCTCGCTGGTGGACCAGGACCAGAGCGACAACGTGACGACGACGTACCTGGCGACGCGCGACGGCCGGACGGCCCAGGCCACGGCGGCGAACTCGCGGCGCGGGGGCAAGGTCACGACGCTCGCGAACGGCAGCGACAACCGCCTGCTCGACGCGTTCGTGGACCCGGCACTGGGCTGCACCCCGTTCACGGCCCCGGACCTGACGGACGGCGGCCGGCCGACGACGTCGCTCGCCCTGAACGAGCTGCAGGCGGCGGCCGGCCAGCGGAACCCGGTGGCGCTGGTGCCGCCGGGCGACCCGATGACGCTGGTCGACGGGAAACCCAGCCCGGCGAAGACGAACCTGTACCGGGCGGGCGTGGACCAGCCCGCACTCGACCGGCGCTCGGCGAGCACCCGGGCGTACTGCCGGTCGCTGCGGACGGCGGGGCTCGACCGGCTGACGTCGGACCGGCGGCTGCTGCGGGCGGCGCCGTCCCCGGACGACGGGGTGGGGTTGCTGAAGTTCCTGACGGATCGGCTGCAGGGATCGTTGCAGCAGCTGGGCTGCACCCACCCGGCGGCCTCCCGGCACCCGGCCGCGGCGGCCGAGCCGGACCCGGCGGACCAAGCGGCGGCTTCGGACGCGGTGCGGACGTTGGAGACGCTCAAGAACGGGTGATCACGACGCCAGGGCCCTGGCGACCTCGGTACGCAGTTGCGGGAGCTTCGCGTACAGGCGGTCGCCGGGGCACTCGGTGTTGTAGAAGTCGCGGTGGCCCTTGATCTCCTCGACTCCGATGCCGTACTGGCGGCAGATGTAGGCGCAGAACACGACCAGCGAGGCCCACTGCGCCTGCGGCGGCTCGACGCTCGTGTACGTGCCCTCGTTCTCGATGCCGATGGCGTTGGTGTTCTGACCCGGGCAGTGGGCGCCCTGGATCATCGTGGTGCCGCCGCGCAGGGCGTCGAGGCTGCCGTGGCGGCCTTCGAGGCGGTAGCCGCCGCGGCTGACCGTGAAGTGCTGGCCCGTGTCGGACCAGCCGTTGTTGTCGATGTGGTCGTGCTGGTCGTCGCGGGCGACCTGGAAGGCGTGCGCGAGGGAGTAGTCGGTGCTGTTGGGGCAGGCGATGTGGTGGATCAGCACCCGGTTCGCGGGGTGGTCGAGGGTGGTGAGCGCATCGGCGGGCGGGCGCGCGCCCCACTCGGCGCAGCTGTAGATCCGCGGCGCGGTGACGGCCCGCGCGGCCTGCGGGAGGAGAAGACCGGCCGCCCCGGCGGCGGCCAGGCCGGCGGCGCCGCGGAGG
This sequence comes from Amycolatopsis sp. NPDC004625, assembly GCF_040609695.1. Taxonomy (NCBI): domain Bacteria; kingdom Bacillati; phylum Actinomycetota; class Actinomycetes; order Pseudonocardiales; family Pseudonocardiaceae; genus Amycolatopsis; species Amycolatopsis sp. NPDC004625. The sequence goes on from NZ_JBEXKX010000013.1 coordinate 151,848, forward strand.
AAGCCGCGCCGCGGGAGGTGTGCGATGTCCATGCCGCAGACCCTCCCGCGGCGACGTACAGCTTTCGTACAAAGACCGTCGGAGGCGGATCCCGGCGCCGCCGGGACCGGGTGCTTCCGGCTCAGGCGGTCGCGACCGCCCGGCGCACACCCTCGGCCAGCTCGGCCGACAGCCGGCGAACGCCGTCAGCGCCCTCCGCCGCCGCCGTGACCAGGGCCGAGCCCACGATCACCGCGTCCGCGAACGACGCCACCTCGGCCGCCTGGTCGCCCGAGCGCACCCCCAGGCCCACACCGATCGGCAACGTCGTGTGCGCCCGGGTGCGGCGGACCAGGTCCTCCGCGCCCGCGCCGACCTGGTCGCGCGCGCCCGTCACGCCCATCACCGCGGTCGCGTAGATGAAGCCCGAAGACGCCGCCGCCGTGCGGGCGAGGCGCTCCTCCGAGGACGACGGCGCCACCAGGAACGTGCGGTCCAGGCCGTGCTCCTCCGAAGCCGTCATCCAGGACGACGCCTCGTCCGGGATCAGGTCCGGCGTGATCAGGCCGAGCCCGCCCGCCGAAGCGAGGTCACGCGCGAAGCGGTCCACGCCGTAGCGGTTCACCGGGTTCCAGTACGTCATCACGACCGCGCGGCCGCCGCGGGCCGACACCGACTCGACCACCTCGAACACGTGCTTGAGGCGGAAGCCGTTGTCCAGCGCCGTCACCGACGCCGCCTGGATGGTCGGGCCGTCCATCACCGGGTCCGAGTACGGGACGCCGACCTCGATCAGGTCCGCGCCGCCGTCGACGCAGGCCGCGATGAGGTCCTTCGAACCGTCGACCGTCGGGAAGCCCGCGGGGAGGTAGCCGACCAGCGCCGCCCGCCCCTGCGCGCGCGTCGAAGCGAAGAGGTCGTCCAGCCCGCTCATTCGTTCACCAGTCCGAACCACTTGGCCGCCGTGTCCATGTCCTTGTCGCCGCGACCGGAAAGGTTGACCACGATCAGGCCGTCCGGGCCCAGCTCGCGGCCCAGCACCAGCGCGCCGGCCAGGGCGTGCGCCGACTCGATCGCCGGGATGATGCCCTCGGTGCGGGACAGCAGCTTGAACGCGTCCATCGCCTCGGCGTCGGTGACCGGGCGGTACTCGGCGCGGCCGGTGTCCTTCAGCCACGCGTGCTCCGGGCCGACGCCCGGGTAGTCCAGGCCGGCCGAGATCGAGTGCGACTCGACCGTCTGGCCGTCCTCGTCCTGCAGCAGGTACGTCATCGCGCCGTGCAGGTTGCCCGGGGTGCCCTTGGTCAGGGTCGCGCCGTGCCGGTTGCCCTCGATGCCCTCGCCGCCCGGCTCCAGGCCGACCAGCCGCACGGACGGGTCGTCGTAGAAGCCGGAGAAGATGCCGATCGCGTTCGACCCGCCGCCGACGCAGGCCGCGACGACGTCGGGCAGGCGGCCGGCCTGCTCGAGGATCTGCTCGCGGGCCTCGGTGCCGATGACGTGGTGGAAGTTGCGCACCATCGTCGGGAACGGCGCCGGACCGGCGGCCGTGCCGAACAGGTAGTGCGTGGTTTCGGAGTTGGTCACCCAGTCGCGCAGGGCCTCGTTGATCGCGTCCTTCAGCGTCCGCGACCCGGTCTTGACCGGGATGACCTCGGCGCCGAGCAGCCGCATCCGGGCCACGTTCAGCGCCTGGCGCTCGGTGTCGACCTCGCCCATGTAGACGACGCAGTCGAGGTCGAGCAGCGCGCACGCGGTGGCCGTCGCGACGCCGTGCTGGCCCGCGCCGGTCTCGGCGATGACGCGCTTCTTGCCCATCCGCTTGGTGAGCAACGCCTGGCCCAGCACGTTGTTGATCTTGTGCGAGCCGGTGTGGTTCAGGTCCTCGCGCTTGAGGAACACCCGCGCGCCGCCGGCGTGCTCGCCGAAGCGCTTGGCCTCGGTGAGCAGCGACGGCCGGCCCGCGTAGTCGCGGAGCAGGCGGTTGAACTCGTTCAGGAACTCCGGGTCGTGGCGGGCCTTGTCGTACTCGGTGGCGACCTCGTCGACGACGCCGATCAGCGCCTCCGGCATGAACCGCCCGCCGTACGGGCCGTAGTAGCCGCGCTCGTCCGGGTCGTGCTTGTCGTGCTGTTCCGTCACCGCGACGGCCTCGGGCAGGCGGGGTGGGAACCGGCGGTGACCAGCTTGACCAGGGCGCCCTTCGGGTCGCCGGAGGCGACGAGCCCCTCGCCGACCAGCACCGCGTCGGCGCCGTGGCCGGCGTACGACATCAGGTCGCCCGGGCCGCGGACACCCGATTCGGCGACCTTGTAGACGTCCATCGGCAGGCCGGGGGCCAGCCGCGAGAAGACGTCCCGGTCCACCTCGAGGGTGTGCAGGTTGCGCGCGTTGACGCCGATGACCTTGGCGCCCGCCTCGAGGGCCCGGTCGGCCTCCTCGGCGTTGTGGATCTCCACCAGCGCGGTCATGCCGAGGGACTCGACGCGGTCGAGCAGCGCGACGAGCGCGTTCTGCTCCAGCGCGGCGACGATCAGCAGCACCATGTCGGCGCCGTGCAGGCGGGCCTCGTGCACCTGGTACGGGCTGACGACGAAGTCCTTGCGCAGGATCGGGATGTCGACCGCCGCGCGGACCGCGTCCAGGTCGGCCAGCGAACCGCCGAAGCGGCGCTGCTCGGTGAGCACGCTGATCACGCGCGCGCCGCCGTGTTCGTAGTCCTTCGCCAGCGCGGCCGGGTCGGGGATGTCGGCCAGGTCACCCTTCGAGGGGCTGCGCCGCTTCACTTCGGCGATCACGCCGATGCCGGACTCGCGCAGCGCGGACATCACGTCGCGGGGCCCGGGGGCGGCGGCCGCCCGGATCTTCAGTTCGTCGAACGGCAGCGCGGATTCCCGCACGGCGAGATCCTCCCGCACGCCGGCGACGATGTCTTCGAGCACGCTCACCGGGCGCCCCCACCAGGGCGCGTGCTCACGGTTTCACTCGCAAGGTCGCTCACAAAAACCTTCCCCTTCCCGCCGAAACGATGCTAACCCCCGCATCCGAGACGCCCGGTTCCGGGTGTGCGCGTTACTCCGAATGCCTGCCCCGGACGTCCGTCGGGTCTTCCCCTTCGGACAGCGCCTCCCACAGCTCGGCGTCCGGGTCGCGCACCTTCTTCCGGGTGGCCGGGGCCGCGTACTTCGTGCCGAGGCGCGCCGCCCGGCCGGCGCCCTTGACGGCGACCAACCCGCCGGCGGCGACGAGAATTCCCCCGAGCACGGCCAGGCCGCGGCCGAGCAGCATCTGGGTCACCGGCAGCCCGTCGGCGTAGCCGGAGAACCGGACCCCGGCGACGCCGGTCCAGACCGCCGCCACCCCGGCCAGCGCCAGCACCACGCCGAGCACGCGCCGCGCCCAGCCGCCGGTGGCCACGACCCCGGCCACGCCGGCCAGCGCGAGCAGGGCCAGCGGCACCAGCGCGGTCGCCTGCTGCTCGCCGGACTCGCGGTACAGGACCGTGCCGCGGACGCCGCCGTCGCGGAACTCGGCGAACCAGGTCAGCCGTGACGCACCCCACAGCGCGGCCGCGCCGAGCAGCAGCGCGACCACGATCATCCACAGTGGACGCCTCGACGCCGTCCCCGCCGCGTCGGCCGCGTCGGCAGCGTCGGCCGTCGGGGAGGCGGCGCCCGGCGCGTCAGACATGAGCGGCGTCCGCGGCCGGGTCGAGGGCCCCCGCCGCCACCATGGTCTGGGCCGCGGCCACCGCCGAGAGCACGGTCCGGGCCTTGTTCAGCGATTCGGTGTCCTCGTAGTCCGGCACCGAGTCGGCGACCACCCCGCCGCCGGCCTGGACGTGCGCGATGCCGTCCTTGACCAGCGCGGTGCGGATCGCGATCGCGGTGTCGGCGTCGCCGGCGAAGTCGAGGTAGCCGACGACCCCGCCGTACAGCGCGCGGCGGACCGGCTCCAGCTCCTCGATCAGCTGCATCGCGCGGACTTTCGGGGCGCCCGAGAGCGTCCCGGCCGGGAAGCACGCGGTGACGGCGTCGAAGGCCGTCTTGCCCTCGGCCAGCTCGCCGGTGACGGTCGACACGATGTGCATGACGTGGCTGTAGCGCTCGATCTGGAAGAAGTCGACCACGCGCACGGTGCCCGGCTTGCAGACCTTGCCGAGGTCGTTGCGGCCGAGGTCGACGAGCATCAGGTGCTCGGCGCGTTCCTTCTCGTCGGCGAGGAGGTCCTTGGCCAGCTGGGCGTCCTCTTCGGGGTCGGCGCCGCGCCAGCGCGTGCCCGCGATCGGGTGCGTGGTCGCGCGGCCGTCCCGCACGGTGACCAGCGATTCGGGGCTGGAGCCGACGATGTCGAAGCCCTCCAGCCGCAGCAGGTACATGTACGGGCTCGGGTTGGACGTCCGGAGCACGCGGTAGATGTCGAGCGCGTCGGCCGCGGTCGGGATCTCGAAGCGTTGCGACGGCACGATCTGGAACGCTTCGCCGGCCTTGATGGCCTCGACGGCCTTCTCGACCGCGGCGTGGAAGTCCGCCTTGGTCCGCTTCCGGGTGAATTCCGGGGCGGGCCGGTCGAACGCGGCGACGGTGGCGGGCGCGGGCACCTGCAGCTGCTCGGTCATCGCGCCCAGCCGGGCGACGGCGTCGTCGTAGGCCGCGTCCACGCGCTCGGGCGAGTCGTCCCAGTTGACGGCGTTCGCGATGAGCGTGACCGTGCCCTCGTGGTGGTCGAACGCGGCGAGGTCGGTGGCCAGGAGCATGGTCAGCTCGGGGATGTCGAGGTCGCGTTCGGCCAGCTCCGGCAGCCGTTCCAGCCAGCGCACGGCGTCGTAGCCGATGTAGCCGACCATGCCGCCGGTCAGCGGGGGCAGGCCGGGCAGCGGCTCGGTGTGCAGGGCCTCGATCGTCTCGCGCAGGACGTTCAGCGGGGTGCCCTCGGACGGCAGGCCGACCGGCGGGGTGCCGGTCCAGACCGCTTCGCCGTCGCGGACGGTGAGCGCGGCCGGGCTGCGGACCCCGATGAACGACCAGCGGGTCCAGGACGCGCCGTTCTCGGCGGACTCGAACAGGAACGTGCCGGGCCGGTCGGCGGCGAGCTTGCGGTACACCCCGATCGGCGTCTCGCCGTCGGCGAGGACCCGGCGCACGACCGGGATCACGCGGCGGCTCTCGGCGAGGACGCGGAAGTCCTCGCGGGACGGGCTGACCATGCCGGGACCGGCGGATGCGCTGACCATGGACCTCATTGTGCCGCTTGCGCGGAGCACGGCGGGCGCCGGGGCCGGAATTCAATGGATGTTGAATTCGTGGTGGCCATCGGTCATGATGGAGTGCGTGAGCACCGAGACTAACGCCCGCCGCCGCGGCCGGCGCCCCGCCGGCCAGGACACGCGCACCGCGCTGGTCGAAGCCGCGCGGGCCGTGTTCGCCGAGAACGGCTACGACGGTGCGACCGTGCGCGCGATCGCCACCCGCGCCGGCGTCGACGCGGCGATGGTCAACCACTGGTTCGGCAGCAAGGAGGGCCTGTTCGCCCAGGCCGTGCTCGAGCTGCCGTTCGACCCGATGGAACTGCAGGAGGCGCTGCGCAACGGCCCCGACGACGAGCTGGGCGAACGGATCGTCCGCACGTTCATCACCCGCTGGGACAGCGCGGGCGGCGGCCAGTTCGTGGCGCTGATCCGCAGCGTCACCGGCCACGAGCAGGCCGGCCACGTGCTGCGCGACTTCTTCCAGCGGTTCTTCAGCGCGCTGATCTCCTCGATCGGCTCGGACCGCACCGCGCTGCGGATGAACCTGTGCGCCACCCAGATGGTGGGGCTCGGCATGGTCCGGTACGTGGCGAAGTTCGAGCCGCTCGCGAACGAGGACGTCGAGGTCCTGGTGCGCGCGATCGCGCCGAACCTGCAGCGCTACCTCACCGGCGACATCGGCTGAAGCCGCGTCACCGCCGTCCCCCGCCTTCGGTGCGCTTGGCCGTCGCGACCGCCGGGACCACGTAGGGGCCGGGACGGCTCGGGCCGTTCGGGAAGAGGACGACCATGTGCCGTCCCCAGCCGCCCACCCAGGCGAGCCGGTCGGTGAAGATCGCCAGCGCCTTCGCGCCGTGCGTCGAGGGCACGGCCCGCAGCCTGATCCCGGTGCCCTCGCGGTAACGGACGTGGATCTCCGGCTGCGGCCGCCTCAGCCCGCCGCGGGTGGTGGTGAAGACCGGCACGATGTCGACCGTGGCGTTCCGCCAGCCGGTGGCCGCGACCGCGCGGGCCCGGCCCCGCCAGCCCAGCGCGGCCACGGCGGCGACCGCCGTCCCGAACGCGCCGGCCACCGCCAGGACGTAGCCGAGGTTCACGAAGAACTCGTCCTCGTTCGCCTCTTCCGTGGTGCGCACGCGGTCCGGGTCGGCCGGGTCGAAGACCACGGTGACGTGCTCGCCGACGAGGTAGGAGTCCTTCGGGTCGCGGACGATCTCCGCGGTCCGCGAGCCGTAGCGCACCTCGAACGTCAGCCGGCCCCGGTTCGCAGGCTGCACCGAAACCACCTCGCCGGTGGTCCGGGTGCCGGTCGCGAGGAGGTCGTCGGCGGCCCGGTCGAGCAGGACCAGATCCGCGGCCCCGGCCCCGGCCAGCGCCACCCAGACGAGGACGAGCGCCGCCGCGCGCCGAGCGACCCGGCGCAGCCGCCGGGTTTCGGCCGGGAAGTCGATCCGGCGGTCGTGGTCGTGCCGGGTGGGCGGCGGCAGCCAGCTCTCGAAACCGCCGAAGGGATCCATCAGCGGAGCTTAGAACCGCTTGCGCGGCCGAGGTACGGCGAGGAACGGCACAGGAAAGCGGGGCAACCGAAGGAAATCCACGGGCGTACGAGGGAGCAGGCTCAGGATCCCGGCAGCCACCGGAAGGTTTCGGCGCGCACGCCGAACAGCACCGCCTTGTCGCGCACGGGCGGCTTCGGCAGGACGAGCACCACCATCGCCGCCGGCCCTTCGCCGGCCACCAGGGCAGGCAGCCCCGGCAGCTCCGAAAGCGCCTGCACCGCGTGGCCGCCTTCCACCGGCCGGAGGTCGATGCGGCTGCCGTCCGAAAACCGCACGGCGACGGTGCCCGGCAGCCTCCTCGACGCCACTGCGCCGAGCGTCACCGTTGCGGTGCGCCAGCCCGTCCGCCGGGCGGCGAGCACCTGCCGGTGCCGGACGAACGCCCCGTAGCCGGGGATCCCGGTCAGGACCAGCGCCGCCGCCGCGGGCACCGTGAGCCCGGCGAACAGCCAGGCCGCGGCGACCAGCAGGCCCGGCACGGTGGCGAACACCGCCCGCGCGAACCTCGCCCGGAGCAGCGCCGCGCCCCGGGCCGCCCCGTCCGGCTCACCCGGTTCCCGCGGCGGCAGCCAATCGGGCACCTACCGCGCGATCAGCAGCGCGACGAGCGCCAGCGCACCGGGGAGCACCTGGACGAACAGGATCCGCTTGCTGGCCGTCGCGGCGCCGTAGAGACCCGCGACGATCACGCAGACGAGGCCGTACAGCTGCAGCTGGAACTGGCCCGCGACCAGGCCCCACACCAGCGCGAGGGCCAGGAAGCCGTTGTACAGCCCCTGGTTCGCCGCGAGGGTCTTGCTCGCCTCCGCGAACTCCTCGGTGGTGCCGAACGCGGCGCGGGCGCGGGGTGTCGTCCAGAGGAACATCTCCAGGACGACGATGTAGACGTGGATCAGGGCGACGAGCCCGACCAGGATGTCGGCGACGATGGTCACGCGTGCTCTTTCTCATCGGCCAGGAGGAGGCGCTCCTCGGTGTCGAAGCAGGTGTGCGTGCCGGTGTGACAGGCCGGGCCGGTCTGGTCGACGCGCAGCAGGACCGTATCGCCGTCGCAGTCGATCCGCACCTCGCGGACGTGCTGGTAGTGCCCGGACGTCTCGCCCTTGACCCACAGCTTCTGCCGGCTGCGCGACCAGTACGTCCCGCGGCGGGTGGCGAGCGTCGCGGCGAGGGCGTCGTCGTTCATCCAGGCCATCATCAGCACGTCCGAAGTGGCGTGCTCGACGACGACCGCGGCGATCAGGCCGTCGGCGTTGCGCTTGAGGCGCGCCGAGACGGCCGCGTCCAGGGTCATGCTTCGGCTCCCAGGATGTGCCGCTTGAGCGGCATCGAGTTCAGCAGGACGAACGCGTAGCCGTAGCCCGCGAAGGACAGGCCGGAGAACAGCTTGACCCACCACAGCTCGGCGGCGAGCAGCAGGAACGCGTGCAGCAGCGCGAAGACGACGGAGACGACCAGGCCGCCGATCCGCGCGCTGCCGTGCTTCAGGACGAGCCCGGTGGTCACGACGCCGCCGAGGATCAGCGCGAGCGCGGGCATCCGGTAGATCTCCAGGCCCGACCCGGCGCCGAGCACCTGGATCAGGTCGAGCAGCGCCCACGCGACCGGCAGCCCGACGAGCAGGAGAGCGGTGACTTTCACCTCGACGGGTGCCTGCCAGGACTTCACCGGACCTCGACCCCGCCTTCGCGCAGCGCGGTCTTGACGTCCCCGATCTTCAGCTGTCCGAAGTGGAACACGCTGGCGGCGAGCACGGCGTCGGCCCCGGTCCGCACGGCGGGCAGGAAGTGCCCGACCGCGCCGGCCCCGCCGCTGGCGATCACCGGGACCCGCACGGCCTTGCGGACGAGCTCGATGAGCTCGAGGTCGAAGCCGTTCTTGGTGCCGTCGGCGTCCATGGAGTTCAGCAGGATCTCCCCGACGCCGAGTTCCTCCCCGCGCGCGGCCCATTCGACGGCGTCGATCCCGGTCCCCCGGCGGCCGCCGTGGGTGGTGACCTCGAACCCGGAGGCGGTCGGCTCGCCGCCCTCGGGCACCCGCCGGGCGTCGACGGAGAGCACGATGCACTGGGCGCCGAACCGCCTCGACGCCTCGCTGAGGAATTCGGGCCGCGCGATGGCGGCGGTGTTGATGCTGACCTTGTCGGCCCCGGTCCGCAGCAGCCGGTTGACGTCGTCGTTGGAGCGCACGCCGCCGCCGACGGTGAGCGGGATGAAGACCTGCTCGGCGGTCCGCCGGACGACGTCGTAGGTGGTCTCGCGATCCCCGGAAGACGCGGTGACGTCGAGGAAGGTGAGCTCGTCGGCACCCTCGGCGTCGTAGCGCCGGGCCAGCTCGACAGGGTCACCGGCGTCGCGGAGGCCGGCGAAGTTGACACCCTTCACGACCCGGCCCGCGTCGACGTCGAGACAGGGGATCACCCGCACCGCGACAGACATGCCCACCAGCGTAGTCAAGGGGGTCGGGACCACCGCCGATGGCGCCTCGATCCGGCATCCCGCGTTCACGTCCCGGTCATCCGATTCGTCTACTTTCCGCCCGTGCGCAGACTCCTCCCGGTGGCCGTCGCCGCCCTCGCCCTCCTCGCCGCCGCGCCCGCCTCCGCCGCGCCGCGCGATCCCGCGCCCGTCTCGCAGACCCAGGCCTTCACCGGGGACGCCGACGCCGACGACCCCGCGATCTGGGTGCACCCGCGGGATCCCGAGCGCAGCGTCGTGGTCGGCACGCTGAAGGAAGGCGGGCTCGCCGCCTTCGACCTCTCCGCGCGGACCCTGCAGCTGGTCCCCGCCGGGCCGGGCGGGCGGTTCAACAACGTCGACGTCGTCGGCGATCTCGCCGTCGTCAGCGACCGGGGGCGGGACCGGATCCGCGTCTACCGGATCGACCCCGCGGGCTCGGGCGCCGGGGCGCACGTGCTCCGCGACGTCACCGACCCCGCCGCCGCGCCGGTGTTCTCCGCGTCGGAGTCCGAAGTGGACGAGCAGCGGACCGCCTACGGCCTGGCCGCGGCCCGCGACCCGCGCACCGGGGTCCGCTGGGTGGCCGTGACGCGGCGGCACGAGACGCGCGTCGCGCTGCTGCGGCTCGCCGACCGGCCGGACGGCACGGTCGGCACCGCGCCGGTCGCCACCGTCGACCTGCCGTCGCGGTTCCGCCTGCCGGACGGCTCGTCGTGGTCGCCGTGCGAGGAGCCCGGCGAAGGACCGCAGCTGGAAGGCTCGGTGATCGACGGCCGCGTGCTCTACACCGCCCAGGAGGACGTCGGGATCTGGCGGATCCCGCTCACCTCGGCCGGCTTCGGGCGGCCCGAGCTGATCGACCGCGTCCGCTCGTTCGGCGTCCCGCAGCGCTGGGACGCCACCACGGAGGAGTGCGTCCCGGACGGCCCCGACCCGGGCTTCGGCGGCCGGTGGCTGACCGCCGACGCGGAGGGCCTGGCCGTGGCGGACGGCACGCTGTTCGCGTCCAGCCAGGGCGACTCGCGGTTCGTCGTGTACCGAAAGCATGTCCGTGACCTGCGGATCGTCGCCGGCCGCGGGACGGACTCGGTCGAGCACTCCGACGGCTCGGCGATCTCCACGGCGTACCTGGGCCGCCGCTTCCCGCACGGCCTGCTGGTCGTCCACGACGGCGAGCGGCACCCCTCACCCGGGGACGAACCGGCCACCGGCTTCGCCTTCGTCCGGCTCGAAGACGTCCTCCCGCGATAAAACTTTTCGCCGCCGTGCATCAGCGCGGTCCTCTCGTGCGTCCCTGGGGTGAGGAGAAGGGACGCGTGTGAGCTTCGAAGAGTTCGTGGCGGAGCGGCTGGACGGGCTGCTCCGCTACGCCACCGTCCTGACGAACGACCCGCACCTGGCGCAGGACATCGTCCAGGACGTGCTGCTGCGCGCCCAGCAGCGCTGGGACGGCATCGCCGCCCCGCCGACGTACGTGCGGCGGATGGTCACCAACGAGTACCTGTCGTGGCGGCGGCGGGCCGTGCGGCGGATGGTGCCGAGCAGCCACGACGTCCTCGACGCGCTCAGCCCGCCGCAGGCCGATCCGGCCGCCGCGTGGGACGAGCGGGACGCCATGCTCGGCCTGCTCGCCACGCTGCCGCGCAAGCAGCGCGCGGCGGTCGTGCTGCGGTACTACGAGAGCTACTCCGACGCCGAGATCGCCGCGGTCCTGCGCTGCGGGGTCTCCACCGTGCGCAGCCAGATTTCGCGGGCCCTGGCCACCCTGCGCCAGGCCCCGCACCCGACGTCCATCCCCACCGGAGTCCCCGAATGACGCGCAGCGAGCACGACACCGAGACGCTGATCCGGGAGAGCCTGGACCGCCTCGCCGCCCGCGCGCCGGACGGCCACGCGGTGCGTGACGCCCTCGCGCGCGCCGGGCGCCGCCGGCGGCCCGCGACCCGGCTGGCCCTGGTCGCCGCCGCGGTGGTGCTGGTGGTCGTCGGCGTCGTCGCGGGCACGCAGCTGCTGACCCGGCCGGACCTGGAGCCGGCCGCGAGCCGTCCGGTGCTCGCGTTCGGCCCGGAGTGGCTGCCGGACGGCTTCACCGAGCAGTACCGCGAAGGCGGACCCGGGATCACCCCGCAGGTGCGGCGGTGGTTCGCCGGGCCGGCCTCCATCACGCTGCAGACGTACTCGACCGCCGACCCGGAGTGGTCGCAGACCGCGCTGAAGATCGCGGCGATCAAGGACCAGGTGCTGGTGCGCGGCCGGGTCGCGATGGTCACCGGCGGCGGCGACGCAGCGCAGCTGACCTGGCTGGCCGACGACGAGCACGTGCTGGTCGCGGCGCTCACCGGCGTCCCAGACGCCCGTGCGGTCGCCGAGCGGGTCGCCGGCGCGGTCGCCGCCGAGCCGGTCGGCGTCCGCGGCGAGCTGCGGTTCGGGCCGCTCCCGGGCGGGCTGGCCGAGCGGTCGGCCGCGGTGCGGGGCACCGGGCCCGCCGACGCGGCCACCGTGCTGACCGCGGCCGACCCGGCCCGGCCGTCGGCCGCCGCGGTGTCGGTCACCGCCGGCCCGGCATCCCCCGGGGTGAGCGGCGCGGCCTCCGTGACCGTCCGCGGCGGCGAGGGTTTCTTCGTGCCGCCGGTGAACGGGCGGGACGCGACGGTCGCGGTCCGGCTGCCGTCGGGGCGGTGGCTGACCGTGTCGGGTTCGCGGCCGGAGGCCGAGCTGATCGCCGTCGCGAACGGCGTCCAGCTCGACCCGGCACCCGACTACCGCTGGCTCGGGCGGCCTACCAGTTGACCATCGGGAACCAGATGTACCCGAGCCGGCCGAGCACCCGGACGTCCCAGTAGAGCAGCGTGAACGTGCCGCCGACGAGCAGCGCGGCGCCGGTCACGGTGGCGATCCGGGCCGGTTTCGCGGCCAGCCAGCGCTGCACGCGCCCGCCGGTGGCGTAGGTGAGGACGAGGAACAGCACGGCCATCACGACGATGTTGCCGAGCGACTGCAGCGCGAACGCGGCGGCGCCGTAGAGCACGTTGTGCTGCTCGGCGGCGCTGCGGAACATGATCCGGAACAGCGGGTACGGCCGTCCGATGAGGAACCCGCCGATGAGCGCGCCCATCAGGACCAGCGGCGCGGCGGGGTGGCGGCGGGTGAAGCTCTCGAAGGGGTTGCCGACGATGCCGAGCGCGATCAGGCCCATCACCAGGAAGACCAGGCCGACGACGCCGAAGGCGATCATGGACTGGATGCTGCGCGGCGACAGCCCGGTGGTCTGGGCGGTGGAGAACTGCGGCATCCGCGTGCCGACGATCGCCACGATGACGCCGTAGACGATCGACACGGTGAGCATGCCCGCGGCGATCCAGCCGAGCGGCTTGACCGGGTTCCGCCGCTCCCCCGCCTGGTCCCCGACGAGCGGGGCGACCGCCCCGAAGGCGGCGATGTTGCAGGCGGTGAAGGACCCGGCGAGGCCGGAGACGAACGCGAAGAGCGTCCCGGCGACGACACCGCTGATCGGGGTGGCCTTGGCGTCGTAGCCGAGCAGGCCGTTCGCGACGCTGTCCCCGATCACGGAGTCGACGAACGGTGCCGACCAGATCGCCGTGAGCACGAACCCGGCCAGCACCGCGGCGACGGCGACGGCCGCCCGCCGCGCGGGATACGGCCCGGCGCCGAAGAAGCCGGCTTGCGGGTGAGCCGGTAGTTGCTGTTTGACCGCCATCAACGCCTCCCAGTGAGCGGATGATCCAGCCCAAGAAGCGTTGCAGACGTAGGTGTTGAAACGCTTCGGCCGGGCGTGTGCGGTTTTGGCTCCGAAAGGCGTAGGCGGTTCTCACGGGCGCGTCCGGCTACGGTGGGCGCATGACTTCCGAGACCGACCGGCTCGCCGCCGAGCGCTACGTCGTCCTGACCACGTTCCGGCGCGACGGGCGGGCCGTGCCGACGCCGATCTGGGTCGCCGGGGACGATGGGGAGCTCGTCTTCTGGTCGGAGCGGAAGGCGGGCAAGGTCAAGCGCATCCGCAACGGCGGCCGCGTCGAAGTCCAGGCGTGCGACCTGCGCGGGCAGAAGACGCACGGCGCGAAGGCGTCCGGGGAGGCCCGGCTGCTCGACGCCGCGGACACCGAGCGGGTCCGGCGGGCGATCGCGCGCAAGTACGGCATCGTCGGCCGCGTCACGATGTTCTTCTCGAAGCTGCGCGGCCCGGCGGACCGGACCGTCGGGATCGCCGTCAAGCTGGCCGGCTGAAGCTGCGGAAGCCGCGCCGCAGGTAGTTGGGCAGCGCGTTCGGGTGATCGAGGGTCGAGGTGTGCAGCCACACGCGCCGGGTGCCGGGCAGCGCCCACGCGTCGGCGACGACGAGGGTGAGCGCGTACCCGCCGAGCCCCTTCCCGACGAACGCCGGCACCAGCCCGAAGGTGGTGATCTCGACGACGCCGCCGGGCTGCGGCTCGAAATCCGCGGCGCCGGCGACTTCGCCGCGGTATTCGACCAGCCGGTACTGCCGGCCCGGTTCGGCGAGCCAGCGATCCCAGTCTTCGTCGCCGCGGGCGACGCTCGGCCACCGGTACGGCGTGCCGATCAGGACGTGCAGCTCGCGGATCAGCGGCCCCGGCGGGACGGCGCGCACCGCGACCCCGTCGACGGCCGGAGCGGGGTTGAGCTGATCGGCGGCGGTCATTTCGAGCTGGGTGACGATCTCCTCCACCCGCGGCAACCTACGACTCCGGGGGACCGCTGTCAGCCCCTTTTCCCCCCTCAAGCGGCGGCGGCCCGCAGGGCGGCGGCCAGCGCGGCCGAGTCGTGGTCCGGGCCGCAGCCGTCCACCAGGATCAGGTCACCCGGGATGTGGTCCGCGCGCATCCGCAGGATCTCGCGGTAGGCGGGCGAGTCGTACCACTCGCGCGCCGCGGCGAGGCTCGGGAACTCGATGACCACCAGGGCGCCCGGCCACTCCCCTTCCCGCACCTCCACCTGCGCGCCGTGCACGAGGAACTTGCCGCCGTACGGGTCCAGCGTCACCTGGATCCGTTCCATGTACTCGAAAACCTCCTCCGACAGCACGGCGGGCGGGCGGAGGTGGGCGACTCCGTAGGCGGTCATGGCGTGTTCCTTTCGTTGTCCTGAAAGGAATCTTCGCGGACCGGGGGAACGGAGTCGATTACGCCGGAGGTAATGCCGGCTGCCCGGCCAGCAGCCGCTCCACCAGTGCCGTGACGAGGTCGCGCCGCTGCTCGCCGGTGAACAGGTCCGGCAGGGTCAGCCGTTCCACGATCAGCCAGTTCAGCGCGAGCCACAGCAGCACGACCGTGGTCCCGTCCCCGGGCAGCCCGGCCTTCTCGTGGTAGCCGACGTTGAACTCGACGTCCGCCCGGATGCGCCGGGTGAGCACGTCCCGCAGCTCGGGCCGCCGGGTGGCTTCCAGCCGCAGTTCCAGCAGGGCCAGGAAGCCGGTCGGGAAGGCGGCGACGCGGTCGACGAGCGCGTGCATCAGCTCGGTGACGCGGGCGGCGTCCCGTGGCCCGTCCAGGCCACCGGCGAGGACGGCGTCGTCGACGAGCCGTTCGTAGACCCGCTCCCCCGCGTGCCGGAGGATTTCGTCGCGGCTGGCGAAGTAGTTGGACGCCGTGCCGACCGGGACGCCGGCCCGCTGGTCGACCGCCCGGAAGGTGAGCCCGCGGGCGCCGTCCTCGGCCAGGACTTCGATCGAGGCGTCGAGCAGAGCCGCCCGCCGCTCGGGGTTGCGTCGCACCATGACCACTCCCGCCACTCGGACTACCGCAGCGAAAGTACTACAGCCGGAGTGGACCCCGGCCAGTCGGCGGATCCAGGCCGTCCTGGCCTGACGCCGCCGTGTCCCTACCCGGCTAGACCCGCGCGACCGCGGCGAGGGCCTCCGGCAGCGTGAACGCGCCGGCGTAGAGCGCCTTGCCGACGATGGACCCCTCGACGCCGTCGGAGGCCAGGCCCGCCAGCGCGACGAGGTCGGCCACGCTCGAGACCCCGCCCGAGGCGATCACCGGCGCGTCGGTGCGGGCGACGACGTCACGCAGCAGGTCGAGGTTCGGGCCGCGCAGCGTGCCGTCCTTGCCGACGTCGGTGACGACGTAGCGGGAGGCGCCGTCGCGGTCGAGCCGCTCGAGGACGTCCCACAGGTCGCCGCCGTCGGAGGTCCAGCCGCGGGCGGACAGCCGGTGCCCGGCCTCGGTGATCCGCACGTCGAGGCCGATCGCGACGCGGTCGCCGTACTCGCCGATGACCCGGGCGGTCCACTCCGGGTCTTCGAGGGCGGCGGTGCCGAGGTTGACCCGGCGCGCCCCGGTGGCCAGGGCGGCCTTCAGCGACGCGTCGTCGCGGATCCCGCCGGAGAGCTCGACCTGGACGTCGAGCTTGCCGACGACCTCGGCGAGCAGCTCCCGGTTGCTGCCCTTGCCGAAGGCGGCGTCGAGATCGACCAGGTGGATCCACTCGGCCCCGTCCCGCTGCCAGGCGAACGCGGCTTCGAGCGGGCTGCCATAGGAGGTCTCGGTACCGGCCTCGCCCTGGACGAGTCGCACGGCCTGGCCATCGGCCACATCAACGGCGGGAAGCAGCGTGAAAGTCACGCCGTCAACTGTAGGGCGGAGACCCCGATCACCCGGTCAGAGGGTCGCCAGCCAGTTGCGCAGCAGCTGCGCCCCGGCGTCGCCCGACTTCTCCGGGTGGAACTGCGTCGCCCACAGCGGCCCGTTTTCCACCGCCGCCACGAAGTCCTCGCCGTGGTGGGCCCACGTCACCTTCGGCTCCTGGCCGGGCAGCCCGTCCAGCTGCCACTTCCGCGCCGCGTAGGAGTGCACGAAGTAGAACCGCTCCTCCGGGTCGAGCCCCGCGAACAGCTGCGAATCCGCGGGCGCGCGCACCGTGTTCCAGCCCATGTGCGGCAGGACGTCGGCGTGCAGGCGGTCGACGACGCCGGGCCACTCGCCCGTGCCTTCGGTCTCTTCGCCGTGCTCGACGCCGCGGGCGAAGAGGATCTGCATGCCGACGCAGATGCCCAGGACCGGGCGGCCGCCGGCCAGGCGCTTGCCGATGATCCGGTGCCCGTGCACGTCCAGCAGCCCCGCCATGCAGGCGGAGTACGCGCCGACGCCCGGCACGACCAGGCCGTCGGCTTCGATCGCGGCCTGGGGGTCGGCGGTGACCTCGACGTCGGCCCCGGCGCGCGCCACCGCGCGTTCGGCGGAGCGGAGGTTGCCGGAACCGTAGTCGAGGATCACCACACGAGACACGCCACCCAGCGTAGCCGCCCCGCTCAGCGGCGCTCGAACGAATAGACGTCCGTCACCGTGTTGCACGGCGACGGCGGCACGACCTCCACCCGCAGCACGCCGGCGTCGTAGTCGACGCCTTCCGGGGTGAAGGTGCCGGTGCAGGTGCTGACCAGCGGGACCTGGCCGATCTCGTGCACCCGCGCGGTGACGTCACGGCCGGTCAGCGGGCGCGCGAGGTCGATCTGCAGCAGCTGGAGGTTCGTCGGGTACAGGTCGTTGTACGGGTCGCTGGTGGCGCAGATCAACGTCGTCACGCCGGTGAAGTCGCAGCCCTGGGCGCTGCGGATGTGGTGGTCGAGGTGGATCTCGGCGGCGACGGGGAGGTCACCCGCCTGCCGCGGGCCGCGCGGGTTGAGGAACGGCGTCGGGGAGACGTACAGGCGGTCGATCTCGCCGAGCGGGCCCGACACGAGCCACTGCCCGTCGGGGGTGGCCGCGACCTGCGCGTTCGCGTTGGCGGCCGGCTCGTCGGCCTGCAGCGGGTGGACGAACTCCGTCGTCGTCCCGTCGGGCCGGGTGACCAGGTACATCTTCGTCGCCGGCGCCGGGGTGCGGGTGTCCTGGTAGACGTCGAAGACGTAGCCGCGCAGCGAATCGGGGTCGCCGACGTGGCCCCAGCCCTCGTCCTTCAGGGGCTGCGGAATGGTGGCGCCGTTGCGGTAGACGAGCTCGGGGGCGTGGCCGGGCAGCCGGAGGGTCGTCAGGCCCTCCCCGCTGATGCGGTTCTCGACGCCGGTGTGGCCGGTCTGCTTCCAGCGGGTGCCGTGCGCGGTGGCGACGCCGGTGGCGGCGAGCAGGGTGGCGGCGGTGAGGGCGAGCAGACTTGCCGTCCGCAGTGCGCGCATGTGCGCTCCTCGGGAGTTGAGGCCTTGGCGGCGGCGAGGCGATTCTTCCACGGACGGGGCGCCGGCCGGAAGAATCTTGGCGAAGGCCGTTTGAGCGTCCCGCTCGCCGGGTATCAAGTCACCCGATCGTGTGGGTCCAGCCCGGCACGACCGGACGCCGGGAGGCGAAGATGGCCGAGGACGACCTGCTGTCCCAGATGCTGCACGCCTGGCGTGACGACATCGAAAGCGTGCCGTTTCCGCAGTTCAGCGAGCTGCTGATCCCCCGGCAGCAGGTCCGGCCTCGCTACCACCCGGGTGGATCTGCTGCCCGCGTGACGAACGCCACGCGGAGAACAGACGCCTGACTGTGGTTTCCTGCGGTGGCCGCATCGTCGCGTCCACCGGGAGCCCTCATGAGCAGCACCCCTGATCCGCACGACTTCCTCGACCTCGACGCCGGGCTCGCCGAGGAGGAACGCGCCATCCGCGACGCGGTGCGCGCGTACGCGAAGGACAACCTGCTCGACCACGTCGCCGACTGGTACGAGACGGGCGCGCTCCCCGCCGCCGAGCTCGCGAAGGGCTTCGGCTCGCTCGGCCTGCTCGGCATGCACCTGGAGGGCTACGGCTGCGCCGGCACCAGCGCCGTCGCGTACGGCATTGCGTGCCGCGAACTGGAGGCCGTCGACTCGGGCCTGCGCAGTTTCGTGTCGGTGCAGGGCTCGCTGGCGATGTACGCGATCCACAAGTGGGGCAGCGAGGAGCAGCGGCAGGAGTGGCTGCCGCGGATGGCCACCGGCGACGCGCTGGGCTGCTTCGGGCTGACCGAGCCGGACGCGGGCAGCGACCCCGGCTCGATGCGGACGCGTGCGGTGCGCAACGGGTCCGACTGGGTGCTCTCGGGCACGAAGATGTGGATCACCAACGGAACCGTCGCCGACGTCGCGGTCGTCTGGGCGCAGACCGACGACGGGATCCGCGGGTTCGTCGTCCCGACGTCGACACCGGGGTTCACCGCGAACGAGGTCAAGCACAAGCTGTCGCTGCGGGCGTCGCTGACCGCGGAACTGGTCCTGGACGGCGTCCGGTTGCCGGCGTCGGCCGCGTTCCCCGAGGTCCGCGGCCTGCGCGGGCCGCTGTCGTGCCTGAACGAGGCCCGCTACGGCATCCTGTTCGGCGTCGTCGGCGCGGCGCGCGCGTGCTACGAAGCCGCGTTGGAGTACACGCTGTCGCGTTCGCAGTTCGGCAAGCCCCTCGCGGGGTTCCAGCTGACGCAGCGCAAGCTCGCCGACCTGATCGTCGAGGTCAACCGCGCGGGGCTGGTGGCGCTGCAGATCGGCCGGCTGAAGGACGCCGGTTCGCTGCATCACAACCACGTCAGCTTCGGGAAGCTGGCGAACGTCCGGTCGGCGCTGGACGTGGCCCGCACGGCGCGGTCGATGCTCGGCGCGAACGGGATTTCGCTGGAGTACCCGGTGATGCGGCACATGGCGAACCTCGAGACGGTGCTGACGTACGAAGGCACCGAGGAGATGCACGCGCTGTCACTCGGTCAGGCGGTCACGGGGCTCGCGGCGTTCCGCTGATCCGTTTTTGTCGGTGGTGCCCGCTAGCTTCGGCGGCATGACCTTCTCCGACTTCGAAACCGTGCTGGAACTGCGGCGCTACACCCTGCACCCGGGCCGTCGTGACGAGCTGATCGAGCTGTTCGAACGCGAGTTCGTCGAGCCG
Organism: Amycolatopsis sp. NPDC004625; assembly: GCF_040609695.1. NCBI lineage: Bacteria > Bacillati > Actinomycetota > Actinomycetes > Pseudonocardiales > Pseudonocardiaceae > Amycolatopsis > Amycolatopsis sp. NPDC004625. The sequence continues at coordinate 170,958 of NZ_JBEXKX010000013.1, forward strand.
CAGGAAGCGGCCGGTGCGCACCTGTTCGGGCTGTTCCGGTCGCGGGCGGCCCCGGACGAGTTCGTGTGGCTGCGCGGTTTCCGCTCGATGGCCGGGCGCAAGGCGGCGCTCGAGGAGTTCTACTTCGGGCCGGTGTGGAAGGAGCACCGGTCGGCGGCGAACGCGACGATGATCGACTCGGACGACGTCCTGCTGCTGCGCCCGGTGGCCGGCGGCCTCACCGCGCCACCACCCGGCGCGGAGCTGTACGTGACAGTTTCGCCGCCCGCGCCCCCGCCCGGTCCGGTGTTCGCGGCGTTCGAGACGGAGCCGGCGGAGAACACGTTCCCGCAGCTGCCGGTCCGCACCGACGGCCCGTTCGCGGTGTGGTTCAGCCGCGCGCCGGTGTCGGAGGCGTCGGTCCGGCTGGAGCCGACGTCACGATCGCTGCTCCGGTGAAAGGAACTCGACGAGGCCCCGGGGGTACAGGATCCGGCGGCCGTCCCGGAACTCGGCCAGCTCGACCCACCGGGCGGTGGCGGGATCGTCGAGGATCTTCATTTCCTCACGCCGGTAGCGGCTTTCGTCGGCGAATTCGGCTTCGTACAGGAAGGTGATCTCGTGCCCGGGCCGGCCACGCCAGGTGAAGACGTTCTCGAGCACGCCGAGGAGCGCGTGCACGGTGATCTCGGCGTCGAGTTCCTCCCGGAACTCGCGCACGAGCGCGTCCGCGCTGTGTTCCCCGAACTCGATCCCGCCGCCGAGCGGGCGGCAGTAGGTCTCGCCCTTGACGTCGTCGTGCGCTTCGAAAACCAGAAGGGCGGTCCCGCGGCGGATGACGGCGAGGACGATCGGCCGGATCGAGGGCATGGCGCCACGCTACCGGCCGGCCCCCAGGAAGTCCCGGATGGACATTCCCAGCGAGCCGGCGTCCAGGCCGTGGGCCAGGTCGTGGTCCGCGATGTCCCCGTACGAGCGGATTTCGACGTCGCGCCGGACCCCGAGGGCCTTCACCCGGTGCGGCACCTCGGAAAGCGCGTCCGCCACGCAGTGCGCCGACGTCCCGGCGAGGTACGGCTCCACCAGCACCACGTCCGGGGCGGCGTCGAGGACCGCCGCCCGCAGGCGGGCGCCGTCGAACGGGCGGATCGTCGAGGCGTACAGCACCGTCACGTCCAGGCCCGCCGTCGCGCGCAGGACGCGGTCCAGCACCGGTCCCACCGCCACCACCACGCCCCGGGATCCCTCGCGCAGCCTCGTGAAACCGACGCCCAGGTGCGCGGAAGCGTTCTCCTGCGCCGAAAGCCGCAGGTACACGCGGCCGTCGCCCGGGATCGACTCCAGCAGCAGGCGGCGGGCCTCCGCCGGGTGGCCCGGCACGTGGACCGTCCAGTCGGGCAGGGAATCGATCAGGGCCACGTCGGCCGGGGACTGGTGCGTGCGGCCCGCCGTCGGCATGTCGTACGAGGCGCCCCACGAGACCAGGACACCGCCCACGTCCTGGTGCGAGAAGTCGAGCTTGATCTGCTCGAACGCGCGCTCCACCAGGAACGACGGGAACGTGTGCACGATCGGCCGCAGCCCGGCCAGCGCCAGGCCGGCGCCCGTGCTGACCAGCAGCTGTTCGCGGATGCCGACGTTGATCACGCGGTCCGGGTGGCGCTGCGCGGCGCCGGCGAGCTGCGCGGCCGAGATGTCGGCCAGCACGACCGCGACGTCCGGGTCCGCGTCGATGATCCGTTCGGTGGTGGCGAGGAATTCTTCGCGCATCGGCAGCCTGGTCAGCCTTTCGGTTCGACGACGGCGACGACGGCCAGCGGCCGGCCGGGGTGGGGGGTGGTGAAGGCGTCGTAGAGGGCGTCGTGGTCGCGGCCGGACACCGTGCGGGTTTCCCAGCCTTCGACGGCGAAGCGGCGGGCGATCCCGCCCGGCCAGCCGCGCGTCGACGACTGGTTGTCGATCACCACGGTGGTCAGGTTTTCGAGGCCGGCCCGTGCCGCGACGACGATCGCCTCGTGGTTCGAGCCCTCGTCCAGTTCGGCGTCGCCGACGAGCGTCACGACCTTCGCCCGCGTCAGCCCGCGGGCCCGCAGGCCGAGCGCGGTGCCGAAGGCGATCGGGAGGCCGTGGCCGAGCGAGCCGCTGGAGATTTCGACGCCGGGGATGCGGCGCCGGTCGGGGTGGTGGCCGAGCCGCGACACCGGGTCGGACCACGTCGCCAGCTCCGCTTCGGCGATGAAGCCCTTCGCGGTGAGCACGGCGTAGTACGCCATCGGACCGTGCCCCTTGGAGAGCAGGAAGCGGTCGCGGCCGGGCTCGCGGAAGTTTTCGGTCGTGACGTCGAGGACGCGGTCGTAGAGCACCCAGATGACGTCCAAAGTGGACTCGGCGGCGGCGCTGTGCTTTTCGTCGCCGGTCATCAGCGCGATCAGCCGCGGCAGGTCGGCGTAGCCGGGTTCGGTCACAGTGGTCATGACCCGACGATGCAACCTCGACTAAACTCGAAGTCAAGGATAGCCTGACCTGGTGACCAGGCTCGCTGAACATCTCAGCATCGGACAGGTGGCGGAACGCAGCGGGGTTCCGCACACGGCACTGCGGTTCTACGAGGAGAAGGGGCTGATCAGTTCGGAGCGGTCGGCGGGCAACCAGCGTCGCTACGCGCGCTCGGTGCTGCGCCGGATCGCGTTCATCCGCGCCGCGCAACGCGTCGGGCTTTCGCTCGAGGACATCAGCTCGGCCCTGGCGACGCTTCCGGTGGACCACGCCCCGACGAAGGCCGACTGGGCGCGGCTGTCGCGTGACTGGCAGCACGAGCTCGACGCCCGGATCGACGCCCTGCAACGCCTTCGCGACCGGCTCACCGGCTGCGTCGGGTGCGGTTGCCTGTCCCTGCGCAGCTGCGCGTTGTACAACAACGACGACGAGCTGGCCCGGTTCGGCCCGGGCGCGAGCAAACTGCGCCCGGCCGTCGAAGGCGGCATCTAAACCGCTTGCGGGCGGGGAGGATGCTGGAAGGGCAATGAACGAAAAGCACCTGATCCGCATCTCCAAGCGCATGGCGAAGCACCTGCGCCACGACCCGGCCGCGGCCGGCCTCACCCTCTCCCCCGACGGCTGGGCACTGGTCGACGCGCTCCTGCGCGCCCTGTCGATCACGCGCGAGGACCTCGACGAGGTGGTCGAGCGGAACAACAAGCGCCGCTTCGCCTTCGACGAAACGGGAACGCGCATCCGCGCGAGCCAGGGCCACAGCGTGGCGGTCGACCTCGGCCTGCCGGACGCAATCCCCCCGGAGATCCTCTACCACGGCACGGTGTCGCACTTCCTCGACGCGATCTTCCACGAGGGCCTGCGCCCGATGAACCGCCACGCGGTCCACCTGTCGGCAACGATCGACACGGCCCACGCGGTGGGCGCCCGCCGCGGCAAGCCGGTGATCCTCCGCGTGGACGCGGCCGCGATGACCGCCGCCGCCCACACCTTCCAGGTAAGCGCCAACGGAGTCTGGCTCACCCCGGCAGTCCCACCGCAGTACCTCTCCCGCCCCGCCTGATGCCCCACCAATCACGAATGATGCCCCACCAATCACACGAGATACCCGCCTGATCACACGAACCGACCGCCCGGGTACACGAACCGACCACCCGGGTACACGAACCGACCACCCGGGTACGCGAGCCGACCTCCTGGGTACGCGAGTCGCGTGATCAAAGCCGGAACTCGCGTGCTTGGGCGCGCATCTCGCGTGATCAGCCGGGCATCTCGCGTGCTTGCGCGGGCATCTCGCGTGTTTGCGGGGGCATCACTGCCGTCAGAAGGTGACGACCGGGGTGATGGTTCGGCGGCGGGGGCGGCCGAGGAGGCGGCGGCCCACGTCCAGCAGTTCCGTGCGCAGCTCGTCGTCGCCCAGGGCGGCCAGATCCGGGGAGCCGCCGGCCATTGCGATGCCTGTCAAGGTCACCAGGGCGTTGACGCGGGCCGTCGTGTCCGGGGCCGGGCCGGAGAGGATTCCCAGCAGCGCCTGGCCGAAGCCTTCCATTCCGCCGTGGGCCGACTTCTCGATCGCGCGGGCGATGCCCGGGTCGCTCGAAAACAGCGCCACCAGCGTCCGGTGGCGGATCACCAGGTCGACGAACCCCTCCAGCAGCAGGTCCACCTGCGCGCCGCGGCGCTTCTGGGCGGCCGCGCGGCGGACCAGCTCGTCCAGGTCGCGGACGCCCGGCTCGGCGACCGCCTCGGTGATCTCCGCCTTGGTCTTGAAGTGGTAGTACACCGCCGCCTTCGTGATGCCCAGCGCGTCCGCGATCATCTGCAGCGACGTGCCCTCGACCCCGTGTTCGGTGAACAGGCGCAGCGCGGTCTGCAGCAGTCGGGTCCGGGTGTCCTCGGCCGGGCCGGCGGTCATTCTTCCTCCTCAGCGAGCCGTCGGAGCCTACGTCACGCCCTGTCGATCGGCAAACCGTCTTCCTAGCCGAACGGCTAGGAACAAACCTTGCTGTTCGGCAAGTCACATACTTGCCGATCGGCTTGGAGTCACCCTTGCCGATCGGCTAGCTTGGAAAAGACCCTGTGGAGTGACCTGACCCCGTTCGGGCGAAACGGAGCTGACTCGTGGCGACCTTCCTGTACCGGCTGGGCCGGTTCTCCTTCCGGCGGAAAGCGCTGGTCGCGGCCGTCTGGGCGGCCGTGCTCGTGGCGCTCGGCCTGGGCGCGCTGACGCTGTCGGGCCAGCTGTCGAACTCGGTGACGATCCCGGGCACCGAGTCGCAGCGGGCGGTCGACCAGCTCACCGAGAAGTTCCCGCAGGCCAACGCGGGTGGCGCCACCGCGCGCGTGGTCATCGAGGCTCCGGCCGGGACCACCGTGACCGACGCGAAGGGCAAGGCTGCCGTCGAGACCCTCGTCGGGCAGCTGAAGACGGCCCCGAAGGTCGCCGTCGTCGTCGACCCGTTCCAGGCGCAGTCCATCTCACCCGATCGGCGCGTCGCCCTCGCCCAGGTCAGTTACGGAGCGAAGGCGTACGAGCTCACCGCCGAGGACCGCCAGGCGTTGCAGGCGCCGGCCGACGCGGCCCGGGCGGCCGGGTTCACCGTCGAGTTCGGCGGCGACGCCGTGCAGGGTGTGCCCGCGACCGGCGCCACCGAGGGGCTGGGCGTGGCCGTTGCCGCCATCGTGCTGATCATCACCTTCGGCTCGCTGGTCGCGGCCGGGATCCCGCTGCTCACCGCGCTGATCGGGGTCGGCACCGGGATGGGCGGCATCTTCCTCGCCTCCGGGTTCCTCGAGCTCAACTCGAACACGCCGATCCTGGCGCTGATGATCGGCCTCGCGGTCGGCATCGACTACGCGCTGTTCATCGTGTCGCGCTACCGGCACGAGCTGAGCATCGGCCGCGACCCCGAAGAAGCCGCCGGGCGCGCCGCGGGCACCGCCGGGTCCGCCGTCGTGTTCGCCGGGCTCACCGTGATCATCGCGCTGGCCGGGCTCACCGTGGTCGGCATTCCGTTCCTCGGCCAGATGGGCGTCGCCGCCGCCGTCACCGTCGCGATCGCCGTGCTCATCGCCCTGACGCTGCTGCCCGCGATCCTCGGATTCGCCGGTGCCCGGGTCGCCGGCGGCCGCATCCGGCTGCGTCGCAAGCCGGTCGAAACGACGCACGGCGAGCGTTGGGCGCGGTTCGTCGCCCGCCACCGGATCCCGGTGCTGCTCGTCGCGCTGGCCGGGATGGCGGTGGTCGCGCTGCCCGCGCTGAGCATGCAGCTCGGCCTGCCCAACGACAGCACCGCGGCGCCCGAGTCGACGCAGAAGAAGGCCTACGACATCGCCAGCCGCAGCTTCGGCGAAGGCTCCAACGGGCCGCTCCTGGTCGTCGTCGACGTCTCCGCGAGCGCCAACCGCCAGGCCGCGCTCGGCCAGGCCGCGGCCGGCATCCAGAAGCTGCCCGACGTCGCCGCCGTCACGCCGCCGCGCGTCAACCAGGCCGGTGACACGGCGCTGCTGACGGTGATCCCGAAGAGCGGCCCGAGCAGCACGCAGACCGAAGACCTGGTGGCCGCGATCCGCGCCGAATCCGGCAAGCTGGACGCGAAGCTGGCGGTGACAGGCCAGACCGCGGCGAACATCGACGTCTCCGAGAAGCTGTCGGACGCGATGCTGCCGTACCTGGCGCTGATCGTCGGGCTGGCGTTCGTGCTGCTGATGCTGGTGTTCCGCTCGGTGGTGGTGCCGCTGAAGGCGACGATCGGCTTCCTCGGCTCGGTCGCGGCGACGTTCGGCGCGGTGGTCGCGGTGTTCCAGTGGGGCTGGCTGACCGACCTGCTCGGCGTCGAGTCGACCGGCCCGATCATGAGCATGCTGCCGATCCTGCTGATCGGCGTGCTGTTCGGGCTGGCGATGGACTACCAGGTGTTCCTGGTGACGCGCATGCGCGAGGAGCACGTGCACGGGGCGGAGCCGCAGGAGGCGATGGTCACCGGCTTCCGCCACGGCGCGCGGGTCGTCGTCGCGGCGGCGCTGATCATGATCAGCGTGTTCGCCGGGTTCGTGCTGGCGGAGTCGTCGCTGATCCAGTCGATCGGCTTCGCGCTGGCGTTCGGCGTGCTGGTGGACGCGTTCGTGGTCCGCATGACGCTGGTCCCGGCGGTGATGTCCCTGCTGGGCCGCGGCGCGTGGTGGCTGCCGAAGTGGCTGGACCGGGTGCTGCCGGACGTCGACGTGGAGGGCGAGAAGCTCACGAAGCAGCTCGACGAGCCCGAAGAGCGGGAACTGGTCGGCGCGAACCGCTGACCCTGGTTGTCCACAACCCCGCGGGGTTGTGGACAACCAGGCTTCGGCCACGGGTTTTGTCCGGCCCTGCCGGCCCCACACCCTGCGCCCGGTCGACGTCGGCGACGAGACGCTGGCGGAGCTGGAGGTGCTGGTCGGGTTCGACCACGACCTGTCCGGCGAAGCCACCCACATCGCGAACCGCATCCGTGGCCTGCTCACCGGTATCCACCCCGCCCGGACCACGGATCTCCCATCCGGCGGTGCTGGAGATCCTTTCCCGCTGCGGCGGCCCGCGGCCGGCATCGCCAAGGCCGGCTGCCGCAAACCCACTGCGATCGCGAAGGTCCACGCTCCCCGCATGAGCGAGCGGGACATCCGGCCACCTACGCCGGCATCGGCCCCCGGTCACCCACCGCTCCGGAACCAACATCACGAGCGAGCACCCGCAAGGACCGGCAACCGCCGGCTCAACCGCGCGTTCTTCCTCGCCGCCTTCGCCGCCCTGTCGGCCGCGCCTACTCCGACCGCAAACGAGCCAAAGGCGGCACCACCCGGGAAGGCGGGAGCCGACTCAGCCGCCCAGGTTGACCGCCCGGCGCACATCATCGGCATACGCCGCCGGCTGTTCCCACGCTGCGAAGTGGCCGCCTTCCCCGTGTTCCACGTACTCCCGGATGTTCAGGAACGCCTCGGCGTAGCTCCGCGGCTCCGGTTTGGTGTCGCGCCGGAACACCGAAAGCACGGTTGGCGTGTCGATCCGGGCCGGGAGGGCCGCCGGTTCGGTGTACGTGGCGAACGAGGTTCCGATCGTGCCGGTGACCCAGTAGGCCGTGATCCAGGTGAGCAGCTCGTCCGTGGTGAACGCCCCTGCGCCGGACCAGGACTCGAGTTTCTCCGCGATCCACGCCGCCAGGCCGGCGGGTGAGTCGCCGAGGGCGATCGTGAGGGTGTTCGGGCGGGTCGACTGCTCGGCGATGTACCCGCCCTCCGCGCGGAACCACTGCCCCGCGCGGGCGAGGTAGGCCGCCGCGTCGGGTGCGAGGCGTGCCGGGTCGGCCGTCAGGGCGCGCTGTGGGGCGACGTTCGTCAGGTGGAGGGCAGCCACCCGGTCCGGGTACCCGCCCGCGAGGATCTCCGCGACCGTGCCACCCACGTCGCCGCCGGACACCGTGTACCGCGCGTAACCGAGCTCGGCGAGCGCGGCCGCGATGATGCCGGCCATCCGGGCCGCCGACATCCCGGGCGTGGACAGCGGCGCCGCGAACGGGAAGCCCGGCAGCGCGGGCACCACCACGTGCACGTCGGCGAGCAGCGGCAGGACGCGCTCGAACCGCAGCACCGAATCCGGCCAGCCGTGCAGCAGCACCACGGCCGGCGCGCCGGGATCCGCGGACCGCTGGTGGATGACCCGCAGGTCGGTGCCCTCCGCGCGTACCGTCGCCCACGGGTACTCGCCGATGCGGCGCTCGTGCACGGCCCAGTCGTACCCGTTCGCCCAGCGTTCGAGGAGCGCGTCGAGGCGGGTGCCGCCAAAGCCGCGCGTGCCGTCTTCACCCCACGGGGTCGTGACCCGCCGCGTCCGCCGGAGCCGGTCGCGCATCTCGTCGTCCATGTGTATCAGCGTACACATCATGTGTATGCTCGTACACATGATTTCGCGCGACGCGACCGCCACCCGGCAGCGGATCCTCGAGCACGCCCGGCGCCAGTTCGCCCGGCACGGGTACACGGCGGTCACGGTCAAGGGCGTGGCCGACGCCGCCGGCGTGTCCCCCAACCTCATCACGCGCTACTTCGGCGGCAAGGACGGCCTTTTCCTGGCCGCCACCCGCGTGGAGATCCCGGTCGCGGACTCCTTCGACGGCGACCGCGAAACGCTGGGGGCCCGGCTCGCGGCGAACATCGTCCGGCGCTGGTCCGCCGCCCCGGGCGAGGATCCGCTGCTCGTGCTGCACCGGGCGGCCGGCGAACGCCCGGAGGCGGCCGAGGCGCTGGCCGCGTTCCTCGACACGAACTCGCTGGAACCGCTGCACCGCTACCTGCGCGACAGCGGCCTCGACGACGCGGACGCCCGCACCCGGGCCGCGGCGATCGACGCCTTCGTCCTCGGCGTTTCGACGCGGCGCCGGGTGCTGCGGTCCGAACTCGGCGATCCCGCCGAGCTCGAGGCGTGGCTGGGCGCCACCATCCAGCGGCTCGCCGACGGGTGAAGGCCTAGCTGGCGAACCAGAAGATCGCACCACCGATCGCGAGCAGGGCCGCGACGCCCAGCACCACCGCCATGAACTTCGCCGTCTTCCACGTCGAATAGACGCCGCCCACGAGGAAACCACCGAGGGCGAGCAGGAGCACGCCGACGACTCCGTTGTTCACAGGACGCCCTTCGTGGAGGGGATGCCGCCCGCGCGCGGGTCCGGCTCGGTCGCCGCGCGCAGCGCCCGGGCCACCGCCTTGTACTCCGCCTCCGCGATGTGGTGCGGGTCGCGGCCGTGGATCACCCGCACGTGCAGCGCGATCTGCGCGTGGAACGCCAGCGAGTCGAACACGTGCCGCGTCAGCACGAACGGGTAGTTGCCGCCGATCGTGAAGGTGGTGAACTGCTCGGGCTCGCCCACGTGCACGCAGTACGGCCGGCCCGAGACGTCGACGGCCGCGTGGGCCAGGGTTTCGTCCATCGGGATCCACGCGTCACCGAAGCGGCGGATGCCGCTCTTGTCGCCCAGGGCCTGGCGGATCGCCTGGCCCAGGACGATCGCCGTGTCCTCCACCGTGTGGTGGGCGTCGATGTGGACGTCGCCGGTGGCCTCGACCTTCAGGTTCAGCGAGCCGTGGACGCCGAACGCCGTCAGCATGTGGTCGTAGAACGGGACGCCGGTCGAGATCTCGACCTCGCCCGTGCCGTCGAGGTCCAGCTGCACGAAGATCGAGGACTCCTTGGTGGTCCGTTCGACCTTGCCGATGCGGGTCATCGGGAAACTTCCTTACTCGCCTCGAGGAAGGCGTCGTTCTCTTCCGGGGTGCCGATGCTGACGCGCAGGTGACCGGGGATGCCCGGGTCGCGGACCAGCACCCCGCGGTCCAAATAGGACTGCCAGGCCGCGTGCGGGTCGCCGAACCGTCCGAAGAGGACGAAGTTCGAGTCGCTCGGCACCGGGTCGTAGCCCAGGCCCGCCAGTGCTTCCACGACGCGGTCGCGTTCCGCGGCCAGCTTGTGCACACTGTCCAAAGTGGCGTCCGCGTGCCGCAGGGCCGCGCGCGCCGCCGCCTGGGTCAGTCGCGAGAGGTGGTACGGCAGGCGGACCAGCTGCAGCGCGTCGACCACCGCCGGCGCCGCCGCCAGGTAGCCCAGCCGGCCGCCCGCGAACGCGAACGCCTTGCTCATCGTGCGCGAGACGATCAACGACGACGGGTAGTCCGCCAGCAGCGAGACCGCGCTCGGCTGCGACGAGAACTCCGCGTACGCCTCGTCGACCACCACGATCCCGGTGGCCGCATCGAGCAGAGCGCGCAGCTCGGAAAGCGGGATCGAGCCGCCGGTCGGGTTGTTCGGGCTGGTGACGAACACGACGTCCGGCCGCTTCGAACGCACGAGAGCCGCCGCCGCGGCCGTGTCCAGCGAGAAGTCGTCCCGGCGCGGCGCCGGGACCCACTCGGTGCGGGTGCCGGACGCGATGATCGGGTGCATCGAGTACGACGGCTCGAACCCCAGCGCGCTGCGCCCGGGACCGCCGAACGCCTGCAGGATCTGCTGCAGCACCTCGTTGGACCCGTTCGCCGCCCAGACGTTCGCCTCCGACAGCACCACCCGCGTCGACACGCTCAGGTAGTCGGCCAGGTCCTGCCGCAACGCCACCGCGTCGCGGTCCGGGTAGCGGTGCAGCTCGGCGGCTTCGAGCCGGACCGCTTCGGCGACGTCCGCGATCAGCTCGGGCGGCGGCGGGTACGGGTTCTCGTTGGTGTTGAGCCGGACCGGGACGTCCAGCTGCGGCGCGCCGTACGGCGACTTGCCGCGCAGGTCGTCGCGCAGCGGCAGCTGGTCCAGGGTGACCTCTTCGCCGATCGCCATCAGAGCGAACCCCCGAAGCGCGCGGTGACGGCCTCGCCGTGCGCGGGCAGGTCCTCGGCGTCGGCCAGCGCGACGACGCGGCCGGCCACCTCGCGCAAGGCGTCCTCGCTGTAGTCCACGACGTGGATGCCCTTGAGGAAGCTCTGCACGGACAGGCCCGAGGAGTGGCGGGCGAACCCGCCGGTGGGCAGCACGTGGTTGGACCCGGCGCAGTAGTCGCCGAGCGAAACCGGGGCGTACGCGCCGACGAAGATCGCGCCCGCGTTGCGGACCCGGGCCGCGACCGCGCGCGCGTCCGCCGTCTGGATCTCCAGGTGCTCGGCGGCGTAGGCGTCGACCACGCGCAGCCCGTCATCCACTGTGGACACCAGGATGATGCCGGACTGCTTGCCGCCCAGCGCTTCGGCGACGCGTTCCGAGTGCTTCGTCGCCGCGACGCGGTCGGCCAGTTCCTGGTCGACGGCGTCGGCCAGCTCGGCCGACGTCGTCACCAGGACGCTCGCCGCGAGGGGGTCGTGCTCGGCCTGGCTGATCAGGTCGGCGGCGACGTGCACCGGGTCGGCCGTCTCGTCGGCGAGGATGGCGATCTCGGTCGGCCCGGCTTCGGAGTCGATGCCGATCAGGCCGCGCAGCAGGCGCTTCGCCGCGGTCAGGTAGATGTTGCCCGGGCCGGTGACGACGTCGACGGGGGTGAGTTCGGCGCCGTCGGTGTCCGTGCCGCCGTACGCCAGCAGCGCGACGGCCTGCGCGCCGCCGGCCGCCCACACCTCGTCGACGCCGAGGAGCTCGGCCGCGGCGAGGATGGTCGGGTGCGGCAGCCCGCCGAACGCGGCCTGCGGCGGCGAGCAGACGACCAGCGAGCCGACGCCGGCGATCTGCGCCGGGACGACGTTCATCACCACGGTCGAGGGGTACACGGCCAGCCCGCCCGGGGCGTACAGCCCGACGCGCTCGACCGGCACCCACTTCTCGGTCACCGTGCCGCCGTCGACGACCGTGGTCGTGACGTCGGTGCGGCGCTGCTCGGCGTGCACCTTCCGGGCGCGGGTGATCGACTCCTCCAGCGCGGCACGCACGGCCGGGTCCAGCTCCGCCAGCGCCTGCGTCAGCGAAGCACGCGGCACGCGCACGGACGCCGGGCGCACCTTGTCGAACTTTTCGGTGTACTCGAGGACGGCTTCGACACCGCGGGCGCGGACCGCCTCGACCACCGGGCGCACGTGGTGCAGCGCCGCGTCCACGTCGTATTCGGCGCGGGGGAGCTTGGCGCGCAGTTCGGCGGCGGTCGGGACCTGCCCGCGCAGGTCGGTGCGGTTCAACATGTCCTCCAGGGTACGAGGTCACGCCCAGCCGGTTTTCAGCGATACTCCCCGGTGACGGCCGATCCCAGCATGCAGGAGGCAACGGTGGCGCGAATCGCGTTGTGCCAGGTCAACTCGGGTGACGACCCGGAGGCGAACCTGAAGCTCGTTCGCACCGGGGTGGAAGCCGCGGTGGCGGACGGCGCGCGGATCGTCGTGTTCCCCGAAGCGACCATGGCGCGCTTCGGACGGCCGCTCGAGCCGGTCGCGGAGCCCCTGGACGGGCCGTGGGCGTCGGCGGTGGCCGCGGTGGCGGCCGAGCACGACGCGGTCGTCGTCGCCGGCATGTTCACCCCGGCGGACGACGGGCGGGTCCGCAACACGCTCCTGGTCACCGGCGGCGGCCACCACCGCGGCTACGACAAGATCCACCTCTACGACGCGTTCGGGTTCGCCGAGTCCGACACGGTGGCACCCGGCACCACGGCGACGACCTTCGAGCTGGACGGCGTCGTCTACGGCGTCGCGACCTGCTACGACGTGCGGTTCCCGGAGCTGTTCCGCGCGCTGGCCGACGACGGCGCCGACGTCGTGCTGCTGCCGGCGTCCTGGGGCGCCGGCGAGGGCAAGCGCGAGCAGTGGGAGGTGCTGGTGCGGGCGCGGGCCCTGGACTCGGGCTGCTGGGTGCTGGCGTGCGGCCAGGCCGACCCGGCGGCGACCGGCGTCACGGTCAACCCGAAGGCACCGACCGGGATCGGCTTCTCGACCGTCTCCGACGGCTTCGGCCGCGTGGTGGCCCAGGCGGGCGCGGCGCCGGAGACGCTGCTGGTGGACGTCGATCCGGCCGTGTCGGCCAAGGCCCGCACCGCCACGGGAGCCCTGGCCAACCGCCGCCTCTAGCGGAGCAGGCCCTCGCGGATGGCGACCCGCACGAAGCCCGCGCGTCGCCGTTCGCCGGTCTTGTCGCGGATCCGGTCCAGGTAGGACCGGACCGTGCGGACGCTGATGTTCAGGATCTCCGCCACGTCGACGTCCCGCTCCCCCGCCGCCACCAGGCGGAGGACCTGCTTTTCCCGCTCCGACAGCACGATCTTCGGGCCCGCGTGGCGCTCTTCGCTGTCCTGGATGATCATCCCGGCCAGCGTCGGCGACACGTACGCGTTGTCGTCGGCGATCGTGCGGATCGCGCGAAGCAGCTCGTCGCCGTCGACGTCCTTCGACAGGAAGCCCTTCGCGCCCGCCTGCATCGCGCCCAGGACCTCCGGCTGTTCCGCGTGCGCGGACACCACCAGCACCTTGTGCCCCATCTGCCCCACCTCCAGGACCGCCGCCGCGTCCTGGACGCCCCGCAGCTTCAGGTCCAGCACGACGACGCTGCCCGCCGGCTGCTCCTGGACCGCGAACCGGGCCACCGAATCGGCGACCGCGCCGAGCTCGATGTCCGGGGCCTCGGTGAGCACGCGGGTCAGCGCGTACCGGTAGAGCGGGTGGTCCTCGATCACCCCGACCGGGATGCGCCGCGCGGAGTCGCTCATTTGCGGCCGCCGCGCCGGGGGCCCGCGCCGCCGATCAGGCCGCGGCGGATGGCTTCCTTGACCAGTCCCGGCCGCCGCCGTTCGCCGGTCTTGTCGCGGATCCGGTCGAGGTAGCCGCGGACCGTCCGGACGCCGATGCCGAGGATCAGCGCGATGTCGACGTCCCGCTCCCCCGCCGCCACCAGCCGCAGCACCTGTTCTTCGCGCGGCGACAGCTCGGCTTCGGCCGACACGGCCGGGCGGTCGGCGTTGTCCTTCATGATCATCCCGGCGACCACGGCCGAGACGTACGCGCCGCCGCCGGCCACCGTCTTGATCGCGATGAGCAGCTCGTCGGCGTCGACGTCCTTCGACAGGAAGCCGCGCGCCCCCGCCGCGATCGCGCCGAGCACGACCTCCGGCTCGGCCTGGGCGGACACCACGAGCACGTGGTGCCCCAGCTCGCACACCTCCAGCACCGCCGCCGCCCCGGCGACGCCCGGGAGTCCGAGGTCGAGCAGGACCACGCTGCCCGGCGGCTGCCGGTGCACGTGGAACCGGGCGACCGAGTCGACGACCGCGCCGAGCTCGACGAAGTCCGCCTCGGCCAGCACACGTTCCACGGAGACGCGGTACAGCGGGTGGTCTTCGATGACCGCGACCCGGACCCGCCCCTGGTCCAGTTCACCCTCGGTCGAGCGCTCTTCTGTCATTTGCACGACTTTCACCCCGTTCCACCCGACGGAGCCGGCCGTCCGGCCGAGGCCGGGTCCAGCGCGGGGCCCGTCGGCACCAATGCCAGCAAACTACCTGCGATCGGCGGCTTGGCGACGCTTCCGTAGCCGAGCGAGGCCAGGGACTGCGCGTTCACCACCGGGTACTTCCGGCCCGTGTCGGTCACCAGGTACGTCGTGACCGAACCGGCTTCGACGACGACGGCCCCGCCCGAAGGGGGGACGAAAACCTCGTCCGCCACCCGTGCTTCGGTCCGGGTGGCGACCTGGATGGCCTTGGCGCCGGCGGGAAGCGGGAATTCGGCCGAAACGAGCAACCGGCTGCCCTGAACGCACAGCGCCACGGAGTTCCCGGTGATCGGCGCCTTGCCGGGGATGCGGTCGGGGAAGGCCGCCGGGTCGGCGCCACCGGCCCGCGGCGCGGCGACCTTCGGCACCGCGGCGACGTCGGCCGCCCGGACCTCGACCGGCGCGGGCCGTCCGGGGTAGGCGGCGGCGTTGGCCTCCGTCGTCACCAGCAGGCTCGCCTCGGTCTGCCCGACCGGTTCGAGGCCGCCCGCGCGGACCAGGTAGTACGACGTGGCGGTGCCGGGCGCGGCCATGGCGTCGACGACGGCGAGGACCTCGCCGACCCGGCTGCCGCGGCCGCCGATCGGGGGTCCCGCGGAACCGGCGCCGTCGACCGGCAGCGCGGTCAGGTCGCGGCCCGCCGGGACGGTGTCGATCCAGCGCGAGGAGACCGCGATCGTCGGGTAGCTGTCGAACTGCAGCGCGGTCGCGGCCTCGTCGCTGAGCTTGTAGCGCCGTCCGCCCGCGAGCAGGAAGCGGTCGCCCTGCGGCAGCCGCACGATCACGCCCTGGTCCCGCGGCAGTTCGACGCCGGAGGCGGGCGCGGCCAGCAGGACGGCGGTGCGCGGCTCGGCCGACGCGGGCGCGTCCTGGGTGGTCCGGCTGCAGCTGGTCCAGGGGACGGTCACGAGCGCGTTCGGCGACGGCAGCGAGTCGGGGGCGCCCGGGATGCCGATCTGGGTGCCGCGGCCGGCCTTGCCGAGGTTCTCCGGTGACACCGACACGGTCGCGTCGCCGGCGCCGCCGGCCAGCAGCCGCGCCGAGGCGTAGTTGAGCACCGGGTGCAGGACGCCGTCGGCACCGAGCACGAACCGGGCGCCGGTGCCCTCCTCGACGATCACCTTGCCGCCGGCCAGCCAGTCCTTGCCGCCGGAGGGGTTGAGCAGGCCGATGATGCCGAAGACGGCGGTCACCAGGAGGGCGGCCACGACACCGAGCACGGTGCCGAGGACGAGCCGCCGGCTCGGCGAAGTGGGGTGGTTGGCGTCGGCGGCGACGAGCGCGGAGACGAGCCTGCGGCGGAGGAACTGGTACGCCTGGATCTGGTCCCGCTGCGTCCACACGCTGCTGCGCCCCCGCTGTGTGCGTCGTCCCTCCGAGCAGCCGATGGTAGGCACCGGACCAGGGTGCGGCGAGGGTAATTTTTACGCCCACGCCGCATCTGGGGAGGCAGTAGCGTCGGGGCCCGGGGAAAGGGGAGCCCGTGTCCGCCGATACCGCCGCCGTCCACCTGCCACCGTCCCGGCCCGCGGCCACGCCGCTGCCGTGGCTGCTGCCGATCCGCCCGCTGCAGGCCGCGCTGTGGGAGATCGCCGCGATCGCCGTCCTGCTCGCGTGGATGGTCGACGCCGTCACGCAGCCGGTGCGGATCGCCGTCAGCGCGGCGGCGGGGGCGCTGGTGCTGCTGACGTCGGTGCGCGTCGCCGGGCGGCACCTGGCGGGCTGGGCGCTGACGTGGACGGCGTTCCGCTTGCGCCGTCACGACACCCGCCGCGACAGCCCGGACCCGCTGCTGTCGGTGGCCGGCCCGGTGAAGGTCCGCCAGCACGTCGACCGCGCGGGCAACCGGTTCGGCGTCGCGGAGGTCGACGGCGGCTGGAGCGCGTTGGTCCGCCTGACACCGGGACCGGGCGCACCGGGCCCGCTGGTCGACGCCCTGCGGTCGGCGTACGAGCGAGCGGACATCCCGCTGGCGTCGGCGCAGCTGCTGACGTGGGCGATCCCGCGCGGCGAGCAGGTGCTGCGGGTGCGGTGGCTGGCGGTGCGCTACCGGCCCGACCTGGCCCCGATCGCGGCGCTGGCCCGTGGAGGCGGCGATCTGGGTGCGCTGCGGAGCACGGCGTCGGCCGCGTTGAGCCTGATGGGCGTGCTGGCCGAGGCGGGGTACCAGAGCACGGTCTTGGAGGCCGGGGAGCTCGCGAAGGAGCTTCGGGTGGCGTTGGGCGTTCAGGGGCCGGCTTCCGGTGCGCCTGAAGGGTGGCGGGCTTGGACGTGGGGCGGGGCCGCGCAGGTGTGCTTCACGCCGCGGTCGTCGCGGGTGCTGGATCTGGCGGTCCCGGGGGCGGCTTTCACGGCGACGTCGTACACGCTGACGCGGACCGCGGGCGGCCGGGAGAAGGCGGAAGTGACGGTCCGGGTGGGGGCGCGGCCGGGGGCCGCGGTGCCGGTGCCGCCCGCGGTGGTCCCGCTGCACGGACGGCACGGCGCCGGGGTGCGGAAGACTTTGCCGCTGGCCCTGGACTCGTGACCGGGCTCAGTTCACGACGAACGTCCGGATGCTGCGGGCCGGCAGCTGGGCGTTGAACGCGCCGTTCGAAATGGTCACGTCGGTGGAACGCGCAAGGTTCGCGCTCGCGTTCGTCAGCCAGGTCTGCGCGGTCGCGGACCCGGTGTCCCGGACAGTGAATGCCAGGTCGGCCGCCGCGGTGTTCTTGTTGACGGCGACGATGACGATCCTGGCTCCGCTCTTGAACGCCGAGACGTAGACGTTCGCCTGCGGGTTCGCCGTGGCGGTGATCCGGGAGAACCCGGGGCGGACCCACTTCGCGAAGTGCGCCATGCAGGCGCCGCGCTTGCTGATCTGCCCGTCTTCGCGCAGCGGGCCGTAGGAGCGGCGGATGTACCACCACACGTACGTCTGGAACCGGCCGTCCACCAGCGCGCGGTGGATGTGCTCGCCGACGTCGAGGGCCTGTGGCCACAGGTCGGCCGAGTCGGTGCTGTTCGGGTAGTAGACCTCGGTCATCCACAGCTCCTTGCCGCCGCCCTTCTGCTGGAAGAGCGGGTAGGGCAGGTCGGCGAACGAGGTGCCGTAGAGGTGCGTGCCGATGATGTCCACGTTCGCCAGCGCGGTGGCGTCGTTGAGGATGGGATCGGACATGGTCTTGCGGTACTGGAACGACTCGGGCGCGATGACCCGGGTGCTCAGGGAGCCGGCGTTCTCGCGCAGGAACTTGACGATCTCGGCGGGGGTCCACGCCGTCCACGCCTGCGCGTAGTCGGGCTCGTTCTGGACCGAAATCCCGTACAGGGGCACGCCGTTGTTCGCCATGAACGCGGTGAAGTCGTTGAGGTGCTGGGCATAGGCGCCGTAGGAGGCGTACTTCAGCCGCTTGCCCCCGGAGAAGCTCTCGGTCATCGACGCGGGCGGGTTCCACGGCGAGGCGATGACCTTGGCGCCGAGCTCACTCGCGCGTTTGGCCGTGGCGACCTCGCGGCTCCAGTTGTTCCGGTCCTCGTGGACCGGGATGCGCAGCACGGTGAACCCCAGCTGCCCCGTGCCGTTCCCGAACGCCGTTTCGCGCTGGGCGGCGGTGAGATCGCTGATCCAGACGGTGTGGTTCATCCCGCCGAAGCCCAGGATCGTCTGCTGGACGTTGGACGGCTCGACGACCACCGCGGTGGCCGCCGCGGCCGGGGTCGCCGTCGCCAGCACCGGCAGCGCGGCGCCGGCCACCAGCACCGTCCGCCGGCGCAGGAGCGGCGAACCCGCGGTTTCGGCCTGTTCTGGACGTGACGTCATGGCATCTCCCTGAAAGTCGACGGCGCGAACAGTCTGGGAGCGCTCCCACGTCAGTCTTAACAGCGGGCGGGCGCCACCGTCAACCCCGGACGGCTTCGTACACGCCCGCGATCATCCCGACCGCGGGCACCAGCGACAGCAGCACCAGGAACTCCGACACGTCCAGCAGCCGCGACCAGTACGGCGAACGCAGTCCCCGCGCCACCCGCGTCGCGTACACCAGGCAGATCACCGCCGCCAGGACCACCGCGCAGCCCGCCGCGAACACCGCCGTGCGGTTGCCCGAGGCCACCAGCCACACCCCGGCGCACACCAGCGACGGCACGCCGAACCCGATCAGCACCAGCCGCTGCGCGCGGCCCGCGTACGACCGGGACCGCAGGATCCACGCCAGCCCCAGCAAGCCGGCCAGCCCCGCCTCCCACGGCCCGCCCGAAGCCAGCACGACCGACGCCGCCAGCACCACCAGGCCGAGCGCCACCAGCAAGCCGGTCAGCACCGCCTGGGCCCGGGACGTCCGGCCGATCATCTCGGTTCCCAGCGACGGCTGCTCGTCCGCGCGGAACGCCTCCATGTCGTCCGGGACGCGCGGCAGCGGCAAGCGGGCCAGGCGCAACGCCAGCATCGGGGCCACCGCCGCCAACGCCGTGCAGAGCACCGCGACCACCGCCGCGGCCGACCCCGCCGAGACGCCCGCCAGCAGGACCACCCCGCAGGTGACGGCACCGAAGCCCGCCGCGCCCGTGATCGCCACGAACCACGGCAGGCGGTCCGCCACCGAAACCGCCGCCAGCACGCCGTACACCGTCACCGCCGCGAGGCCCGCCGCCAACGGCCCCGCCGACAGCGAAAACAGCGGGTGCGGCGGCAGCACCGACATCCCCGCCAGCAACGCCACGCCGACGCCGGCCACGGCTCCCGCGGCGCCCGCTTCGGCGTCGCCGTACGCCCGGCTCAACGCGCCGCCGCCGAGCAGCAGCACCAGCGCCAGCAGCCCGGTCCCGATCGGCGCCAGGACGCTGCCCGACGCGGCCGCCTGCACCAGCAGGCCGCCCGCCAGCAGCAGGACCACCGCCGCCACCAGGCCGGACCGGCGGGCCACCGCGGGGCCCCAGCCCCCGGAGGTGTCGGCGACGCTGGCGATCGAGTCGACAACGTCGTCGAACAGCAGCGGACCCCGCGGGCGCTCCCGCGGGGTCAGGTGCAGCACTTCGCCGTCGCGGATCTGGGCCGCGGCGACGCTGAGCCCCAAGGCGAGGGGTGCCCCGCCGAGCCGGGACAGCACCCACCCCGGGTGCTCGGCCGACGCCTGCCCGGCCGCACCGGCCAGCCGGACCAGCTGCGGCACCAGCTCGGCGAACGTCGACTGCTGCGGCAGGGCGACGTCGACGCGGGCCCGCGGCGTGACCACCGTGACCCGCCGGGTCGTGCCGGTCAGAGACGCCGTCATCACACGTCTTTCGCGGCCGCGATCACCGGGGCGAACTTGGCGCTCGAAGCCTCGGCCAGCTTCTGCAGCCCGGCGTTCACCGCCTCCAGGACGATCTCCGACAGGTTGCGGGCGTCGTACTCGCGGATCGCGCGGGGGTCGATGTCGATCGAGGTGAACCGGCCGTCGCCGCGGAGGGTGACGGTGACCTCGTTCTGCCGCGAGTGCGCCTTGACCTCCATCGCCTCGACCGTGCGCTGGATCCGCTGGACCTCTTCGGTCTGCTTGCGCACCTGCGCGAGCAGCTCGTCCATGTCCGGCACCGCGTACGGATCGGTCACTGTGCTTTCCCTTCGTGCTGGCGGACGTGGACGCTGCCCACGAACCGCTGGAAACCGGGTGCGAGCCGCCGCGCGGTCGCGGGGGCGGCCGTGCAGGCGAGCTCGAGCACCAGCCGCTCCGCCGGCGTGGCGCCGGGGACGGTCAGGTGCACCTGGGTCTGGATGAGCTCGGTGCCTTCGCCGGTGCGCAGGCGCAGGAGCTGCATGACGCCGGGCGCGGCCGGCTCGCCGACGTCGCGGCGGTTCAGCACCTCGATCCCGGCCAGCGTCAGCGAAAGCCGTTCGACGGCCTCGTCGGCGACCGCGTCGATCGAGGCGCCGTCCGGCCGCTGCTGCACGCTCACCGTGATGTTCGGGACGAACTCGCCCGGCGAAGCGGCGTGCACGGCGACGAACACCGCACCCGAGTCGCCCGGGTCGACGGCGGTCCAGCCGTCCGGGATGACGAAGTCGAGGGGAAGCGTCATCACAGCCCCACGGACGAAACGGCGTCGTTCCAAGCGGATCCGACGGCGTCGGCCGCATCGGTTGCCGCGTGGCTGACCGCGTCGACGGCGGCGCCGCCGTACTCGCCGATC
This sequence comes from Amycolatopsis sp. NPDC004625, assembly GCF_040609695.1. NCBI lineage: Bacteria > Bacillati > Actinomycetota > Actinomycetes > Pseudonocardiales > Pseudonocardiaceae > Amycolatopsis > Amycolatopsis sp. NPDC004625. Next base: position 191,542 of record NZ_JBEXKX010000013.1, read on the forward strand.
GTGTGGCCGAGCTTCGGCAGGTCGATGTCGATCTTCGCGCCGACGCCGAGCCCGAGGCCGAGTGCCGCGCCCGCCTTGAAGTTGACCTTGAGGTGCCCGGCGTCGTAGACGGCCTGGGCGTCGAGCTGCGCGCCGAGGCCGTACTGCAGGGTCCCGTTCGCGCCGACGCCGATCCCGGCGACGTCCGCGGCGACCTCGCCCTCGACCTTCCCGCCCACGAAGGCGTTGGCGTGCGCGCCGACGCCGTGGGCGCCGATCGTGCCGGACGCGCTGACCTCGCCGCCGGCGAACACCGTGCCCTTGGCGTGGGCTTCGGCGACGCCCCACTCCTTCTTGGCTTCGGCTTCGCCGTGCAGGGCCGCGAGTTCCGCGTGCCCGGACGCGCCGGCGTCCCAGCCCTTCGACGTGATCTTCCCGTCGTACTCGGGGGAAAGGCCGTCCTGCTCGTGCTGGAACTTGTAGTACGTGATCTCGGTGTTGCGGCCGATCTTGTTCTTCAGGCCCTCGGCTTCGGGCTGCCCGAACGGCGTGTCGGCCTTCTTCGGCGCGCGCGTGCCTTCCAGGCCGTCCCAGGTGAGCTTCTTCCAGCCCGAGTTGCCGAACCACGACGGCACGGTCCGCGGCCGCTTCCGGCCGTCGAGGGGTTCGCCGTTGAGCCAGTGCAGCGGGCCGCGGGCCCACTTGCCGAGCTCGTGCTCCAGCCGTCCGACGCCTTCGGGCGGGAACAGCTCGGCGAGCGCGTCGGAGAACTCGTCGACGACCTGGCGGGCCGCCGCGACGCTCTGTTCGCCGAGCTGCCGGGCGGCCTGGATGAACGCACCGACCGAGGCGGAGTTCACCGCGCGGGCCTGGGCGGTCAGCTGGGCGGCGTACTGGTCGAACTGCGCGAGCACCGAGTCGACGGCGGCCTCCGCGGACTGCACCAGCTGCGCGGCGGTCGAAAGCCGTTTTGCCTGGTCGTCGAGCTTCGTGGCGGCCTCGGTGAGCCCTTCGCCGAGCTTCTCCGCCGCCGTCGCGAAGGCGGTGTAGGCGTCGCCGTCCCAGTCCGCGTGCAGCGTCTTCGCGGACTCGCCGACTTCGCGCGCCTTGCCCGAGACCGTCGTGGCCTGGGTCGCGACCCGCTGCGACGCGGCACTCAGCGCGGCCGGATCACCGGTGACCCGGCGCCGGCACTCGACCAGGACCTGCCGGTACCCGGACAGCACCGAGCTGACCACCCCGGACGCGTCGACGACCCCCGAGCCCGCCACCGGTCAGTTCCCGGCCGCGTCGTAACCGACGTGCTGGCTGAAGTGCTTGCCGTTGTAGTCCAGCGCGATGTCGAGGTCGAAGTCCTGCCCGCCCGGAGCCTCCACAGTGGACTCACCGGTGCTGAGGTTGGTGTGGATGACGACCTCGTCCGGGTGCCCGGTCGAGGGGGCCGGAACGGTCGCCGGCGCGGGGGCCGGAGCGGGCGCGGGGACCGCCGCCGGTGTCGTCGTCCCGGCGGGGTCGACGGGAATCCAGCTGTTGGCCGGGGTCGCGCCGGTGCCGCTGGAACCGCCGCCGGTGGCGAGCGCGGGCGGGGTGTAGTCGGTGAACGAAGGCTGCTGCGGGATCCCCCCGCCGCTCCCGCCCGCCACCGCCTGCTGCCCCGACGGGCTCGCCACCGGCGCCGGGGTCTGCGGCGCGCCGACCGGGGTGTTCCCGATCGACGGCGTGGTCGCGCCCGAACTGCCGGAGCCGTGGTGGAAGAGCTTCTCGATCTCGCCGATGACCTGCGCGAGCGTGGTGACCTGCTGGGCGAGGTCGACCGCGCCGAGCGCCTTGAGCAGCGCGCCGATCGCGGTGATGAACGCCCGCAGCGACGCGCTCGTCGCGGTCGACAAAGCGACCGCGGCCCCGTAGGTCCACCAGTTCGACATCAGCGCGGCGACCGTCGGGTTCACCGCGGAGACCACCGCGCGGTAGGCCTCCTGCGCGGTCTTGATCAGCGTGCCGGACACGCCGAGCAGCTCGGCGCCCTTCTGCACGACGTTGATGATCTTCGTGAGCTGGCCGAGGGAGTCGCTGATCTTCTTCAGCGCCGACTCGCTCGCCGCGCCCGACCAGATCTTCCCGAGCTGGTCGGCGGCCTTGGTGAGCTCGTTGTACATGCTGAGGAACTGCTCGGCCTTCTTGACCAGGTCCACCACGTGCTTCGCGATCTGTTCCGGCTGGCCGGTGACGATCTGCGGCAGGACGGTGATCGGCCCGCCCGAGGACGCGGTCGCGTCCATCGCGCTGGAGTTCGGGAAAGTCAGCATCGGACCTCACAGAGATTCAAGGAGCGGACGATCAGGCGACGACGGAGGCGGGCCGGTAGACGCTGACCTTCGCCAGCCCGCCGATGCGGGCGTCGAGCAGCCCGTGGTTGTAGAGGCGGCCGCCGTCGCCGGCGACGCCGATGACCGGCTGGCGGTCGGAGAACATCAGCGGCTCCACGACCACGACGTCCCCGCTGTGCACCCCGCCGGGCACGTCGGAGAACGTGCGCGCGGTGCCGGCGTAGACCTCGATCAGCCCGATCCGCGCCTGGTTGTCGGCGTCGCCGGCGAGCCAGTCGTTGAAGTCGGCGACACCGTGGAAGCGGGTGTCGGTGATCGGGTGGTCGCCGAGCCGGCCGAGCCGCGCGTCACCGAGGTAGCGCAGCACGTTCCCGACCGACGACGGTTCGCCGTGGGCGCCCGCGCTGTCGTTGATGGCCAGGGTGGCGAGCTCGGAGGCGTGCGGGCTGCCCCAGATCGACGACACCGGTGCCGGCGAGCCGCCCTGGTGGCCGCCGCCGTAGCCGGCGGCCGCGTCCTGGTCGGCCGCCTGGTAGGCGTCGGCGCTGGCCTTGACGAGCCCGTTGACCTGCTGCAGCAGCTGCAGGAGCGTGCGGACGGCGGTGATCTGGCTGGAGTGCAGGGCCGCGTTCGCGGCGGCGACCGCGCTGCCGAAGGTCGCGAACGACATCGGCTGGACGACGAGCCGTTCGAGGTCGGCCACGGCGTTGATGCCGTGGGCGATGATGCCCCCGACGTTGCCCACGGCGGAGCGCATCGCCTCGGGCTCAGCCCGGTACTCGCCGGCCATGGGTCTCCTTCCGGGGGGGGTGCTCGGCTGAGCGTAGGTTCGGCCCCGGAAGCGGGCGGACGGCAAAAGTACCCACCGCGAAGGGGCGGCGAGTGGCCAAAATACCGGTCAGAGCCACCCCGAACCGCTGGAGCATCGCCCCATGAGCCTGTCCCCCGAGCGTCCTTCCGAGATCGTGCTGCAGTCGCCGCCGATGCTCCCGAAGAGCTCGTCCGGCGGGATGATGCAGCTGATGATGTTCCTGCCGATGATGCTCGGCATGGGCGCGATGTCGTTCGTCTACATCGGACGCGACGGCGGGGTGATGACCTACGTCTTCGGCGCGCTGTTCCTCTGCGCCATGGGCGGCATGGTGGTGATGTCGCTCGGGCGCGGCGGCATGGCGAAGAAGGCGCAGATCAACGACGAGCGCCGGGACTACCAGCGGTACCTGTCCGGGCTGCGCGCCCAGGTCCGCGAGATCGCCGACGGCCAGCGCGCGGCCATGATCGCCGTCCAGCCCGACCCGGCGGACCTGTGGGCCTACGTCGAGACCGGCAAGCTGTGGGATCGCCGGCGCGCGGAGCCGCAGTTCGCGCAGGTGCGCGCGGGCACCGGGCCGCAGCGGCTCGCGACGCCGCTCAAGGCACCGCAGACCGTGCCGCTGGAAGACCTGGACCCGGTGTCCTCCACCAGCCTCAAGCACTTCATCCGCACCTACTCGACGGTGGACGGCCTGCCGGTGGCGTTGTCGCTGCGGTCGTTCGCCGCGGTCACCGTGGCCGGGCGGCGGCCGGACGTGCTCGGCCTGGTGCGGGCCCTGCTGTGCCAGCTGGTCACCTTCCACTCCCCCGCGGACCTGCGGGTCGCGGTGTGCGTGTCGCCGGCCCGGCAGCACGACTGGGAGTGGGCGAAGTGGCTGCCGCACGCGACCGCGGCCGGCGCGGCCGACGCCGTCGGCTCGCGGCGGCTGGCCGCCGACACCGCGGCCGGGCTGGCCGAGCTGCTGGGCGCCGACCTCGGCGAACGGCCCGCGTTCAGCCGCCGCGCGGCCGCCGAGCTCGACCTGCCCCACCTGGTGGTCGTCGTCGACGGCGGCACCGCCCACGGCGAACCCCGGCTGATCGGCGAGGACGGCCGGCTCGGCGTCACGGTCCTCGAGGTCGGGCCGGAGCACCCGCGGACGTCCTCGACCGAACGGCTGCTGAGCCTGCACACCGCGCCGGCGTCGCTCGGCATGGTCGTCGGCGACGGCGGCGAACAGCGGCTCGGCTTCCTCGGCCGCCCGGACACGCTCGACCGCGGCGCCGCGGAAGCCCTCGCCCGGATGCTGACGCCGTTGCACACGCCGGCCGCGGTCGTCGGCGAGAAGCCGATGTCGTCGACGTTCGGGCTGGCCGGGCTGCTCGGCATCGGCGACCCGCGCGACACCGACACGGCGGTGACGTGGGCCCCGCGCGCGGCGCGGGACCGGCTGCGGATCCCGCTGGGCGTCAACCCCGAAGGCCGTCCGGTCGAGCTGGACCTCAAGGAGTCGGCCGAGGGCGGGATGGGCCCGCACGGCCTGGTCATCGGCGCGACCGGGTCCGGCAAGAGCGAGCTGCTGCGGACCCTGGTGACGGCGATGGCCGTGATGCACTCGTCGGAGACGCTGAACCTGGCCCTCATCGACTTCAAGGGCGGCGCGACCTTCGCCGGGATGACCGGCCTGCCGCACACCTGCGCCGTCATCACGAACCTGTCCGACGACCTCGCGCTGGTCGACCGCATGGCGGACGCGCTCAACGGCGAGCTGCTGCGGCGGCAGGAACTGCTGCACGCGGCCGGGAACTACGCGTCGGTCCGCGACTACGAGAAGGCCCGCGCGGACGGCGCGCCGCTGGACCCGCTGCCGTCGCTGCTGGTGATCATCGACGAGTTCAGCGAGCTGCTGTCCGCGCGCCCGGAGTTCATCGACCTGTTCGTGGCGATCGGCCGGCTCGGCCGCTCGCTCGGGATCCACCTGCTGCTGGCGTCGCAGCGGCTGGAGGAGGGCCGGCTGCGCGGGCTCGACTCGCACCTGTCGTACCGGATCGGCCTGCGGACGTTCTCGGCCGCGGAAAGCCGGGCGGTGCTGGGCGTGGCCGACGCCTACCACCTGCCGCCGGTGCCGGGGTCGGCGTACCTGAAGGCCGACACCGACACCCTGATCCGGCTCAAGGCCGCCTACGTCTCCGGGGAGCTGCCGCCGCGGAGCACGGTCGTGCGCGAGGACGGCCAGGAGCTCGGCGTACTGCCGTTTTCCCTGGCCCCGGTGGAGATCCCGGTGACGACCGAGGTGTCTCCCGCTCCGGAAGCCGACGGCACCGGCGAGACGATCATCGGCGCGATGCTGTCGCGCCTGACGGGCCGCGGCCCGGCCGCGCACCAGATCTGGCTGCCGCCGCTGGCCGAACCGCCGACGCTGGACCAGCTCCTGCCGCCGTTGGGCGAAGACGCCGCGCGCGGCCTGTGCCCGCTCGGCTGGGGCGGCAACGGGAAGCTGACGATCCCGGTGGCGCTGGTGGACAAGCCGTTCGAGCAGCGCCGCGACCTGCACTGGGCCGACTTCTCCGGCGCGGCCGGGCACGCGCTGATCGTCGGCGCGCCGCAGAGCGGGAAGTCGACGCTGATGAAGGACATCGCGGGCATGCTCGCGCTGACCCACACCCCGGCCGAGGTGCAGCTGTTCGTGCTGGACATGGGCGGCGGCGCGCTGGCGCCGATCGCCGGGCTGCCGCATGTCTCGGGGTACGCGACCCGCCGGGACGCACAGCGCTGCCGCCGGGTCGTCGCCGAGCTGACGACGTTGCTGGAGCAGCGCGAGGAGTTCTTCGCGGCGCAGGGCATCGAGTCGATGGCGGCGTTCCGCGCTCGCCGGTCCGAGTTCACCGAGAGCACCGACGGCCGCGAGTTCGGCGACGTCTTCCTGCTCGTGGACAACTGGACCACGATCCGCCAGGAGTACGAGCAGCTGGAAGAGCAGATCACCGGCCTGGCCGCGCGCGGGCTCGGCTTCGGCATCCACGTGATCGTGTCGCTGAACCAGTGGATCGGCGTCCGCGCCCAGCTGCGCGACGCGATCGGCACCCGCTTCGAGCTGCGCCTGGGCGACCCGATGGATTCGTCGGTCGACCGCAAGGTGGCGGCCAACGTCCCGACCGACCGCCCGGGCCGCGGCATCACCGCGGAGAAGCTCCACTTCCTGGCGGCGCTGCCCCGCATCGACGCCGACCAGCGCCCGGAAACGGTCGGCGCGGGCGGCATCGACCTGGTGCGGCGGATCTCGGAGGCGTGGCGGGGACCGCGTGCCCCGCAGGTCCGGCTGCTCCCGCCGGAGGTGCCCCTGGACACCTTGCCGCCGGCCCCCTCGCGTCAGGTGACGCTGGGCATCGCGGAATCGACGCTGCGCCCGGTGTACCTGGACTTCGCGGCGGACCCGCACTTCGTGGCGTTCGGCGACGTCGAGTCGGGGAAGAGCTCGTTGCTGCGCGCGGTGGCACAGGGCATCACGTCGGCCTACGCGCCCGACGAGGCGGCGATCATCGTCGCGGACTACCGCCGGGGCCTGCTGGGCGCGGTCTCCGAGCCGCACCTGCTGGGCTACGCGGGGGCCGAGGGCAAGCTGACGGACCTGATCGCGGAGTGCGCCCAGGCGATGCGCAACCGGCTGCCCGGCCCGTCGGTGACGCCGGAGCAGCTGCGCAACCGCTCGTGGTGGCGCGGACCGGAGCTGTTCGTCCTGGTGGACGACTACGAGCTGGTGGCGACGGTGGGGCGGAACCCGTTGCAGCCGTTGCTGGAGTTCCTGCCGCAGGCCCGGGACATCGGCCTGCACCTGGTGATCGTGCGCGGGTCCGGTGGTGCCGGGCGGGCGTTGTTCGAGCCGGTCCTGCAGCGGCTGCGGGAGCTGGGTTCGCCGGGGCTGGTGATGTCGGGCGCGAAGGAGGAGGGCGCGCTGCTGGGCGAGGTCAAGCCGGCACCGCAGCCACCGGGCCGGGGAACGCTGGTCTCGCGGCGGCACGGGACGGGGCTGGTGCAGGTGGCGTGGACGAAACCGGTGGAGTCCTGACGCCCCGCCCCGACACGGACCCATCCGTCACCGTCGGCAAGTTACCGACTTCGGTAGGTACCTGAAATCTGCCCCCGAACCTACTTTGGCCAGGGTCGCCCGGTTTCGGGGACGACATCCGGATCACCTGGCCGAAGGGCATTTTCATGCGAATGTCGAGGGCTGTAGCGGCGGTCGGAGCGGCCGCCGCGGCGCTGAGCCTGGTCTCAGCGGGGGTTGCGGACGCCCAGCAGGACATCATCGGCGGGAGCACCGTTTCCTCCGCGCCGTGGGGCGCCCAGATCTACTGGAACAACGTGACGACCTACGGCGGTTTCGAGTGCTCGGGGACGATCATCGCCCCGCAGTGGGTGCTCACCGCGCGGCACTGCCTGAACTCGCCGGGCATGCACGTCAAGGTCGGCAACGTGACGCTCCAGCAGGGCACCAACGCCGTCGTCGACCAGCAGAAGGCGTCCCCGAACGGGGACATCGCCCTGCTGCACCTGACGACCGCGGTCAACACCACCTTCATGAAGCTCGGCACCGGCAACCCGCCGACCGGATCGACCAACCAGATCTACGGCTGGGGCCGCACGCAGGGCAGCAGCCCGCCCTCGAGCACCCTCAAGACCGCCAACGTCCGCGTCACGGGTCTCAGCACGGACGCCTTCGGCGGCACGGCGATCGCCAGCCAGGGCGTCAACGGCTCGGCGTGGCACGGCGACTCGGGTGGCCCGCAGCTGTCCAACGGCACCCAGGTCGGGGTGTGCTCGACGGGGAACAACTCCGGTTCGAACCCGCAGGGCACGCAGAACTACGCGAGCATCGCCTCCAGCCGCAGCTGGATCCGCACCACCGCCGGCGTCTGACGAGCGCGGGTGTGCCGCGTGCCGGCGGCCGGCACGCGGCATACTCTCGCTCCATGAAGTTCCGCACGACCGTGCTGCTCGGCGGCAGGACCGCGACCGGCCTGCCGGTGCCCGCCGACGTCGTCGAGGCGCTCGGGGCCGGCAAGAAGCCCGCCGTCACCGTGACGCTGCGCGGGCACACCTACCGCACCACGGTCGCCAGCCGGGGCGGGCAGTTCCTGGTGCCGCTCAGCGCGGAGAACCGTGGGGCGGCCGGGGTCGCCGCCGGGGACGACGTCGAGGTCGAGATCGCCCTCGACACCGCGCCCCGCGAACTCGACGTCCCCGCCGAGCTGGCCGAAGCGCTTGCCGCCGACGCCACCGCGCGAGCCCGGTTCGAGAGCCTCTCCTACAGCGCGAAGCAGCGGTTCGTGCTGCCCATCGGCCAGGCGAAGACCGACGAGACCCGGCATCGGCGCGTCGCCAAGGTGATCGCCGACCTGCGCGCCGGAACGTAGTCAGTCCACAATGGACGCCCGCAGCGCCGCCTTGTCCGGCTTTCCCGAGGGGGCCACCGGGACCGCGCCCACGAAGCTGAACCGCGCCGGGATCGCCGCCTCCCCCAGTTCGGCCGCCACCGCCTTGCGCACCTCGCCGAGGTCCGGCTCCCGGCCCGGCGCCGGCACCAGGAACGCGTGCGCCGCCTCGCCGGTGCGCTCGTCGGGCACCGCCACGACGTAGGCCTGGTCGACGTCCGGGTGCGCGGCGATCGCCCGTTCGATCGGGCCGCAGTAGTGGATGACCGCGTTCACGATCACGACGTCCCGCGCGCGGCCGGACAGGTGCAGGTAGCCGTCGTCGTCGACGAACCCGAGGTCCTGGGTGCGCACCCAGCCGTCGCGCAGCACTTCGGCCGTGGCGGCCTCGTCACGCCAGTAGCCCGCGAACGCCGACGGCGTGCGCACCCGGACCTCGCCGTGGCGCGCCACGATTTCCACCGTGTCACAGGCTTTTCCGACGGATCCGAGGCCCTCGTCGGCCCGGCAGATCGTCAGCATCCCCGTCTCGGTCTGGCCGTACGCGTGGTGCATCGCGGGCCCGATCCGCTCGGCCGCTTCGGCGAGCTTGTGCGGCGGCACCGGCGACCCGGCCACGATCAGCGCCCGCACCGCGCTCAGGTCGACGTCCTCGAAACGCAGGAGTTCCAGGAGCTGGTTCAGCCGCGGCACCGTCGTCAGCGCCGCCGTGATGCGCAGTTCCGGCAGCACGCGCGCGAAGTCGGGGTTCCCCGCCGGGACGACCGCGGTGCCGCCGGCGAACAGGCACACCCCGAGCTGCTCGACCATCACCGCGCTGGCCAGCGTCCCGAACAGCAGGTACCGCCCGAACCCCGCGCCCAGCCGCTCGTGGGCCGAGCCCGGCACCGGCGGCCGCCACACCCGGCCTTCGGTCAAGGCGCGGTAGCTGTAGGCGACCCCCTTCGGGACACCGGTGCTGCCGCTGGTGAACACGACCGTCGCGATGTCGTCGAGCCGGCCCTGCGGCACCGGCTCGGCGTAGGTCCCCAGCAGGCGCTCCAGCGGCAGCACCGGCACCGCGGCGTCCACCGGCCCGTCGGCGACCACCGCCGCGACGTCACCGAGGATGTGCCGCAGCTGCGCTTCCGGCAGCCCGGGCCGCACCGCGACCGCGCGCGCCCCGAGCACGTGCACCGCCACCAGCGCGGCGAACCCCTCCGGCGTGACGCCGGTGGCGAGCCCGACGCCGTCGCCCGGGCCCAGCCCGGCCGCCCGCAGGCCCGCCGCGCACCGGCCGATCAGCTCACGCAGCTGCCCGCGGGTGGTCACCCGCGGGCCGTGTTCGAACGCCGGGACCTCCGGGCGGTGGGCCAGCTCGTCCAGCAGTGCCTGCGGGTGGACCATCTCGACCGCCTCTCGCCCGGGAGGTCCCGGTCTACCGGGCGGATCTCAGAATTTCGGCAGAAACGACCGGCGGCCGCGGCACCGACCGCAGCGACAGCGTGCCCGCGACGGCGACGGCCGCGATCAGGCCGGTGGCGGCGGCGAGCGTCCAGAAGTCCGGGTGCACGATCGACTGGCCGCGCAGGGCCTGCCAGGTGAGCAGCGCGAGCAGTCCGGCGTAGCCCGCGCCCGCGGTCCGGACCAGCCGGCGGCGGACGAGGTCGGACTCCAGCGCCGGGACCCGGCGGGCCAGCAGGAGCAGCCCGAACGCGACCAGCGGCAGCGCCTGCAGGCCGTGGATGCCGATGAAGTGCGGGATCCGCAGGTCCCCGCCGACCGTGCTCCAGCCGGTGATCGGCAGCCCGGGGCCGCCGTCGTCGATCCCGACCGAATGCGCCCCGAACGTCGAGTATTTGCCGTTCGCTTCGAGCACCGCCTGCTGCGACGGCGTGGGCGAGAACATCAGCGTCGCGACGTACATCCCCAGCACGGCGAGCCCGCTGCCCCAGCGCAGGGCCGACCGCAGGGCCCGGTCCGGGATGCGCTGGAAGAGCAGGAGGACGGCGACGGCGGCGGTCATCAGCCACGCCGTGTACGCGCCGCCCGCGACGACGTTGTTGATCGCGGCGTCCATCGGCGTCGACTGGTTGAAGTGCAGCGTGCGGCCGCGGACGATGATCTGCCACACCAGCAGCACGAAGTCCAGGCCGATCCCGGCGGCGAACAGCGTGCCGAACCACCAGCCGGCGCGCCGGCCGCGGCGCACGTGCGTCAGCAGCCACGCCAGCGTCAGCGCGTACATGCCGATGGACACCGAAAACTTGAACGGCTTGAGCCAGATCGGCGCATTGACCAGCGTGCGATCATCGAAGAGGAGCCCGAGCAGCGAGATCGCGCACAGCACCCCCATCGCCCCGGCGAGCACCACCAGCGGGCGGTGCCACGCGCGGACCGTGACCAGCGGATTTCCCTTGTCTGCCATGGTGGTAAGCCTGGCGGGCGGGCGCGGCGGAAGCACTGGAGCGAGCCACCGTCGGCGGGGTATGGCGGGCCCTACCTCCGGGGGTGTGGGTAATAGTGCCGTCAGCACGACCGGCAGTTGTGCCGTTTGACCACACAGGGCTCTTTTCTAGCGTGACTTTCACACCGCGCGGACCACCGCGCCCGGGGAATTCGCTTCAGGAAGGAGGTGGCCCGTCGATGTCCAGTCCGGGATTCCAGGCAGATTCCGCTGCCATGACGCGCGCCGTCCAGGGTTTCGAGGAAACCGCGACGAACGCCAAGTCCACGATGGCCAGCTTGGAGTCCGAGCTGACCGAGGCCCTGCGCAACTACAAGGGTGACCAGGCCGTGGCGTTCTGGGACCTCCAGCGGCGGCTGCAGGAGAAGATGACCGCGGCGGTGAAGGAGCTCGACACCATGTCGCAGCTCGTGCACACCAGCCACGCGAACTACGGCCGCGGCGACGCCGACGTCCACCAGAGCTTCCAGGGGGTCGGCCACACCCTCGAGGGCTCGGGCGTGCTCCCCCGCCTCAACCCCTGACCCGAGAGGACGCCCACCATGGCCGACGTCGTCGAAATCAACTTCGCCGCGCTGCAGCACAGCTCGGCTTCCCTGGCCGCCAAGGCCAAGGCGCTCACCTCGCAGCTGGAGCAGCTGCACCAGAACCTGCAGCCGATCACCGCGACCTGGTACGCCTCCGGCAGCTCCGCCGGTGACGCGGCCCGCCAGGCCGAAACGCGCCTGCGCCAGGCCACCGCGGACATCGTCGCGATCATCGCGCAGTTCGGCGGCAAGGTCGGCGAGGCGCACGACCTCCAGCAGTCGCTGGAGAACCGCAACCAGGGGCTGTTCGCGGGCTGATCCGCGCCAAGACGTCGGTCGGCCGGTGCGGGAAACCCCCCGCTCGCACCGGCCGACCGGCTTTCCCGTACCGCGACCAGAGAGCCGGGACCCGATGCACGACCAGTCGTACTACGTCCACCTGGAATCGCTGAAGGACTTCGTGCGGGAGCTGGAGACCCAGATCCACGCGATGTCGAAACCGAACGACTTCCTGCTCACCCTGGGCGAAGAACCGCTGTTGTTCGGCGAGTTCGGGGAGGCCGGGTCGCTGGCCGACGCCCACCGCGCCGCCGTCTCGGAGATGCAGGGCCTGCTGGACCAGGTCCGCAGCGCGATCGGGTTCGCCCAGGACGTCACCACCACGGTCGCCGACGGGTATTCCAGCGCCGACCAGGCGGTGGCCGGGGACCTGCACGCTTCGGGCGCCGTCACCGGCCTGCTCGACCCGGTGCTCGGCCTGCTGGGCGGCGGGGACACCGACGGGAGCCGCAAGGGATGACGAAGAACACCGCGCACACGAACTTCGCCGCGTACAGCCACCAGCAGCTGTACGCGATGCTGCAGGCCGGCGACCCGAACAGCGCGCGGCACGCCGCCGACAAGTGGAAGTCCGCCGCGCTGCACCTGCACGAGCAGGCCCACAACCTCGACTCGGAGCTGACCGAGTTCAAGGACCAGTGGACCGGCGGTGCGGCCGAGCAGTACCAGCACATGATCATCGACCTCGCGAACGGCATCTCGAAGGTGGCGCAGACCGCGGAGGCGATGAACGTGATGCTCGGCGACGCCGCCGACGCGCTGGTGAAGGCCAAGAAGGAGATGCCGCCGCCGGTTTCGGTGCCGGACGTCGCCCCCGCCGACGTCGCGCTCGCGGTGAACCCGCCGCTGCTGCCGCCGGACGCCTCCCCCGCCGTCGTCCAGGCCGCCGCGCAGCAGCGCCAGCAGGCCATCGCGAACGTCGAGGCGCAGCAGAGCGCCGCGAACGCGGCCGGCTCGGCGCACGGCAAGGCCATCGTCGTCATGACGCAGCTGGCCGGTGAGTACACCGTCGCCGAGGACTCGATCCCGGCGTCGCCGAACGCCGTCCAGACGCCGACGGCCCCGCCCGCCGGCGGAGGTGCGGGCAGTGTCGGTTCGCCGGGTCTGGTCGGCAACGGCATGACCGGCCCCGGCGTCATCGTGACGCCGGCCGACGGGCACCCGCTGCCGTCGACGAACATGCCCCAGCCGGGGACGACCGTGCCGACGTCGAACCCGCTGTTCGGCGACATGTTCACCGCCGGGCTCGCCGCGGCCTCGGCCGCCGCGTTCGGCCGCTTCGGCTCGATCATGCCGAAGGTGCCGTCGTGGGCCACCGGCAAGGATCCCAAGGACGACAAGGAACAGCCGCCGGGGACGAAGCTCGGCGGGGGCGGCGCCGGCGTCGAGGGCGGCACCGGCGGCGGCATCCCGATCGGCGGCGGGGACGCGCCTTCGCTCGGCGGCGGCGGGGTTTCGGTCGGCGGCGGCGGGCTCTCGGGTCCCGGCGAGGTCCCGGCGGCGCACTCCGGCCTGGCCGGCGACGGCGGCGCGGGCAACGCGCTGAGTGGGCTCGCCGGCGGCGCGGCCGGGGCCGTGGGCGCAGCGGCGGCCAAGAGCGCGATGCCGATGATGCCCATGATGCCGATGGGCATGGGCGGCGGCGGGGACATGGGCTCCGGACGGCGGATCCCGGCCTGGCTGGTGGAGACCGAGAACGTCTGGGGCCAGTCGGCGCCGGTCGCCCCGCCGGTCATCGGCGAAGACGGCTCCTGATGACGGCGGCGGGGTACCGCGTGGCGCCGGCCCGCCTCGACGCGGTGGCCGGCGAGTCCGGCTCGCGCGCCGAGGCGCTGGCCGGGGCGCAGACCGCGGTGGCGGGCGAGAAGCTGCCCGCCGCCGCGTTCGGCCGGGTGAGCGAGTCCGCCGCCGCGGCCAAGACGTTCGAGAAGACCATGGCGGAGCTGGGCGGCAAGCTCGAGTCGAGCGTGTCCCGGCTGCGGACGATCCAAAGTGGACTCGTCGCCTGCGCGGCCGGGTACCGGCGCACCGACGCGCAGGTCGCGGCGATGTACCGGGCGCTGCTGCCCGAGGACCCGTTGCCCCGCGCCGGGAATCCGGCCGGGATCGGCGGCGCGGCCGACACCGGCGCGTGGGCGCACGCCATCGCGGGCAACCGCGTGAAGGTCGCCGACGCCTTGACGGCCGAGCGGGCGCGGCTGGCCGCGTCGACCGATCCCGGCGAGATCGCGCGGTCGCAGTCGCGGATCAAGCTGTACGAGGACATCCTCGCGAACGACCGGCAGATCCTGCGGTTCGATCCGTCGGGCAACGGCCGGATCGCCGAGCTCGTCGGGCACGTCGAGCCGGGGACGCGGAACGTCGGGCTGTTCGTGCCGGGCGTCAACACGCAGATGTCGAACTTCGACGCCTACGCCGGTCTCGGGCGCAGCCTGGTGGCCGCGGACCCGACGGGACGCACCGCGGTCGTCGTCTGGGCCGACGGGGTGTTCCCCCAGGGCCCGGTGGCGCAGGGGCCGGACGCGAGCTACGCGCAGGCGATGGCGCCGGACCTCAAGACGTTCGCCGACGACCTGCGCGGCGAGATCGCGGGCCACGCCGGCCCCGGCGTCACCCTCACCGCGATCGGGCACAGCTACGGCGGCGCGACGGTCGGGCTCGCCGAGGCGCACGGCCTCGACGTCGACCGCGTCCTGCACGTCGAGTCGGCCGGGATGGGGCACGGCGTGTGGTCGCCGTCCGACCTGCCGCCGAGCCAGGCGGGTGTCCAGCGGTACTCGATGACGGCACCGCTCGACCCGATCGTGCTCGCCCAGGGCAACGCGTGGGGCCTGGAGTGGACCGGCATCGGGCACGGCGCGGACCCGGACGTCTTCCCCGGCGTCACCGAGCTGCCGACCGGCAACGCCGCGGACGGTTCGGCACTGTGGGGCGTTTCGTCGCACAATGACGTGCTGAAGCCGGGTTCGGATTCGTGGACGAACATGTACCGCGTCCTCACCGGCGACGGGAGCGTGCTCCGATGAGCCCGGAACTGACCCGCCTGGCGGCCGAGCTGACCACGGTGATCGACGACGTCGCGGCCGCCTTCGGCGCCCCGGCCGAGGAGACCGTCGACGGCGAGCTGGACTGCGACCCGATCAACCCGGGGAACCTGCTGTGCTGGCAGTACGGCGTCCGCCTGACGGACCCGCCGGCCCCGGAAGACCGCCTGGCGGCCCTGCTCCCGGCGTTGCACCGCGACGGCTGGGAGTCCCACGACCGCAGCACCCCCCGCGAGCACATCACCCGCTTCTCCCGCGCCGGCGCGGACTTCACGATCCACGTCACCCGCGCCGGCACCGCCGTCTCGATCATCGGCTCCACCCGCCCCCTCCCCGCCTGATACCCCACCAACCACACGAACCGACCCTCCAGGTACGCGAGCCGACCGTCGGGGTACGCGAGCCGACCGTCGGGGTACGCGAGTTCGCCGTCCCGGTACGCCGAACTCGCGTGATCAGACCCGGAACTCGGGGTATCACGCGTGATCGGGCGGGCATCTCGCGTGATTGGCGGGGCATCACGCGTACCCGGAGGGTCGACTCGCGTACCCCGACGGTCGGGTCGCGTACCTGGAGGGTCGGTTACGGGGTGAAGCGGGAGGGGCGCCAGCCACGGCGGCGGGCGCGGCGGACGGCGGCGACCAAGACTCCGGCGGCCGCGGCCACCGCGACGCCGGCCAGTGCGATCGTGCCCGCCGCGACGTCGGCGTGGTGGGGTGCGGGGGCCGCGGCCGGGACCACCGCGGGAACCGACGCCGGTGCGGGAGCCGCGCCGGGCGGCGCGACGTCGGCCGGCAACGTCGAGGACACCGCCGCGTAGGCGTCCAGGACTCCCCAGCCCAGCCGCGGGTCGTGGGACCCCGACGGCGGGCGGTGGGCGGTGAGCGTCAGGCGCGTGACGACCTGGTCGCCGGACAGCGCCGGGTGGTACGCCCGCACCAGGGCCGCGACGCCGGCGACGTAGGCCGCCGCGAGGCCGGGGTCCGTCACCGGCCAGCGGTGCGCCACCGCGCCGCCCGCGCCGGCCGACGTGCTCACCAGGTCCGCGCCCGGCGCGGCCATCCCGACGTGGTCGCCGGCCTCCGTCTGCACCGGCTCGCCCGCCGGGTTCACCGAGCCGACGGCCAGGACCCCGGACGTCGCCGTCGGGTACGTCCGCGCGCCCTGCTGGGTCGCCGACGCCGCCGAGACGACCACCGCCCCTGCCGAACGCGCCCGCGAGACCGCCGCCGACAGCGCCGGGCTGTCGGCCGCCGCGGGCACCGCGACCAGGATGACGCCGGCGTGGCGGTCCACGGCCGTGTCGATCGCCCCGGCGAGCGCACCGGGGTCGCCGCCGTCGGACGCGGTATAGCGCAACGGAAGCAGCCGCACGCCGGGGGCGACACCGGCGAACGTCGTCGACGGATCCGGTTGCGCGCCGACGATCCCGGCCGCGATCGTGCCGCGGCCGTCGCAGTCGGTCCGCTCGGTGCCCGCGCCGCCTTCGAGCTGGCCGGGTGCGAACTGGGTGTTCTGCCCGTCGACGCCGGTGCCGATCACGGCCACCAGCTGCCCGTCACCCCGGGTCAGGGGCCACAGCCGCGCCGGGTCGACCAGGCGCTGGCCCCACGGGACTTCGCCGGTGTAGGTGCCGGAGGGGTTCGCGCACCCCTCGGCCGTGGCCGCCGGTGCGCCGAGCACCCCGGAAGCAGCCACCAGGCCCGTGACCGCGAGCACCGCCGGTAACCGCACCCCAACCCCCGAAGAAAGACGGTGGCGGAAAAGGATTCCGCCACCGTCAGTCTAGCCCGGAACACCGCCTCAGCGAAGGTCCATCCCGAGGTCCAACGCGGGCGACGAATGCGTCAGCCCGCCCACCGACAGATAGTCCACACCGGACCGGGCGTACGCCTTACCACGGTCGAGCGTGAGCCCACCAGAGGATTCCAGCCGCGTCTTCGGCGAGACTTCGTCGCGGCGCGCCACCGCCCGGCGGCACTCCTCGGGCGTGAAGTTGTCCAGCAGCACCTCGTCCGCCCCCGCAGCCAGGGCCTCTTCGAGCTGGTCCAGCGTGTCGACCTCCACCTCGCAGGCCAGTTCCGGCGCGTGCGCCCGGGCCGCGGCCAGCGCCGCGGTCACCGAACCCGCGGCGACGACGTGGTTGTCCTTGATCAGCACGGCGTCGCCGAGGCCCAGCCGGTGGTTGACCCCGCCGCCGCAGCGGACGGCGTACTTCTGCAGCAGCCGCAGCCCCGGCAACGTCTTGCGGGAGTCCCGGATCGCGCACCCGGTACCGTCCACTTCGGACACCCAGGCGGCGGTCGCGGTGGCGACCCCGGAGAGGTGGCAGAGCAGGTTCAGCGCCGTCCGCTCGGCGGTGAGCAGCCCGCGCACCGGCCCGGCCAGCACCAGCGCCGGCTCCCCGGCGACCAGCCGGTCGCCGTCCTCGCGCCGGGCCAGCACCTCGTAGCCGTCGCCCAGCACCAGGTCGAACACCGCCAGCGCCACCGGCAGCCCGGCGATCACGCCGTCCACGCGCGGGGTCAGTTCCGCGACCGCGACGGCGGATTCGGGCACGGTCGACGCCGTCGTCGCGTCCGGCCCGTACCGCAGGTCCTCGCGCAGCGCCGTGGTCACCACGCGCTCGACGTCGTCGACGTCCAGCCCGGCCGCGGCGATCAGCTTGCGGACCGGTTCGGAAAGGGGGAAAGTCATGCCACACCTTCCAGGGGGATCGGGTCGGCCAGCACGGGCTGGCCGGAGGGGCTGAGCCGGATGAGCTGGCTGCGCCGCCAGCCTTCGCCGGGCGCCGGGAAGTCGGTCCGCACGTGGCACCCGCGCGACTCGGTGCGCCGGACGGCCGCGGCGAGCAACGCCTGCGCCACCACGGTGAGCGCCGCGTCCTCCACCGCCCGATGCGTCCACAACGGAGTGTCCGAAAGCGACAGATCGAGCACCGAACCGGCCGCCGCGAGGCCGTCGGCGTCCCGGCCGATCGCCGCGTACCGGCTCATCACGCGCTGCAGCGAATCACGCGAGGCGGCCGGCGCGGAAGTCCACCACGGAAGCCGTCCCCGCGCCGGATCGGCCAGCAGCCCGGCCGCGAGGTCCGCCGCGACGGCCTCCGCGACCCGCTGCCCGACGACCAGTCCTTCGAGCAAGCTGTTGGACGCCAGCCGGTTCGCCCCGTGCAACCCGGTCCGCGCGACCTCGCCGGCGGCGTACAGCCCGGGCACCGACGATCGTCCGTCCACAGTGGTCACCACGCCACCGCACGAGAAGTGCGCCGCCGGCGTCACCGGGATCGGGTCCACGGCGGGGTCGAGCCCCAGTGCCCCGCACGCCGCGAACACCGTCGGGAACCGCCGCGCGAACCCGGCGATCCCGGTCGCGTCGAGGAAGACGTGGTCGTCGACGCCGCCCGGCGCGGTCGCCATCCGGCGGGTGATCGCCGCCGAGACGACGTCGCGGGGCGCGAGGTCGCCGAGCGGGTGCACACCGCGCATCACCGGCAGGCCGGCGCCGTCGACCAGCGTCGCGCCTTCGCCGCGCACGGCCTCGGTGACCAGGGGACAGCGCCCCCGCGCGCCCGGGGTGTACAGGACGGTCGGGTGGAACTGGACGAACTCGATGTCCGCCACCGTCGCCCCGGCCCGCAGCGCGAGCGCGAGGCCGTCGCCGGTGGCGATCTCCGGGTTCGACGTCGCCTGGTAGAGCTGCCCGATCCCGCCGCTGGCCACCAGCACGGCCGCCGCACGGACGACGCCGGGCACGCCGTTCCGGTCGAGCACGGTGACGCCCGCGACCCGGCCGCCCGGCGTGCGCAGCGCGTCGACGGCGATGTGGTGCTCCAGCACCGGCACCCGCGCCTGCCCGGCCTGCGCGACCAGGGCGCGTTCGACCTCGGCGCCGGTGGCGTCGCCGCCCGCGTGGATCACCCGGAACGCACTGTGCCCGCCCTCGCGGGTCCGTGCGAGCAGGCCGGACGCCGCGGCGTCGAACCGGGCGCCGTCCGCGCGGAGCCGGGCGACCGCGGCCGGGCCGCCGTCGAGGATCGAGCGCGCGGCCGGCTCGTCGACCAGCCCGGCACCCGCGGTGAAGGTGTCCTGCGCGTGCTTGTCGACCGAGTCGTCCAGGTCGTGCTCGTTTTCCAGCACCACGGCGACACCGCCCTGGGCCCAGCGCGTGTTGCCGTCCGCGACCGCCGCCTTGGTGACCACCAGGACGTGCAGCCCGAGCGCCTGGGCCCGCAGCGCCGCGGTCAGCCCCGCGACGCCACTGCCGATCACCACGAGGTCCGCGCGAGCTTCCCAGACCGGGGTTTTCGCCTGTGGGACATTAACCGGCGTGGTCATTCGCCGCCGCCGGGCTGCCCGATCTCGATCATCCGCTGCACCGACGCCCGCGCGCGAGCGGCCGTTTCGACGTCGACGTGGACCTCGTCGAGGCCGTCACGCAGGCACCGCAGCAACGCCGCCGGCGTGATCATCTTCATGTACCGGCAGGACGCGCGGTCGTTCACCGCGCGGAAGTCGATGTCCGGCGCGGCCTTGCGCAGCTGGTGGATCATGCCGATCTCGGTGGCCACCAGCACGGTCTTGGCCTTGGTGTCGCGGGCCTCGTGGACCATGTCGCCGGTCGAGAGGATCTTGACCCGCTCCGGCGCCACCGCCCCCTCGCCGGCCAGGTAGAGCGCCGACGTCGCGCACCCGCACTCGGGGTGGATGAACAGGTCGGCGGCCGGGTCCTCGGCCGCGCGCTCGGCCAGCTCGGCGCCGTTGATGCCGGCGTGGACGTGGCATTCCCCGGCCCAGACGTGCATGTTCTCCCGGCCGGTCACGCGCTTGACGTGCGCCCCGAGGAACTGGTCGGGCAGGAAGAGAACTTCCTGGTCAGCGGGGATGGAGGCGACGACGTCGACGGCGTTCGAGGACGTGCAGCAGATGTCGGTCTCGGCCTTCACCTCCGCCGTGGTGTTGACGTAGGAAACGACCACCGCGCCCGGGTGCTCGGCCTTCCAGGCCCGCAGCTCGGCGCCGGTGATGGAGTCGGCCAGCGAGCAGCCGGCCCGCGCGTCCGGGATCAGGACCGTCTTCTCCGGCGACAGGATCTTCGCCGTCTCGGCCATGAAGTGGACACCGCAGAAGACGATGGTGGACGCGTCGCTGCTCGCGGCGATGCGGCTCAGGGCCAGCGAGTCGCCGGTGTGGTCGGCGATGTCCTGGATCTCCGGGAGCTGGTAGTTGTGCGCGAGCAGGACCGCGTCCCGCTGCTCCGCCAGGCGCCGCACCTCCTCCGCCCAGGCCGCGTTCGCCTCGACCCCGCCGAACGGGGTGAGACCTTCCGGAACCAACGTGGTGGTCATCGGGCCCTCCTGGACCTCTCTCCGGTTTTCGCCTTACAATCGAAAACCGTGCGAAGTCATCTTAACACCCAGGCCCCCCTGGCCCACGAGGTTTTGGGCGCGGTACTCCAAGTGCGCTCGGACACACTGCGGGTGCTGCTGTGGCGCCGGGCGCTGGACCCGCACCTCGGCCGCTGGTCGCTGCCGGGCGGGCGGCTGCGGCCCGACGAGGACGTCGAGACGTCGATCCGCCGCCAGCTCGCCGAGAAGGTCGACGTCCGCCAGCTCAAGCACGTCGAGCAGCTCGCGGTGTTCAGCGACCCGGACCGCGTGCCGGGGCCGCGGGTGGTGGCGACGGCGTTCCTGGGGCTCGTGCCGTCCGACGTCGACCCCGAGGTGCCGGAGGACACCGAGTGGCACGACGTCGCGAAGCTGCCGCGCACGGCGTTCGACCACGAGGCGATCGTGCTGCGCGCCCGCGACCGGCTGCGGTCGAAGCTCTCCTACACGAACCTCGGGTTCGCGCTGGCGCCGGACGAGTTCACGATTTCCGCGCTGCGCGGGCTGTATTCGGCGGCGCTGGGCTACCGCGTCTCGGCGACCAACCTGCAGCGGGTGCTCTCCCGGCGCGGTTTGCTGGTCCCCACCGGCCACACGGCCGCGCCCGGCCGGGCGGGCGGGCGGCCCGCGGCGCAGTTCTCCTTCGCCGGCAAAGGCATGCAGATCACCGATCCGTTCGCCGTGTTCAAGCCGCCATCACGGTGACCAGGCTGCGCCGGAGGCGTTCTCCCCTTACCGTGGACGCGTGACCGAGCCGGAATCGGAAAGTGACGCGACGACGACGATCCTCCCGTTGTTCCCGCTGCAGACCGTGCTGCTGCCCGGTACCAACCTCCCGCTGCACATCTTCGAACCGCGGTACCGGCAGCTGACGGCGGACCTGGTGAACGGGACCGTGCCGGGGCGCGAGTTCGGCGTGGTCGCCCTGCGGTCCTCGCTGACCCGCGAGGTTCGTGGTCTGGACCAGCTGTACGAGGTGGGCTGCAGCACGGTGCTGCGCGAGGCGAAACGCCTGCCGGACGGCCGGTTCGACGTCGTGACGCAGGCCCAGCGCCGCTTCCGGCTGCGCGAGCTCGACTGCGTTTCGGCGCCGTACCTGATCGCGTCGGTGGAGTGGGTCGACGACGACCCGGTGTCCCCGGCCGGCGACATGACCGAGCGGCTGGCGACGGTCGCCCGCGCGGCGCACCAGCGGTACTGCGAAACGGCGTGGCGCAGCGACGACTGGCACGCCCCGGAGCCGGACACCACGATCGGCGAACTGGCCTACACGCTGGCGTCCGACTGCCTGCTCCCGCTGGAAGACCGCCAGCGGCTGCTCGAGGAACGCCACCCGCTGCGCCGGCTGCGCATCGCCTGCCGCCTGCTGACGCGGGAAACGGGCTTCCTGAACACCCTGGGCGCGGTGCCGCTGCCGCCGGGCGAGCTCACCGACCTGAGCCGCCCGGCCAGCCTCAACTGACGCCCGTCAGGACGAGGAACCGTTGCCGAACTTGGTCCACACCTTGCCGGCCGCGCCCGAAACCGCTTCGCCGACGTCGCTGAACACCTTCGTCAGCGGGTCGGCGGACGAGCTCCACGAGTCCTTGTACGACTGGGCGGCCGACTTCAGGTCGTCCTTCCAGTCCGACGTCGGCCGGTCGGAGTCCCGGCGCGGGTAGTCGCCGGCGAGGATCGCGCGGTACTCCTCCGAGGCCGCCCACTTCTGCAGCTGGGCCGCCCGGACCACGGCGAACGGGTGCGACTCGGTCTCGACGAACTTGAGCTTGAGGAAGCTGTCGCGGACGTCCTCGACCGACTCGTACTCGGCGGCCTGCTGCAGGAACGACGGGACGTCGATGCGGGCCGGGTCGATGCCGCCCGCGACCTGGATCTGGGCCCGCAGCGCCGCCGTCGGGTCCTGGCTGCACAGCAGCCCGGCGCGGTCGCACGACAGCTCGGCCTTGCGGAACCACTCGCGCAGCGCCGCGATGATCGCCCGGATCCCGAGCGCGCTGACCGGCGTCCACGACATCGACACCTGCAGGCTGATCAGGCGCACCATGATCGTGCGGTAGACCGCGTGCCCGGACAGCACGTGCCCCATCTCGTGGCCGATCGCGAACCGCAGCGACTCCTGGTTCATCAGCTCGACGAGCCCGGTGCTCACGCGGATGAACGGCTCGTCCATCCCGACGGCCGACGCCTGGATGCGCGGGTCCTGGTAGACGAAGAGGTTGGGCACGGCGGGCAGGTCGAGCGTCTCGGCGCATTCGTGCCGGAGCCGGTCGAGCTCCGGGTACTGCTTCGGCCCGACGCGGATCGACGACGCGAGCGCCATCAGCCGCTCGCCGCGTTCGTTGTAGAACCCCGAAACGGCCTTGACGACCTGCGCGAACCCGGGCACGGCCCGCAGCGTGGCGAGCGCGCCGCGGTCCACCGGGTGTTCGTAGGCCCGCGGGCTGATGCCCGGGAAGCGGACGGCGTTGTGCCGCGAAACTTCGATGTCCTCGGTCACTGCTGGTTCCCCCCTGTAGGTGACGGCGCCCACTTTAGGGGAAACCGATCACCCGAGGCGGCGGCCCAGGTCGTCGCGGCCGTTCCAGGTGGCCAGCAGGCTGTAGGCGATCGACACCCCGAGCGGGCCGGTGAGCAGCACCCACCACGACTCCAGGCGCGGCGCCAGCTCGATCACCGAGCCGAGCGCGGGCGGGGTGGCCACGGCGTAGTGGCTGTTCGCCCAGCCGACGCCGAGCAGCACGGCGAGCGCACCGGCGAGCCCGACGCCGAGCACGGCGGCGAGGAACACGACCGGGCCACGGCGTTCGCGCAGCAGCCAGACCACGACGCCGACGACGATCCCCAGCCCGAGCAGGAGGAACCCGAAGACGGCGAGGTCGTCGAAGCGGTGCCAGCTCTCCAGTTCCAGGGCGCCCTGGGTGCCGTCGGCGGCGACGATGCGGACGCGCTCGGGCGGCGCCAGCCGCGACCAGGCGAAGGCGAGCGGGAAGCTCAGCAGGCTCAGGGTGCCGAGCACGCTGACGGCGGGCAGCAGGTCGCCCTTGACGACCACGCGCGGCCGCCGTTCCCGGAACAGCACGGGCACCGACCACGGCCCGGCCACGGCCGACGGCCGGTGCGCGGGTCCCGACGACTCACTCACCCGGACTCCCTCCTGCGATGTGCCACCGAGCGTAACCGGTCGATGCGTGCGGGCCGTGAGCCGCTCGCCCGTGTCGCGTCGGGCCGGGTGAACGGTCCGGTCGTCTACCCGTCAGCCGCCGGCCGTGTCGCCGTGGCGGCTGCAGCGGGCCGTCCAGCCGAGGGGGCTGACCTGGACCACCAGCCGGCGCGCGCAGAACGTGCAGTAGCGCGGCGGTTCCAGCGCCGTCCTCGGGTTGTGGCACGCCGGGTGGTCCGCCCCGCCCGGCGCTTCCTGTCCACAATGGACGCAAAAGGCCGGGTCAGAGGCTGTCACTGAGGGCCTTGATCGGCATCTTGAGCTCGTCCAGCATCTCCAGGTCCGCCGAAGCCGGCCGGCCCAGGTTGGTCAGGTAGTTGCCGACGATGATCGCGTTGATGCCGCCGAGCATGCCCTGCTCCGCGCCCAGGTCGCCGAGGGTCAGCTCGCGCCCGCCCGCGAACCGCAGCATCGTCTTCGGCATCGCCAGCCGGAACGCCGCGACCGTCCGCAGGGCGTCGCGCCCCTCGACGATTTCGTAGTGCTCGTACGGCGTCCCCGGCTGCGGGATGAGGAAGTTCATCGGCACTTCGTGCGGGCTCAGCTCGGCCAGCTGCACCGCGAACTCCGCGCGCTGCTCGACCGTCTCCCCCATGCCGATGATGCCGCCGCAGCAGACCTCCATGCCCGCCTCGGCGACCATCCGCAGCGTGTCCCAGCGCTCCTCCCACGTGTGCGTCGTGACGACCGCGGGGAAGTGCGAGCGCGCCGTCTCGAGGTTGTGGTTGTAGCGGTGCACGCCCATGTCGACGAGCTCGTCGACCTGCTCCTGCGTGAGCATGCCGAGCGAGCAGGCGATCTGGATGTCGTTGCCGTCCTCGCGGATGGCCTTGACACCCTCGCGCACCTGCGAGAGCAGCCGCTGGTCCGGCCCGCGGACGGCGGCGACGATGCAGAACTCCGTCGCGCCGGTTTCGGCGGTCTGCCGGGCGGCCTTGACGAGGTTCGGGATGTCGAGCCACGCCGAGCGCACCGGCGTCGGGAAGCGGCCGGACTGGGAGCAGAAGTGGCAGTCCTCGGGGCAGCCGCCGGTCTTCAGGCTGATGATGCCCTCGACCTCCACCTCGGGCCCGCACCAGCGCATCCGCACCTCGTGCGCGAGCGCGAGGAGGTCGGGCAGCCGGTCGTCGGGCAGCCGCAGCACGTCGAGGACCTGCTGTTCACCGAGGCCTACGCCGTTCTCGAGGACCTGCTCGCGTGCGAAGGCGAGGACATCGGTGTCCGGGACTGCGGTCACGGGCGCTCCTTGATCGTGGTGGTGCGGCAAACGTCCTCATCGTGCACGAAGGGGCGTCGAGGCGACAGCGATGCAGGTCACTTCCCGGCGGAAGCGCACCCCGCGAACAGTTCGGGGTCGAACTCCCCGCCGAACCACGGCGACAGCCCGGCCCGTGCGGCGGACAGGAACTCCTCGCGCGAGGCGTCCCCCAGGCCGGCGGGCAGCGCGCCGAGCAGCGGCGCGCCCGCGGCGACCGGCAGGTCTTCGAGGTTCGAGAGGGCGGCGAGGTCCGGTTCGGCCGGCCAGGAGCCGATGATGACCCCGGCGACGGTGAGCCCGCGCTTGGTGGCGACCTCGGCGGTGAGCGCGGTGGCGTTGAGCGTGCCGAGCCCGGCCTCGGCCACGATGATGACCAGCGACCCGAGCGACCAGGCGACGTCGGCGAGGCTCGCGCCGGTGCTGTCGAAGCGCACGAGCAGCCCACCGGCGCCCTCGATCAGGGTGAGGTCGTGGTCGGTGTCGAGGTCGGACGCGGCCTGCGCGATCTCCCCGGGGTCGAGCGCGGGCAGCCCGCTGCGCCGCGCGGCGGCCTCCGGTGACAGCGGATCGGGGTAACGCCGCAGCTCGCGGGTGGTGACCCCGGCGCCGGCGAGCCGGACGACGTCCTGCAGGTCACCGGCCTCGTCGGGCCGCACCCCGGTCTGCGCCGGCTTGAGCACGGCCACCCGCTGCCCCCCGGCCACCGCCACGGCCGCGATCGCCGCCGTGGTGATCGTCTTGCCGACCCCGGTCCCGGTCCCCGTCATCACCAGCATGGTCACGGACCATCAACTTAGTGAGTCACCCACCGCACGCGCACGCGGGCCGTGGTCAGCGGGCCCCGCTCGTGAGTGGCAAGGCGGGTTCTAACCCGCCTTGCCACTCACGACGGGTGGGTCAGGTGCCCGGGACCGCCACCGGTGCCCCGGCCGGGCGGAACGTCCGCCCGGCGCCGTCGAACAGGTACACCTGGGCGTCGCCGACGTGGAAGTACATCGCGGTCAGCTGCAGCTTCCCGGCCGACTCGGCCGCCGCCACCGACGGGTACTCGCGCAGGTGTTCCAGCTGCTGGAGCACGTTGTGCAGGGCCAGCCGGTCGCCCTCGCGGTCCGGGACGGCTCCGTCCAGCGTCGCCGAGCCCAGGCGGTGCGCGCTCGGTTCCGCGTGGCGCAGCCAGGCCGACAGCGGTCCCGGCGGCGGGCCGTCGGCCAGCGCGGCCATCGCCCCGCAGCTCGAATGCCCGCACACCACGATCTCCGCCACCCCGAGCACGCCCACCGCGTACTCGATCGAGGCGTTCATCGAGGGGTCCGCCTGCCCCGGCGGGACCAGGTTGCCGATGTTGCGGATCGTGAACAGGTCACCCGGGCCGCTGGTGGTGATCAGGTTCGGCACGATCCGGGAGTCGCCGCAGGTGATGAACAGCGTGCGCGGCCGCTGGCCGTCCGCCAGCCCCGACAGCGTGTCGCGCAGCAACGGCGCCGCGCGGCGGTGGAACTCCGTCGCCCCGCGGCGGGTCTGCTGGGCCGGGATCCCTTCGACGGCCTGCCACTCCGACCACGGCGCCAGCCAGCGCGGCACCGCCCGGCTCGCGTGGATCCGGGACCGCGTCGGGCGGCCCGCCTTGCCCTCGCCGAACCACGGGTGGCCGACCTCGTCGACCTCCACCGTGCCGCCGGCGCGCTCGTGCGCCTGCTGCCACGTGTGCAGGCTCTCGAACGCGGCGTGGTCGAGGTAGTCGACGACCAGCTCCAGCCGCACCGTCACGCCGCCCGGGACGCTCCCGAGCACCTTCGACAGCCGCGGCACCGACAGGAACGTCAGCACGCCTTCGACGACGACGCGCCAGTCCTCGCCTTCCCTTTCGATGTGGATGCCCGACCAGACCGTGCGGCGCAGCATCAGCACCAGCGCCAGCCCGATCCCGGCGAGGACCCCGGTGAGCAGGTCGAACACGACGACGCCGGCGAGGGTGAGCAGGTAGACGGGCAGGTCGCCGTGGGCGAGGACGGTCTTCATGTGCCCGGGGTTGACCAGCTTCGCCCCGACGTGCACCAGCAGCCCGGCCAGCGCGGCCAGCGGGATGCTCTGGATCAGGCCGGCGAGCAGGACGACGAACAGCAGCACCCAGCCGCCGTGCAGCACCGCCGACGCCCGGGACTTCGCCCCGGCGGCAACGTTGGTGGAGCTGCGGACGATGACGCCGGTGACGGGCAGGCCGCCGAGCGCGCCGGAGAGCATGTTGGCCGCGCCCTGGCCGACCAGCTCGCGGTCGAGGTTGGCGCGCGGCCCGGTGTGCATGCGGTCGACCGCGACCGCCGAGAGCAGGCTCTCCACGCTGGCGATCAGCGCGATCGTGACGACGGCGAGCGCGAACCCGCCCCAGCCGCCGTCCGGCAGCTGCGGGACGAGGTGGATGTTCAGCAGGTCACCGGGCAGTTCGACGCGTGGCAGCGTCATCCCGAAGGCCACCGACACCACCGTCGCCGCCGCGATCGCGGCGAGCGGCCCCGGCACCTTGCGCACGGCGGCCGGCAGCTTCGGCCAGGCCAGCAGGATGCCGATGGTGAGCAGGCCGACGATGGCGGCGGCGTCGTGGTGGGCGACGATCTGGCCGGGCAGCTCGGCGATGTTCTCCAGCGCGGAGCTCTGGGCCTTGCCGCCGAGGATGACGTGCAGCTGGCCGAGCACGATCGTGACGCCGATGCCGGCCAGCATGCCGTGCACGATGGCCGGCGAGATGGCCAGCGCGGCGCGCGCGATGCGGCTCAGCCCCAGCAGGATCTGGCACGCGCCGGCGGCCACGGTGATCGCGCAGGTGACCACCCACCCGAACGTCTGGATGGTTTCGGCCATGACCACGGTCAGGCCGGCGGCGGGCCCGCTCACCTGGAGCGCGGAGCCGCCGAGCGCGCCGGCGACGATGCCGCCGACGACGGCGGCGACCAGCCCGGCGGCGACCGGGGCGCCCGAAGCGAGGGCGATGCCGAGGGACAGGGGGACGGCTACGAGGAAGACGACCAGTGAGGCCGGCAGGTCGTGTCGGAGCACGGCGAGGGGTCTCATGATCACCATGCAACAGGAAATCGAGTGAAATGTCCGCTATGTACCACCCGATCGAGTGAACAACTGGCCACAATTAGCCTGAATGTCACATATCGGGCGTCGCGTTAACACGCCGTTCACGGCCCGCTGCCTGTCACGTGACAGGTGAATCCCGTACGACACAAGGGTTTGCGCCGGAGGCCACCCGCGGGGGCGGCCTCCGGCGGGGCGATCAGTGCTCCAGCGCACCCGCGGGGACGAACCCGCGCGCGGCACCGTCCAAAAGGGACACTTGTGCCGCGCCGACGTCGAAGTACATCCCGGTCAGCCGCAGCGCGCCCCGGTCCAGCGCGGCCGCGACCACCGGGTAGCCGCGCAGGGTTTCCAGCTGCTGCACCACGTTCTGCAGCGCGAGCTGGTCGGCCTCCGCGGCCGGCCGCTCGCCGCCGAGCAGCAGCGGCGCCTCCCGGGCCCGGCGCCGCAGCGTCGCCTCGCCGTGGCGCAGCCAGCTACCGAGCTGTTCGAGCCCGTCCGGCGCCCGGCCGAGCAACGCCTTCATCGCACCGCAGCCCGAGTGCCCGCACACCACGATCTCGGCGACGTCCAGCACGCCGACGGCGTACTCGACCGCCGCGCCGACCGAGGAGTCGGTGCCGTCGGCCGGCGGCACGAGGTTGCCGATGTTCCGCACGGTGAACAGGTCACCCGGCCCGCTGGTGGTGATCAGGTTGGGCACGATCCGCGCGTCGCCGCAGGTGATGAACAGCGTGTGCGGCTGCTGGCCGTGCGCCAGCCCGCTCCACGTGTCGCGCAGCAGCGGCGCGGTGCGGCGCTGGAACTCCGAAGCGCCCCGGCACAGCAGCGAACTGGCGGTGCGCTGGGCGGGCAGCACGACGTGCTCGGCCTGCCACTCCGACCACGGCGCCAGCCACCGCGGCACGACCCGCGCGGCGACGCTGCGGCGCACGGTCGGCTCCCCCGCGCGGCCGCGTTCGAACCACGGGTGCCCGATCTCGTCGACCGTGACCGGCCCGGCGTGCGCCTGCTGCCAGCCGCGCAGGCAGTCGAACGCGGCGTGGTCGAGGTAGTCGACGAGCAGTTCGAGGGTGACGTCGGCGTGCGCGGGCACCTCGGCGAGCACCCGGGTCAGCCGCGGCACGGACAGGAACGTCAGCGCGCCTTCGATGACGACGCGGTGGCGCCGTCCGTCGGTCTCGACGTGGATCCCGGAGAAGATCATCCGCCGCAGCATCAGCGCGAGCGCCAGCAGGACGCCCGCCGCGACCCCGGTGAGCAGGTTGACGGCGACCGCGCCGGCCAGCGTGACGACGTACACGGGCAGGTCGCCGTGGCGCCGGACCTCCTTGAGCCCGTTGAGGTTCACCAGCTTCGTGCCGACGTACACCAGCAGCGCGGCGAGCGCGGCCAGCGGGATCAGCCGCAGCAGGCCGGTGAACAGCAGGCAGGCGGCGAGGATCCAGGCGCAGTGCAGGAGCGCCGACGCGCGGGTGCGCGCGCCGGCCTCGTAGTTCGTCATGCTGCGCACGATGACGCCGGTGACCGGGAACCCGCCGAGCGCGCCGGCGGCGACGTTCGCCGCGCCCTGCCCGATGAGCTCGCGGTCGAGGTCGGTGCGCGGGCCGCCGCGGAGCTTGTCCACCGAAACGGCGGACAGCAGGCTTTCCAGGCCGGCGATGAGCGCGATGGTGACCGCGGCGACGGCGAAGCTCCCCCAGCCGCCGTCCGGCAGCCGCGGCACGACGTGCAGCGCGGGCAGCCCGGCCGGGAGGTCGACGCGTGGCAGGGTCAGGCCGGCCAGGACGGACAGGCCGGTGGCCAGCGTGACGGCGGCCAGCGGCGCGGGCACGCGGCGCACGGCCTTCGGCAGCCGCGGCCAGAGCAGCAGCACGCCGAGGGTGACGACGCCGATCAGCACGGCCTCGTCGTGGTGCGCGGCGACCTGGCCGGGCAACGCCAGGACGTTGGCGAGCGCGGAGCCCTGCGCCGTGCCGCCGAGCACGACGTGCAGCTGGCCGA
The DNA here is from genome assembly GCF_040609695.1 of Amycolatopsis sp. NPDC004625. Classification (NCBI taxonomy): domain Bacteria; kingdom Bacillati; phylum Actinomycetota; class Actinomycetes; order Pseudonocardiales; family Pseudonocardiaceae; genus Amycolatopsis; species Amycolatopsis sp. NPDC004625. The sequence continues at coordinate 221,375 of NZ_JBEXKX010000013.1, forward strand.
GCACGAGCGTGACGCCGATGCCGGCGAGCAGGCCGTGCACGATGGCCGGCGACACGGCGAGCGCGGCGCGGGCGAGGCGCGTCAGGCCGAAGAGGATCTGGAGCAGGCCCGCGGCGACGGTGATCGCGCAGGTGGCGGGCCAGCCGTGGGTGGCGATGGTGTCGGCCAGCACCACGGTGAGGGCGGCGGACGGGCCGCTGACCTGCAGCGGCGATCCGCCGAGCAGACTCGCGACCAGTCCGCCGACGACGGCGGAGATGAGGCCCGAGAGCAACGGCGCACCGGCGGCGAAGGCCACGCCGAGGGACAGGGGGACGGCGACGAGGAAGACGACTATCGACGCGAAGAAATCGTGCTTGAGGTCCTGGAGTTTCTTGCGCGACGGCGGTCCGGTGTCGTGCTCGCCACGAACGATCTCGATCATGGGGGCAGGATCGCCGAAAACGGGCGAAAAGTCCGCTACGCAAGCATTTCTCGCGTTCGCCCGGGCACAGGATCGACCGCGCGGAGGCGGCCCTTCACACTTACCGCCTCCGCCGTTCGCGTGGCGTCGATCTTGACCGGCCACGCAGCGCGACGATGAGAAGACTTCGGGTCTCGCTGTGCCCGCGGTCACACCCGATGGGCTGAATTCACGCCTTTTCGGCGACGGCGAGCATCGCGCGGGTGATCACGGCCAGGTCGTCCTCGGTCGAAACGTAGGGCGGCATGGCGTAGACGAGGTCCCGGAACGGCCGCAGCCAGGCGCCGTGCCCGGTGGCGACCTCGGTGGCGACGGCCAGGTCGACGGGGTGGTCGAGCTGCAGCACGCCGATCCCGCCGAGCACCCGCACGTCGGCGACGGCGCCCAGGTCGCGCGCCGGGGCCAGCCCGTCGAGCAGGCCCTTTTCGAGCCGGGTGACGTCGGTTTTCCAGCCGCCGTCGGCGAGCAGGCCGAGCGAAGCGTTGGCCACGGCCGAGGCGAGGGGGTTGCCCATGAAGGTGGGACCGTGCGCGAGCACGGGAAGCTCCCCGCGCGCGATCCCGGCGGCGACCTCCGGGGTGCACAGGGCCGCGGCCATGGTCAGGTAGCCGCCGGTCAAAGCCTTGCCGACGCACAGGACATCCGGGGTGACCCCGGCGTGCCCGGCGGCGAAAAGGGCACCGGTGCGCCCGAAGCCGGTGGCGATCTCGTCGAAGACGAGGAGAACGTCGTGCGCGGCGGTCAGTTCCCGCAGGGCCCGCAGGTAGGCGGGGTGGTGGAACCGCATCCCCCCGGCCCCCTGGACCACGGGTTCGACGATGACGGCGGCGAGTTCGTCCCGGTGCCGCTCGATTTCCGCGGCCAGCATGTCCACATAGGACGGATCGGGCGGGGTGTCGAACCCGGACGGCGGCGCGGGCACGAAGACCTGTTCGGGCAGGACCCCGCGCCACAGCGAGTGCATGCCGCCGTCGGGATCGCAGACGCTCATCGGGGTGAAGGTGTCCCCGTGGTAGCCGCCGCGCCAGGTGAGCAGCTTGTGCTTCCCGGTCCGCCCGCGGGAGCGCTGGTACTGCAGGCACATCTTGACGGCGACCTCGACCGAGACGGAGCCGGAGTCGCAGAGGAAGACGTGCTCGAGGCCCTCGGGCGTGAGATCGACGAGGGTCTTGGCCAGAGTGATGGCGGGTTCGTGCGTGAGGCCCCCGAACATGACGTGGCTCATCCGCCCGGCCTGCGCGGCCAGCGCGGCATCGAGGGCGGGGTGCCGGTAGCCGTGGATGGCGGACCACCACGAGGACATCCCGTCGACGAGCTCCCGCCCGTCGGCCAGGGTCAGCCGGACGCCCTTGGCCTCGGTGACCAGCAGCGAGGGCACCTTCGCCGGCATGGGGGCATAGGGGTGCCAGACGTGCCGGGCGTCGAGGGCGAGCAGGTCGGCGGAGTCCACCCGCCGACCCTACGACACGGCCTCAGCCGAGCCGTCCACCACCGGTCGTGAGTGGTAAGGCGCGTTAGATGAGCCTGGTGGTGCCGGGCACCGAGCACATCGACCCGAAGGCGTGGAGTCCGCTGATCTACAACTTCCGGCACTACTTCG
>NZ_JBEXKX010000014.1:0-220202 GCF_040609695.1 Amycolatopsis sp. NPDC004625
CGTGAGTGGTAAGGCGGGTTCTAACCCGCCTTACCACTCACGACGCGGGGAGGGGTCAGGGTTTGCGGCCCACGCCCGCGTAGGGCAGGGAGTTGACCGACGGGTTGTCGGACATGTCGCCGGCGCCCTCGGGGTTCCACATCGCGCAGCCGACCAGGCCCGGTTCGACGAGGTCGAAGCCGTCGAAGAAACGGAGCACCTGGTCGTGCGTGCGCGGGAACGGCCGGTTCTGCTGGTTCTGCTGGTGCGTGTACACCTCGATCGCCTCGTCGAGGCCCGCCGACCCGGAGTCCGCCGCGACGTGCGTGACCGCCAGGAAGCTGCCCGGCGCGAGGCGGTCGCGGTAGCGCGCGAGGATGGCGGCCGGGTCCCACGAGTCGGGCACGAAGTGCAGCAGCAGCAACATGAACACGCCCGTCGGCTGCGCCGGGTCGAGCAACCGGCGGGCGGGTCCGGCGTCGAAGATGTCGTTGACGTCGCGCAGGTCGGCCTGGAGCACCGCGCAGTTGTCGTTGCCCTGCAACAACAGCTCGCTGTGCGCGACCGCGACCGGCTCGCGGTCGACGTACACCACCCGGCACGACGGATCGGCCTGCTGGACGATCTCGTGCAGGTTGCCGACGGTCGGGATACCGGAGCCGACGTCGAGGAACTGCCGGATCCCGGCGTGCACCATGTACCGGGCGGCGCGGCGGAGGAAGGCGCGGTTGAGGCGGGCCGCGTCGCGGATGCCCGGCATGATCGTCAGGATCTGCTCGCCGAGCGCGCGGTCGGCGGCGAAGTTGTGGTCGCCGTCCAGCCAGAAGTCGTACACCCGGGCCGGGTTCGGCACCGTGGTGTCGATCTCCGGCGGTACCCAGCTCAGCTCTCCGGTCACGGGACCTCCCACCCTCGCGGACTTTGGCGGCGAAGCTTAGCCCCCTCACCCGTTCGTGTGGACTCGCGCTCCGCGGATGCGACGCCCGGCTAAGGTGTCCCGGTCACGAGGAGACGAGGCCATGACGATCCCGCGTCCCGTTCCCGGCCGGCGGCCCGTGCTCGGGCACTCGGTGCCCCTCCTGCGTGACCCGCTGAAGTTCTTCACTTCCCTCTCCTCGTACGGCGAAGTCGTCAAAATCCACCTCGGCCCGCTGCCGGTGCACGTGGTCACCACCCCGGAGCTGGCCTGGCGGGTGCTGGCCACCGACGCCGACAGGTTCGACAAGGGCCTGGTCTTCGACAAGATGCGCCCGCTCTTCGGCGACGGCCTGGCCACCTCCAACGGCGAGCTCAACCGCCGCCAGCGCCGGCTGGTGATGCCGGCGTTCGGGCGCACCCGGATCGCGGGCTACGCCGAGCACACCATGACGAAGCTGGCCGACGACCTGGTGAGCTCGTGGCACCCCGGCGAGGTCGTCCAGTTCGACCAGCGGATGCAGGACCTCGTGCTGACCATCGCCGGGCAGACGCTGTTCTCCACCGCGCTCGGCGAAGAGGCCCTCGCGGAGATCCGCCGCTCGATCCCCGTCATGCTCAAGTACGTGCTGGTCCGGGCGTTCTCACCGGCCTTCGTCGAAAAGCTGCCGATCCCGCCGAACCGGCGCTTCGACGCCGCGGCCGCGCGCCTGCGGGAGGTGATCGGCGAAACCGTCGTCAAGGCCCGCGAGGACGGCACCGACCACGGCGACCTGCTCTCGATGCTGCTGCTGTCCCGCGACGAGGACACCGGCGAAGGCATGTCCGACCGGCAGGTGCACGACGAGGTCATCACCATCCTGACCACCGGCGCCGAGACCACCGCCGTCGCGCTGGCCTGGTTCTTCCACGAGCTCGGGCAGCACCGGGAGGTCGAACGCCGGTTCCACGCCGAGGTCGACGAGGTCCTCGGCGGGCGCCCCGCGACCTTCGAGGACCTGCCGGATCTCCCTTACACGCACCAGATCGTGAACGAGGTCGTCCGCCGCACCCCGCCGCTGATCCTCATGCGCCGCGCCCGGGAGGACGTCGAGCTGGGCGGGGTGGCGATCCCGGCGGGCAGCGAGGTCGCCGTCAGCCAGCACACGCTGCACCGCGATCCGCGCTGGTTCCCCGATCCGGACCGCTTCGACCCGGACCGCTGGGCGCCCGGCCGCGCCGCGGAACTGCCGAAGGGCGCGTACATCCCGTTCGGCGCCGGCGCCCGGCTGTGCCCGGGGCACGTGTTCGCGCCGACGGAGATCGGCATCGTCGCCGCCACGATCGGGGCGCGCTGGCGGCTGGTCCCGGTGCCGGGCCAGCGCGTGTACGCGCAGATCAAGGCCACGATGCAGCCGAACCGGCTGCCGATGACCGTGGTGCCCCGCCGGACCTGACGGTACCTGTCCCACTACCGGGTGTAGTGTTCCCGGGTCCCGAACAGCCAGCTGTGCCCGAAGAAAGGGAACTACGGCGTGAGACGGCCGCTCAAGCTGACGTCGGCGTTGTTCGCCTGCGGTGTCCTGCTCGCTTCGCTGACCGCGGCGGTGCCCGCGGCGGCCGTCGCGATCTCCTGCACCGACACGGACCTGCCGGTCACCGGCCCCGGTCTGCCGCCGCTGGTGCCCGGCGCCCCGGCGACCGTGCACGGCCGGCTGTGCCTGCCCGCGGGCGACGTGCCGGACACCGTCCAGCTGCTGGTGCACGGCGGCACGTACAACAGCGCGTACTGGGACCTGCCGTACGAGCCGGAGCGCTACTCCTACCAGCGCGACATGGCCGCGAACGGCTACGCGACCTTCGCCGTCGACCAGCTCGGCGCGGGACGCAGCAGCCGGCCGCTGAGCCTGCCGCTGTCGGTCTGGGCCGAGGCGGAGTCGATGCACGAGGTGATCGGCCACCTGCGGGCCGGCCGCGCCGGCGGGGCGCCGTTCGCGAAGGTGGTCATCGTCGGGCACTCGGTCGGGTCGGGGGTCGTCGCGGTGGAGGCGTCGACCTACCACGACGTCGACGGTGTCGTCCTCACCGGCATCACGCACCTGCCCGCGCTGCCCGTGCTCGCGCTCGGCGCGGCGCTCGGCCTGCAGCCGGCGATGCTCGACAGCCGGCTGGGCACCCTGGGCAGCGACCCGCTGTACTTCACGACGAAGCCCGGCGCGCGGGCCGGGTTGTTCTACGCCGCCGACGACGCCGACCCCGGCGTGATCGCCGCGGACGAGGCGACCAAGGACCAGGTTTCGGTGCCGGGGATGGGCACGGTCGCGTTGTTCGGCATCGTGGTGCCGTCGACGTGGGGAATCTCCGTACCGGTTTTCCAGGTGGTCGGGGAAAAGGACGTCCTTTTCTGCGGGGTGCTGGCGTTGCGTGACTGTTCGGACGCCGCGGTGTTACGGGCGCAGGAGGCGCCCTACTACGCCGACCCTTCGAAGTTGTCGGTGTACGTGCTGCCCGGGGCGGGGCATTCCGTGGCGTTGCACGAAAACGCCGGCGAATACCGCAGTGCCACCCGTTCGTGGCTGCAGGACCGGCTGGGCATCGCTCCGCAGGGTTATCACTCGATCGGACGAAACTGAACCCGTGCGTCCCGCGCAATTCCGGGCCAAGATATATCGGTTAACCCGAACCGGTGTGTGCACTGAACTTTGGGACAGCCTCAAGTGACTGCTCCGCATCCCCGCGGCGACGGCCCGCGGAAGAAACCCTCCGCCGAACGCGCGGCGCGCCGGCTCGGCACGCTCGCGCGCAAGTGGGGCTACCTGATCAGCACCACGGCCTACCTGCCGCACACCCCGGAGGAGATCGAGCGTGAGCTGGCGGCGCTGTCCGGCCGGCTGTTCGAGGCGGTGGTGAGCGATCCGCCGGACCTCGAGGCGGCCGCCGCCGCGGGCGGGCGGCTCGTCGAGCTGCGGTGCGTCGGCGCGGACAGCCTGCGGCGCAGCCTGGAGGTGCTGGCCAAGGCGCTGCTGCGCGAGCCGGAGCTGCGCGGGGTCGACGGCCTTTCCGAGCGGGTCGTGCTGGTGCTCGGCGCGCTGAGCTCCGGCTACGGCGAGATGCTGCGCGAAGACATCCAGAAGCGGCAGGAGGGCCTCAGCCGCGCCCTGCTGAAGGTCGAGCAGGAGACGCGGCAGAAGCAGGTGATCACCCGCGCGCAGTTCGAGGAGGTGTTCGCCGGCTCGGCCAGCGGCGTCGCGCTCACCGAGCTGGACGGCCGGGTGCTGCGGGCCAACGCGGCACTGGCCAAGACGCTCAACCGCACCCCGGCGGAGATCGCCGCGCTGACCCTGTTCGACCTCGTCCACCCCGAGGACGTCGAACAGCTGCGGGAGGGCTACCGCGACCTGGTGGCGGGCCGGCTGCACCGGCTGCGCACCGGGCGCCGCCTGGTCGGCAAGGACGGCGAGCCGATGTGGGCCACCTTCGCCGCGTCGGTGATCCGGGACGCGGTCGGCACGCCCCGGCAGGTGCTCACCCTCGTCGACGACGACACCGAGGTGTCGCTGCTGCAGCGGCGGCTGAGCCACCAGGCCCTGCACGACGTGCTGACCGGGCTGCCGAACCGCCAGTTCTTCAGCACCCGCCTGGAAACCCTGCTGCGCGACGCGGACCCGTCGCGCGGGGTCACGCTCTTCCACCTCGATCTCGACGGCTTTTCGCGGATCAACGGCGGTCTCGGCCAGGAGCTCGGGGACCGCGTGCTGCGCGGGGTCGCCGCCAAGCTGAAGACGGTCTTCGAGCCGGAGAAGGCGCTCGTGGCCCGGCTCGGCGGCGACGAGTTCGGCGTTCTGGTGCAGAACACCGCGGACACCCCGGACGTGGTGACGCTGGTCCGCCGGATCACCCACGAGTTCGCCGAACCCGAGTACGTCGACGGGCAGCACGGCGTCGCGGTGTCGGCCGCCATCGGCGTCGTCCACCGGCCGCCGCGGGACGTCACGCCGGCGGAACTGCTCCGGGCGTCGGACCTGACGCTGCGGCGCGTGCGGCGGACCGGCAACCAGTGGGGCCTGTTCGACCGCGAGCTGGATCGGCGCGACCGGCACGACTTCGGCCTGGCTGCGGCGATGGCGGGGGCGTGGGAGAACGGCGAGGTCGAAGTCGGCTTCCGCGCGCTGGTGCGCCCGGCGGACGGCTCGGCCGAGAGCGTCGAGGCCCGGCTGAGCTGGCGCCACCCGGGCGAAGGCGTGCTGGCGCACGAGACGTGCGTGCGGCTGGCCGCGGAGACCGGGCTGGCGCTGCCGCTGGGCACCTGGCTGCTGCGCACGGCGGCCGAGCGGCTGGCGGCGTCCGGGCTCGGCGTGCCGCTCGTGGTCGAGCTGACCGTGCCGCAGGCGGCCGATCCCGAACTGGTCGGCGAAATCCGCCGCGTCCTGGACGACACCGGCCTGCCGCCGGACCGCCTGCGTCCCGGCTTCCCGGCCGCGGCGCTCACGGCCGACGCCGCCGACAACATCCGGGTGCTGGCGGAAATCGGTGTCGCGGTGGAGATCCACGGCTTCGGCGACGCGACCTGCCTCACCGAGTTCCCGGTGCGCGCGGTCCGGATCGCGCCGAACCTGGTGGCCCGCCGGGACCACCCGCTGGTGCGGGGCACGTTGTCGGCGCTGGTCGACGCGGCGCACGCGGCCGGGGCTTCGGTGTCGGCCGACGGCGTCGAGACGGCCGGACAGGCGCAGTGGTGGCAGGAACGGGGTGCGGACCTGGTTTCGGGGCCGGCGTTCCCCGAGCCGCCGGGCGGCTTGCCGTCCTGCTGAGTCAGATCCGGACGAGCACCTCGTCGAGGGGTTTGCGGTGCAGGTCCGGCACGACGCAGTCGTCGGCCGGGTAGCCCACCGGGATCACCGCGAACGCCTTTTCGTTGCGGGGACGGCCCAGCAGCTCCCCGAGGAACCGCATCGGCGACGGCGTGTGCGTCAACGCCGCCAGGCCCGCCACCTGCAGCGCCGTCAGCAGCATGCCGACCGCGATGCCGACCGACTCGTCGACGTAGTAGTGCTTGCGGACGCCGCCGTCACCGTCGAGGGCGAACCGCTGCTGGAACACCACGATCAGGTAGGGCGCGTCCGTCAGGTGCGGCTTCACCGCGTCCGTGCCGAGGGGTCGCAGGGCGGCGAGCCATTCGTCGCCGAGCCGGCCGTCGTAGGAGAGCTGTTCTTCGGCTTCGGCGGCTTCGCGGATCCGGCGGCGCACCGCGGGATCGGTGACCAGGACGAACGTCCACGGCTGCTGGTGGGCGCCGCTCGGGGCGGTCGAGGCCACCGCGATCGCGTCCAGCACCGCGCGTTCGGGAACCGGGTCGGGGGAGAACATCCGGACCGAGCGCCGCGCCTCCATGCGCTGCCGCAGGGCGGCGGCCCGGGCGAGGGCTTCGGCGTCGGGCAGCCGGGCGGGCCGGTAGGGAACCGGGTGGTAGGTCATGTCCGGATTGTGGCGGGGGACACGGAGAGCGCAGCAGGGCCGAACGTACGATTCACGGTGTTGAGCGTCCGTTCTACGGACAGTAAGGTGATCCTTGTCTCGAAAATTGCGCCGAACAGTCCAACGCAACTAGGCCGTCCGGTCCTGTCGCGTGAAGTGATCTCCTCATTACCCTCCAGTAGCAGACAGTGGTGCCGATCACAGTCGCTCCAGGAGGCCAGATGGCGTCGCGCGTCCGGGGACCCGGCTCCGAAGACCGGCGCGAACTGCGGATCCGGCACCTCACCGGCTGCCTCACCTGCACGCTCAAATGCGTGTACTGCGGGCTGCCGGTGCGGCTCGCCGGGCCGGGCGACCACCCGGGTTACGGCGTGGTCGAAGAACTGACCGGCGACCTCGTGCTGCTGCACCGGTTCTGCCGCAGCGCGCTCGGCCGCTGCCGGACGCGGGGGTGCGCGCTCCGGCGCGCCCACCTCGGCCGCGCGACCGAGCAGTACGAAACCGGCCGGCGGCCCGGGCGTTACCAGCGCCTCGGCGTTCGGCGGTCGCCCGACCTCGATCTGTACCGGAAACGCTGGCGGGTCGCGAAGATGCGGTACGCGTGCCAGGCGTGCCGGTACTACACCGGCTCGCACTGAGCCGGTCCTTCCATCACGACGCGGAGGACTCGTGCTCGTTCGTCTCATCCTCGGCCTGCTCATGACGGTCGTCGGCCTCGCCGTCGCCGGCAAGCGGGTCGCGTTCCTCTACCGGCTGATCAAAGCCGGCCAGCCCGACGCCAAGCGGTCCGGCGAACTCGGCGCCCGGGTCTTCGCGCAGGTGCGCGAGGTGTTCGGCCAGCGCAAGCTGCTGAAGTGGTCGGTGCCCGGCCTGGCGCACTTCTTCACGTTCTGGGGCTTCGTGATCCTCGCTTCGGTGTACCTCGAGGCGTACGGCGCGCTCTTCGACGAGAAGTTCGCCATCCCGTGGATCGGCCACTGGGCGGTGCTCGGGTTCCTGCAGGACTTCATCGCCGTCGCCGTGGCGGTTTCGCTCGGCGTCTTCACGATCATCCGGATCCGGAACGCCCCCGAGCGCAAGGACCGCGCGTCCCGCTTCTACGGCTCGCACACCGGCGGCGCCTGGCTGATCCTGATCATGATCTTCAACGTCGTCTGGACGATGTTTTTCTTCCGCGGCGCGTCTTCGGCGTCCGGCAACTTCCCCTACGACAACGGCGCGTACGTCTCGCTCGGCGTCGGGAACCTGCTGGAGCCGCTCGGCCACTCGACGACCGAAGTGCTGGAGACGGTCGGCCTGCTGCTGCACATCGGCGTCATGCTGGTGTTCCTGTCGATCGTGCTCTACTCCAAGCACCTGCACATCTTCGTCGCGCCGATCAACGTCTCGGCGAAGCGGCTGCCGGACGCGCTCGGCCCGCTGCTGCCGATGGAGTCCGCGGGCAAGCCGATCGACTTCGAGGACCCGGGCGAGGACGACACGTTCGGCCGCGGCAAGATCGGCGACTTCACCTGGAAGGGTATGCTCGACTTCGCCACGTGCACCGAGTGCGGCCGCTGCCAGTCGCAGTGCCCGGCGTGGAACACCGGCAAGCCGTTGTCGCCCAAGCTCCTCATCATGAACCTGCGCGACAACCTGTTCGAGGAGGCGCCCTACATCCTGGCGGGCACCGAGCACGAGGAGGCGCGCCCGCTGGTCGGCCCGGCGGACGACGGCGGCGTCATCGACCCGGACGTGCTGTGGTCGTGCACCACCTGCGGCGCGTGCGTCGAGCAGTGCCCGGTGGACATCGAGCACGTCGACCACATCGTCGACATGCGCCGCTACCAGGTGATGATCGAGTCGGCGTTCCCGACCGAGCTGGGCGGGCTGTTCAAGAACCTGGAGACCAAGGGCAACCCCTGGGGCCAGAACAACTCCGAGCGGCTCGCGTGGACCAAGGACCTGGGCTTCGACGTCCCGGTGTTCGACGGCGAGCTGGCCGAGGACGTCGAGTACGTCTACTGGGTCGGCTGCGCGGGCGCGTTCGACGACCAGGCGCGCAAGACCGTCCGCGCCACGGCGGAGCTGCTGCACATCGCCGGGGTGAAGTACGTGGTGCTGGGCAACGAGGAGTCCTGCACCGGCGACCCGGCGCGGCGCGCGGGCAACGAGTTCCTGTTCCAGATGATGGCCCAGCAGACGGCCGAGACGCTCAACGCCGTGTTCGAAGGCCGCGAGCCGCGGCTGCGCAAGATCGTCACGACGTGTCCGCACTGCCTGAACACGCTGAGCCGCGAGTACCCGGACCTGGACGGCCACTACGAGGTGGTCCACCACACGCAGCTGCTCAACCGCCTGGTCCGCGGCGGACAGCTGACCCCGGTCAAACCGGTCGAGGACGGCCCGAAGGTCACTTATCACGACCCGTGCTACCTGGGCCGCCACAACAAGGTCTACACCCCGCCGCGCGAACTGGTCGGCGCCACGGGCGCGTCCCTGGCGGAGATGCCCCGCCACGCGGACCGCGCCCTGTGCTGCGGCGCGGGCGGCGCCCGGATGTGGATGGAGGAGCAGATCGGCAAGCGCATCAACCTGGAGCGGGTCGACGAGGCGATCGCCACGGACGCGGAGACGATCGTGACGGGCTGCCCGTTCTGCCGCGTGATGCTGACCGACGGCCTGGTCCAGCGCCAGAGCGAGCAGAAGGCGGAGAACGTCGACGTCCGCGACGTCGCCCAGCTGCTCCTGGAACGGGTCAAGGCGCCGGCCCCGAAACCCTGACCGGTTCACCCGTTCGCCCGATATCTGCCCGCCCGCCGGACGGCTCTTCCTTCGCGAAGACGCCGTACGGCGGGAGGAGGGCCGATGGCCGGACAGGCTGAGGCGAGGATCGAGACGCTCGACGGGGCCGTGGCGCGGCTGGCCGTCCGGCGGGGTTCGTGGCTGGTCGGGCGGGGGCCCGAGGCGGACCTGCGGCTGTACTCGGACCAGGTGTCGCTGCGGCACGCCTGGATCCGCCGGGACGGGCGGGGCACCTGGGTGTCCGACGCCGGGTCGCGCAACGGGACCCGGCTCAACGGGCGGCAGCTGGGCGCCGGGCAGGACCACCCGCTGCGCCACGGCGACCGGCTCGAGTTCGGCCCGATCACCGCGGTCTACTCCGACGGGACGTCGTCGGTGGCGGCCACCCGGACGTGGCAGCGCTCCGGGGGCGTCTCGTTCGGTGAGGTGTCGGCCGGGACGATCAACAACGCCGGGCGGGACGTCAACCACAGCTACGACAACCGGCGGCACTACGAATTCAGCACGCCCGAGGGGCAGCTGATCTCGGAACTGGCCACCGGGCGGGGCGCCGGCCGCGCGGTCATGGTGCTGGGGCTGCTGATGGTCCTGGCCGGGTTCGCGATCTGGGCGTCGGTGATCTTCCGGTTCGCCAAGGCGGTTTCCCGCGCCGGCTTCGACACCCCGCCGTCGCTGCTGGGCCCGGACGTCTTCGGCGGCGTGCCCCTGGGCGCGGTGGGCTTCGCGCTGTTCGGGCTCGGCGGGGTGGTCGCGACGATCGGGCTGGTGCTGTCCAAGGCGGCGCGGCACCGGGGCGGGAGGCGCTAGGTGGACGGCATCCACTTCCACGGCGACGTCCGGGCCGGGACGGTCAACAACGCCGTGCACGGCGACATCAACGTCGTCCACAGTGGACTCGACGCCCGGCAGGTCGCGGCGCTGGTGCGGGCGGTCCGCGCGGAACTCGACGCGGCCCGGCTGCCGCCGGCCACGAAGGACGCCGTGCACGACGCCCTCGACGAGGTCGACCGGGACGTCGTGCGCGGCGGCCGGGGAGCGGGCGCGAAGGTCCGCGACCTGCTCCGGGACGCCGGCGGCCTCGCGACCGCCGGCGCCGGGCTCTGGACCGCGGTGCGGGCCCTCGCCGCCGCGGTGGGCGTTCCGCTCTAACCGTCTACAGTGGACGCGACTTTCGGTGCCGCGGGCGCGAGGCCGCCGAGTTCCGCGGTCGGCACCCGGTAGGTCTCCCGGGCCGTCGCCGCGGCGAGTGCCGCCAGCGCGCACACCGCCGCCGTGAAGATCGCGACGCCGAGCCAGTCGCCCTTGCCGGAGCCGATCGCCGCCACCACGCTGGGGGCGAAGCCGGCCACCGCGAAGCCGATCTGGGTGCCGATCGCCATGCCGGACAGGCGGACCCGGGCGGTGAACATCTCGCCGTAGAGCGCCGGCCAGACGCCGTTGACCCCGGAGTAGGCCACCCCGAACAGCACGATGCCGAGCACGAACAGCAGCGCGTACGAGCCGATCGAGATCGACCACAGGTACGGGAAGATCAGCACCCCGCAGGCGAGGCAGCCGGCGATGAACACCGGCTTGCGCCCGACGCGGTCGGCGAGCCCGGCCAGCAGCGGGATGGCCGCCAGCGCGACGATGTTGGCGAGCACGCCGACCCAGAGCATGGGGGTGCGGGCCAGGCCGATCGTGTTGACCGCGTAGCTCAGCGCGTAGACGGTGAAGATCGTGCTCACCGAAGCGATCGTCGCCGCGACGACGACGCGCAGGACGTCGGCCCAGTGGTGGCGGAACAGGATCGCGACCGGCAGCTTCGCGACTTCGGTGCGTTCGAACACCGGCGTCTCCTCGAGCTTGCGCCGGATCACGAACCCGACCACGACGACGAGCGCGCTGCCCCAGAACGGCACCCGCCAGCCCCAGGTCAGCAGGTCCGCCTGGGGAAGCGCGGCGACCGGCAGGAAGATCGCGGTGGCCAGGATCTGCCCGGCCTGCGTGCCGCTCAGGGTGAAGCTGGTGAAGTAGGCGCGCCGGTGTTCCGGGGCGTGTTCCAGCGACATCGAGTTGGCACCGGCCTGCTCACCGGCCGCGGAAAGCCCTTGCAGCAGGCGAAGCACGACCAGCAGCACGGGGGCCAGGACGCCGACGCTCGCGTACGTCGGCAGGCAGCCGACGCAGAAGGTCGCGAGCCCCATGAGCAGCAGGGTGAAGACGAGCACCCGCTTGCGCCCGAACCGGTCGCCGACGTGCCCGAGCACGAACGCACCGACCGGCCGGGCGAGGTAGCCGACGCCGAAGGTGGCCAGGGCGAGCAGGGTGCCGGTGGCGGGGGAGGAGGCGGGGAAGAACACCTTGCCGAACACGAGCGCGGCGGCGGTGCCGTAGATGAAGAAGTCGTAGTACTCGAGCGCGCTGCCGATCCAGGCGGCCAGCGCCGCCTTGCGGGGCATCGATCCGGTCACGGGGAGGGGCTCCTGACGTCCGTGCTTCGTTGCGCAGACTGCGACGGGAAGCAATGTACGGTCTAGTTAGTTAATAGAGAGTGCGAGACCGGACCCCGGGTGTCAAGAGATCCTTTTCGCCGGGCGGAGCGCGCAGCTCAGCGCGCGGTCAGGTATTCGATCAGCAGGGTGCCCAGCATCGCGCGGTAGTGCTCCCGGCGACCCGGGTCCAGCATGTCGCGGCCGAAGATCGCCTGGAACGTGTGGCGGTTCGCCAGCCGGAACACGCAGAACGAGCTGATGACCATGTGGACGTCGAGCGCGTCGACGTCTTCGCGGAACAGGCCGGCCTTCCGGCCCCGCTCGAGGATCCGCGTGATTGCGCCGAGTGCCGGGTCGGCCAGTCCGGCCAGGATCTCCGACTGCGACAGGTGTTCCGCGCGGTGGATGTTCTCGATGCTGACCAGCCGGATGAAGTCCGGGTTGGCCTCGTGGTGGTCGAACGTCAACGCGGCCAGCCGGCGCAGGGCGTCCTCGGGGTCGAGGTGTTCGACGTCGAGCCGCTGCTCCGAGGCCCGCAGCGCGGAGTACGCCTGCTCCAGCACCGCGATGTAGAGCTGTTCCTTGCCGCCGAAGTAGTAGTAGATCATCCGCTTGGTCGTGCTCGTGCGGGCGGCGATCTCGTCGACGCGGGCGCCGGTGTAGCCCTTGTCCGCGAACTCCCGGGTGGCCACCGCGAGGATGTCGGCGCGCGTGCGTTCCTTGTCGCGCTGGCGCTCGGCCTCCGACGATGGTGCGGCCACCGGGCTCCTTCCGCTGCAGGTCGACGGGCCCACTCTAGCCCAGCCCTTTCGCGCGAGCCGCCGCCACGCTACCGTGAACGTACTAGTTCGTACATTAATCGGAGGCGACGCTTGGCCAGCTACCTGATCGGACTCGTCGGCTCGGGCATCGGCCCGTCGGCCAGCCCGGCGCTGCACGAACGCGAGGCCGACGAGCTCGGCCTCCGCTACGTCTACCGCCTCCTGGACCTCGACCTCCTGCGCCGCCCGGTCGCCGACGTCCTCGCCGCCGCGCGGCTCGCCGGGTTCGACGGGCTCAACGTCACCCACCCGGCCAAGCAGCTGATCCTCAAGCACCTCGACGAACTGTCGCCCGAAGCCGCCGCGCTCGGCGCGGTCAACACCGTCGTCTTCCGGAACCATCGCGCGGTCGGCCACAACACCGACGCCACCGGCTTCGCCCGCAGCCTCGGCCGTGGCCTGCCGGACGTCCGGCTGGACGACGTCGTCCTGCTCGGTGCCGGGGGCGCGGGCGCGGCGGTCGCGCACGCCCTGCTCTCGCTCGGCACCGGCCGGCTGACGATCCACGACGTCGACGCCGGCCGCGGCAAGCAGCTCGCCGACGCGCTGAACCGCCGGTTCGGCGCGGGCCGCGCGGCCGCCGGCGAGCTGACCGCGGTCGCGCACGCCGACGGCCTGGTGCACGCCACCCCGACCGGAATGGCCGCCCACCCCGGCTCGCCGCTGCCGGCCGAGCTGCTGCGCCCGGAACTCTGGGTCGCCGACATCGTCTACCGGCCGCTGGAAACCGCCCTGCTGGCCGCCGCCCGCGCCCGCGGCTGCCGCGTGCTGCACGGCGGCGGCATGGTCGTGCTGCAGGCCGCCGAGTCGTTCCGGCTGTTCACCGGGGTCGACCCGGACCCGGCGCGGATGCTGCGGCATTTCGACGCCCTGGAAGGGAAGGCCGCCCATGCCGCCTGAACCGCGTACCGCGATCGCCACCGTCTGCCTCTCCGGCACCCTGGAGGACAAGCTCGCCGCGGCGGCCGCGGCCGGGTTCGACGGCGTCGAGCTGTTCGAAAACGACCTGCTGGTCTCCCCGTCGAGTCCGGCCGGAATCCGCCGCCGCTGTGCGGACCTCGCCCTGTCGATCGACCTCTACCAGCCGTTCCGCGACTTCGAAGCCGTCCCGCCGGACGTCCACGCGGCCAACCTCCGCCGCGCCCGGCACAAGTTCGACGTCATGGCCGAGCTCGGCACGGACACCGTGCTGGTGTGCTCGTCCGTCTCCCCGGACGCGATCGACGACGACGAACTCGCCGCCGAACAGCTGCACGCCCTGGCCGAGCTCGCCCGGCAGCGGGGGATGCGGATCGCCTACGAAGCCCTGGCCTGGGGCAAGCACGTCAGCGGCTACGAACACGCGTGGCGCATCGTGCGCCGCGCCGCGCACCCCGCCCTCGGCGTGTGCCTCGACAGCTTCCACATCCTGTCCAAGGGCCACGACCCGGCGCCGATCCGGGCGATCCCCGGCGAGAAGATCTTCTTCCTGCAGCTCGCCGACGCCCCGCGCCTGCCGATGGACGTGCTGCCGTGGAGCCGCCACCACCGGCTCTTCCCCGGCCAGGGCGACTTCGACCTGACGGCCTTCACCGGGCACGTGCTGGCCGCCGGCTACCGCGGACCGCTGTCGCTGGAGGTCTTCAACGACGTGTACCGCCAGGCCGACCCGCGCCCGGCCGCGGTCGACGCCCGGCGGTCCCTGCTGGCCCTGCAGGAGTCGCTCGGCGTGCTGGACCTGCCGGCCGCGCCGAGGCTGACCGGCCACGCGTTCGCCGAGGTCGTCACCGACCCCGGCGCGGGCGAGATGCTGGCGTCGCTGGGGTTCGCACGCACCGGCGTCCACCGGACCAAGCCGGTGCAGCTGTGGGAGCAGGGCGACGCCCGGGTGGTGGTCAACGAGGGCGGCGCGGCGCACGGCGCCGTCGGCGCGGTGGCCCTGTCCAGCACCGACCCGGCCCGCTCGGCCCGCCGGGCGGAAGCGCTGCTCGCGCCGGTCCTGCCGCGGGTGCGCGGCCCGCGCGAGGCCGACCTGGCGTCGGTCGAGGCGCCGGACGGCACCCAGGTGTTCCTCTGCGCCGACGACCGGGGTGGCGACGACTGGCGCGACGACTTCGTGCCGACCGGCGAGACGGCGGCCGGCGTGGGGATCCTCGGAATCGATCACGTGGCCCTCACCCAGCCCTTCGACCACTTCGACGAGGCGGCGCTGTTCTACCGGTCGGTGTTCGGGCTGACGCCGTCGCCGGTGGCCGAGTTCGCGGCGCCGTTCGGGCTGGTGCGCAGCCGCGCGGTGGCGGCGGGGGAGGTCCGGCTGACCCTGGACAGCGCGCTGGTCCGCCGCGGCGAATGGGCGCCGGCGGTGCCCGAACCGCAGCACGTGGCCTTCGCCTGCGCGGACGCCCTCGCGGCGGCCGCGGCGATGCGCGCCGCGGGGGCGCCGCTGCCGGCGATCCCGGCCAACTACTACGACGACCTCGACGCCCGCCTGGACCTGCCGCCCGAGCGGCTGGCCGCGCTGCGCGAGCACTCGGTGCTGTACGACCGGGACGAAAGTGGCGAGTTCCTGCACTTCTACACCGCGCTGGCCGGGGCGCGGGTGTTCTTCGAGGTCGTGCAGCGGATCGGCGGGTACCGCGGGTACGGGGTGGTCAACGCCCCGGTTCGGATGGCGGCCCACCGCGCGCACCGCCGCGCCGGCGCGCCCGCGAAAACCGCCGTCTGACCAGCGAAAACCACGCCGTCCGCGAAACCGCCGCCCCGGGAAGCCTTTCCCGGGGCGGCTTTCGTCGTGCCGCCTACCGGCGGCCGCCGAAGATTTCCGCTGCCCCGCGGTGAAAAACGGCCGGGACGCCTTCCTATCAGGACGACTTCTGGCACCCGGGCGCCGCTTGCCGGTAACCGCCCGGCTACTGCTCGTACAACTCCCCGGTGGGTTTACAACGTTCCGGCAACCGCCTTGACAGGGCCTGTGGTACGTACCACTCTAACCCCAACATTGGTCTACACCATTTGGGGCGCCCGGCCACGGTGGCCGGGCATGGAAAGGACGGCATCGAGTGAAACGCTGGCTCAAGCTGGCGGCGGGCGCCGCCGCACTCACCCTCGCGACCGCCGGCTGCGCGGGCTCCAGCGGCTCGGACACCGCGGCTTCGTCGAGCGGCGCTCCGGCGCAGCTCAGCGGCACGGTCACGGTCTGGCTGATGACGGGTTCCGCGCCGGCCACGCTGACCGACGCGCTCAACAAGGAGTTCGAGACCGCGCACCCCGGCGTCAAGGTCAAGTACGAAGTCCAGCAGTGGGACGGCATCCAGCAGAAGCTGACCACCGCGCTGGCCGGCGGCACCCCGCCGGACGTGATCGAGATCGGCAACACGCAGACCGCCGCGTTCGCGTCGCAGGACGGTGTCCTGACCGACCTTTCCGGTGACAAGGACAGCTTCAACGGCGGTCAGTGGCTGAAGGGTCTCGCGGACTCCGGCACCTACGACGGCAAGACCTACGGCGTCCCGTTCTACGCGGCCAACCGCGAGGTCATCTACCGCAAGGACATGTTCGAGCAGGCCGGCGTCACCAAGACGCCGACGTCGAACGACGAGTGGATCGACGCGATCGGCAAGCTGAAGACGAAGTTCGGCTCCGACCCCGACTTCCAGCCGCTGTACATGCCGGGCCAGAACTGGTACGCGCTGCTGTCGTTCATCTGGGACAACGGCGGTGACATCGCCAAGGCCGACGGCAAGAACTACAAGGCCACCCTCGACACCCCCGAGGCCAAGGCCGGCCTGGACTTCTACAAGAAGCTCGTCGACACCTCGGCCACCAAGGCGCCGAAGGACGCCGACGAGGCCAAGCCGCAGCAGGCGACCGTCTACGGCGCCGGCAAGGTGGCCATGATGATCGGTCTCCCGTGGGAGCTGGCGACGGCGGCGAAGACCGACCCGAGCCTGACCGCCAAGACCGGCGCGTTCGCGATCCCGAGCAAGACCGCCGGCCAGAGCGCCCCGGTGTTCCTGGGTGGCTCGAACCTGGCGATCCCGGCCAACAGCAAGAACGCGGCCGCGGCCAAGGAGTACATCAAGCTGCTCTCCAGCGCGAAGTACCAGAGCCAGCTCGCCGCCGCCGGCGTCGTGCCCGGCACCTCGACCGACCTCACCGGCCTGGACAAGGACCCGCTGGGCAGCGTGATGGCGAAGGCTTCGGCCAACGGCAAGGCCGTGCCGGCCAGCCCCAAGTGGGGTGACGTGGAGTCCGGCCAGAACCCGGTCAAGGACATGCTGACCGCGTACCTGACCGGCAAGAAGACGCTCGACCAGGCGACCGCCGACGCCAACGCAGCGCTGAACAAGCTCATCGGCGGATGACAGCGACCGCGAACGTGACGATGCCGGCGGGGGCGACCCCGCCGGCATCGCCGCGCGACCCGGGGGTCAGGCGGCGCAGGCGGGGCCGGTTCGGCGACCGGGTCCTCCCGTACCTGCTGCTGCTCCCCGCGCTCGCCGCGATTCTCGTCCTGCTCGCCTGGCCGCTGGTCCAGGTGCTCGCGATCAGCTTCCGCAAGCTCGACATCGGCCAGCTCGTCTCCGGCAAGACGATCTGGATCGGGTTCGACAACTACACGAACACCCTCTCCGACCCCGAATTCTGGACGATCACCGTCCGGACCCTGGTCTTCACCGCCGCCATCGTGGCCGCGACCATCCTGGGCGGCCTGCTGCTGGCGATCCTGATGCGCCACCTCGACCCGGTCGTGCGGATCATCGTGCAGGTCACGCTGGTGCTCGCCTGGGCCACCCCGGTCATCGCCACGACCACCGTGTTCCAGTGGATCTTCGACCAGCAGTACGGCATCCTCAACAAGACCCTCGACCGGCTCGGCTTCCACAGCTTCATCGGGTTCTCGTGGTTCTCCAGCGGCGCCAGCACCCTCAGCGTGATCGGGCTGCTCATCGTGTGGCAGGCCGTCCCGTTCGTGACGTTCTCGCTGTACGCGGGCATCATCGGCGTCCCGCGCGAGCAGTACGAAGCCGCCGGCATCGACGGCGCCAGTGCGTGGCAGACCTTCCGCGCGGTCACCTGGCCCGCCATCCGGCCGATCACCACCATGGTGACGTTCCTGTCGGTGCTGTGGGACTTCAACGCCTTCGCCCAGATCTGGGCGATCCGCGAGGGCGGCCCCGACGGCGGGAGCACCACGCTGGCCGTCGTGCTGTACCTCAAGGGCATCGCGGGCAACCACTTCGGCGCGGCGGGCGCGATCGCCACGCTGATGCTGATCGTGCTCGCGCTCATCACCGGCCGGTACATCCAGCTGCTCGTCCGGACCCCGGAAGGTGATCTCAAGTGAGGAAGTCGCTGCCGCAGCGGATCGCGCTCTCGGTCGTCGGCGTGGTCGTGGCGCTGCTGATCCTCTTCCCGACCTACTGGATGTTCGTCACGTCCCTGCGGACACCGGGTGAGATCCTCTCGCCCAAGTACGACCTCGTCCCGACGTCGTTCTCGTTCGGCAACTTCGCCACCGCGCTGGGCAAGGACAACTTCCCGACCTACCTGATGAACAGCCTGATCGTCACGGTCGGGTCGGTGCTGTGCGCGCTGGTCGCCGGGACGCTGGCGGCGATCCCGCTGTCGCGGCTGCGGTTCACCGGCCGCAAGGGCTTCCTGGTGCTGGTGATGGTGGCGCAGCTGGCGCCGGTGTCGGCCCTGTTCATCCCGCTGTTCCTGCTGATGCGGGACGCCGGGCTGCTCAACACGCTGCCGTCGCTGCTGCTGATCTACTTCGCCACCACGCTGCCGTTCACGGTGTGGATGCTCTACGGCTTCGTCAACGGGATCCCGTACGAGCTGGAAGAGGCCGCGATGATCGACGGCTGCAGCCAGACCGGCGCGTTCCGCCGGGTGACGCTGCCGCTGCTCGGCCCGGGCCTGGTCACCACGTCGGTGTTCAGCTTCATCACCGCCTGGAACGAGTACCTGTTCGCGCTGGTCTTCATCCAGGACAAGCCGAAGGAGACCCTGCCGGTGTGGCTGGCGTCGTTCCGCACGGCGTTCGCCACCGACTGGGGCGGCGTGATGGCCGCGTCGGTCATCTACGCCATCCCGGCGCTGATCTTCTTCCTGCTCGTGCAACGCAAGCTGGTGTCCGGCGCGACCGCCGGCGCCGTGAAGGGATAGCTGTTGAGTTCTCCCGAGAAGCTCGCCGAAGCCGTCCTCCTGCCCGGGTTCGCCGGGACCACCGCGCCGGACTGGCTGCGCCGGCGGATCGCCGGCGGCCTCGGCGGGGTGGTGCTGTTCGGCCGCAACGTCGTCGACGACGAGCAGGTCGCCGCGCTCACCGCGCAGGTGCGCGGCGAGCGGGACGGCGTGGTGGTCGGGATCGACGAGGAAGGCGGCGACGTCACCCGCCTCGACGTCAACACGGGCTCGTTCGTGCCGGGGCCGCTCGCCCTCGGCGCGGCCGACGACCCCGAACTGACCACGGCCGTCGCGGCCGCGCTCGGCGAACGGCTGGCGGCCTGCGGCGTCACGGTCAACCTCGCACCCTGCGCGGACCTGACCCTGGCGGCCGAGGACCCGATCATCGGCGTCCGGGCGTTCGGGTCCGACCCGGCGAAGGCGTCGCCGCACGTCGCCGCGTACGTCACCGGCCTGCAGAAGTACGGCGTCGCGGCCTGCGCCAAGCACTTCCCGGGCCACGGCGCCGCGACCGAGGACTCGCACGTCGAGCTGCCGGTGCTGCCGCGGACCGTCGAGGAGCTGCGGGAGATCGAGCTGGTCCCGTTCGCCGCGGCGATCCGGGCCGGGGTGCGCTCGGTGATGACGGGCCACCTGGTCGTGCGGGCCTGGGGCGACGAGCCGGCGACGCTCAACCGGGTCGCGCTCACCGACGTCCTGCGCGGCGAGCTCGGCTTCACCGGGGCGGTGATCACCGACGCCCTGGAGATGGGCGCGGTGTCCGGCGCGTACGGCAAGCACGACGGCCTCGGCCGGTCCGCGGTCCGGGCGCTGGCCGCGGGCGCGGACGCGCTGTGCCTCGGCGGCGCGGCGTTCGAGGCCGAGCACCTGGACGCGTGCGTGTCGGCGATCGTGGCCGCCGTCGAAGCGGGGCAGCTGCCCCTGGACCGCCTGGAAGAGGCGGCCGCGCGGACGGCGGCGCTGGGCACCGACCCGGCGCCGGCGAAGGCCGGCCCGGTGGACCGGCGGCTGGGCCTGGAGGCGGCCCGCAAGGCGTTGCGGGTCACCGGCGAGCCACGGCTGGCCGGGCCGCCGCTGGTGGTCGACGTCCAGACCGAGCCGACCATCGCCGCCGGCCCGATGCCGTGGGGCCTCGGCCCGCACCTGGCCGAGCTGGTGCCGGGCACGCGGGCGATGACCGCGACGCCCGAGGACGCCGCCGCGGTGCTGGCGGCGGCGCGGGAGTTCCCCAGCGTCGTCGTGGTCACGCGGGAGGCGCACCGCCACCCGCGGGTGCGGGAGCTGCTCGCCGCGTTGTCCACTGTGGAGTTCATCCGGGTGGAAACCGGCGTGCCGGGCCCGGCGGGCGAGGGCCCGCGGATCGACACGTTCAGCGGTTCCTGGGTCAGCTTGCGCGCCGCCGCGGAACATCTGGCCTGAAAGCGGACGAAACCCCGTGGCGCAGGCGGGGTTTCGTCCGCTTTGCCGCACCTCCAGAACCGCCGCCGCGGTTTGTACGGACCTTGTACCGGCGGTCCCCATGCTGTCCCCACACCGGAAAACTGGAGGACGGACAATGAACATGGGGATCGTGAAGCGGATGGCCGGGGTGGCTGGCATCGCCGCGGCGATCGTGGTCGCCGGGGCGGGCCCGGCGCTCGCGGCGTCGGGCACGGTGCACACCGACTCGGGTGCCGCGCTGACCGTGCGGGCCACCCCGAGCACCGGCGGTGCCTCGGTCGGCTCCCTCGCCGACGGCACCGCCGTGACCATCAGCTGCCAGACGAACGGCTCGACGGTCGACGGCAAGTACGGCACGTCGGACATCTGGGACAAGGTGGGCAACGGCTACGTCAGCGACGCCTACGTCTACACCGGCTCCGACGGCCGCGTCGCCCCGGACTGCGCGGGCTCGACGCTGACCTGCTCGACCGCGGGCACCGGCGACCCGAACACCTGCGCCGAGGCGGTCACCAAGGCGAAGTCCCGCATCCACACCAACGACCTCGACTCCTACGAGGGCTGGTGCGACCGGATCAACGCGCAGAACTACGGCTGGTCCGCCTCGGGCTCGGACACCGCCTACGTCCACTGGACCCAGATCCCGGCCTCGTTCAAGCACCCGGGTGACTACCAGGTCCCGGCCGGCGGCCTCGCGTTCTTCAAGAGCAGCGGCGCGGGCCACACGATGATCTCGATCGGCGGCGGCAAGTTCCTGTCGAACGACATCAACGGCTACGGCAGCTACACCGAGACGACGATCGCGCAGATCAAGAGCAAGTGGGGCCAGACCTACCTCGGCTGGTCGCAGCCGTGGTTCAAGGTGAACCACTGACCCGCTGAGCCGGCGGGGAGCTGCCCCGGCCACCATCCCCGGCCGGGGCGGACGACCCGCCCCGAGCACCACCCGATGGGCGCAAGAGTGGCCCCTCGACGAACCGGCCCCTGCCCGTTTCCCGGGCAGGGGCCCGTTCGCGTTTCAGCCGTGGACCCGGACGGGCAGTGGCTGGGCGAGCAGCGCCGGGCCCGCCGTGAGCGCGCCGATCGGCTCCCAGCCCCAGCGCAGGTACATCGCGTACGCCGGCGCCGCGGGCGCGGCCGCGAGGACCGCGAACGGCTCGGGCCGCCCGGCCAGCAGGTCGCGCAGCAACCCGCCGCCGTGCCCGCGCCCCCGCAGGGCCGGCAGCACAGCCAGTTCGTAGACGTAGAACAGCGGTCTCCCGGCGAGCCCCGGCGGAACCGGCGTCGCGGCAGCCGGGTGCCACCAGCCGGCTTCGCGGCCTACCCCGTAGGCGAACCCGCCGAGCGCCTCGCCGTCGCGGACCGTCGCCAGGGCGAACCCCGGCAGGCTCGAGTGCTGCACCACGGTTTCGCGGAAGCGGGCCGCGTCGGCCTCGTTCTCGCCGTAGGGCGGCTCGCGGTAGACCGAGAGGTACGCGGCCGCCAGCTCGTCCCACCGGTCACGCACCCGCCGGCTCCTTCGCCTCGGCCACCGCCGCCGTCACCGGCTTCAGCCCGGCCAGGACGGCGAACGCGAGCCCGCAGCACCCGGCGAGCACGAGCCACGGTAGCAGCGCACTGCCCGCCAGCAACGCCGTGAACGTCACCGGCGCGATGACGCGGGCGGCGCCCCAGAGCAGTTCCTCGAGCCCGAAGTACCGGCCCCGCAGGTGGGGCGGGGCCAGCGCCACCGTCAGCGCGCTGCTGGTCGGCGCCTGCAGCAGTTCGGCGGCGGTGAACACCGCGGTCGCCACCGTGAGCACGGCGATCGCCGCGCCGGGCACGGCCGTGGGCACCACCGCGAACAGCAGGAACGACAGCGCCCACACCGCGGCCGCGACCTGCAGCACCCGCGGTTGAGCGCGGCCTTCGAGCCGGCTCGCCACCACCGTCTGCCCGGCCACCACCAGCACGGTGTTGAGCGCGAACAGCAGGCCCGGCTGCCACGACGGCAGGCCGAGGGTGTCGATCACGTACGCCGACAGCAGCACGGTGAACGCCAGGTCGCACAGGGCGAACACGAACACGGTCACCAGCACGCGCCGGAAGGCCCGGTCGGCGAGCACGGCCCGGTAGCCCGCGGGCGCGGCCGGCTCCCGCGCCGACGGCGCCGGGGCGGCCGCCGCTCCCCGCCAGGAGGCGACCAGCGCGGCCGCGACCAGGAACGTCGCCGCGTTCGCCAGCACGATCGCGGTGTAGCCGCCCACGCCGCCCCAGGCGACGAGCACGCCGCCGGCCAGCCCGCCGGCGCCGATGCCGACGTTGCGCAGCGCGCGGTCCATCGCGTACCAGCGGGCGCGCTGGCCGTCGTCGGCCACCTGCGCCACCAGCGCGCTCGACGCGGGCCAGAACAGCCCCTCGCCCCAGAACGTCAAGGCGGCCAGGACGACCAGCTGCCACAGGGATCCCGCGACGACGTAGCCGGCGAAGGTCAGCACCCGCAGCAGGTTCGCGATGACGACGACCCGGCGGGCGCCGAGCCGGTCGACCAGCGGTCCGGCGAGCGGGCCCGCGGGCAGCGCCAGCAGCGCGGCGGCCGAGAGCGCCCCGCCGGCTGCGGTCAGCGGGAGGCCCTTGGCCGCGTGGAAGTACACGACGGCGAACGGGAGGAACAGGCCCGTGCCGAGCGCGTCGACGGCCTGCGCGGCGACCAGCGGCCGCCGGCCGCGGGTGCGCGGCAGGCCGAGCAGTTCGGTGACCGTCATCGCCGTCCTCACGCGTGCGGGAGCGGGAAGGTGTTCAGCCGCTCCTCGGGCAGCGGCGCCGAGCGCCAGCCGAGGTCGACGGCGGCGCGCCGGATCCGGCCGGCACCCCAGTAGGGGAGCCCGGCGGGGAAGTTGGACACCAGGCCCGGCACGATCGTGTGCGCGGCGCGGAACCCGGCGGCGGCGACGTCCCGGGTGGTCAGGTCGACGCTGATCACCTCGAACCCGCGTTCCTCCACGCGTTCCTGGTACGCCTTCAGCCGTCGCTCGCCCAGGGCGGGCAGCCCTTCCCACGACCGCACCGGCAGGTCGCGCACCCACGGCGCCACCCGCGTCGCGGCTCGGGGGTCGAGGTAGACCTGCTGCTGGCACAGCAGGTCCACGACGTCGCCGAAGTCTTCGCGGTAGGAGTCGAGGTAGCGCCGGTCGGCGCGGTAGGGCTTCAGGTTGCCCAGGTGCGGCAGGTCCGCCTGCATCCCGGCGAGCTCGCGCTCGTCGTCGAGGGCGAGGCAGGTGTGGTGCAGCGTGAACCCTTCGGCCAGCGCCTTCTTGGCCGCTTCGAACGCGTCGGGACGCGTGGCGAACCCGATCGACAGCCAGCGCCGGGTGCGGTCGAGCACGGCCGCGGCGACGATCGGGACGCCGAACTCGTTGTCCAGCGGGATCAACGTGACGTCGTAGGTGCCGGTGGTGTCGGCGATCAGCGCCTGCAGCTCGGCCGGGATCGCCAGCCGGCGCAGGCGCGGGGTGTTGGCCCACCAGATCATGGTGGCGTCGCGTTCGAGCACTTCCTCCAAACCGGACGTGACAGCGTGTTCTTCGCTGGTGCCGCTGGCCAGCCCGGCGATCAGGGGATCGGTGAAGCGGCCGCCGTCGGCCTCCGAAGAGACGAGGCAGGCGGGTACCCACAGTTCTTCCTCGGTGGTGTGGGAAAACGCTTCCAGCCACAGGCATTCCGTGTCGGGCGTCAAGGGCCGGAACGGGAACCCGGGGGTGGCGTGCTGCCGCGGCGAGTACAGGTTCAGGCGGCGCGGGTCGAGCGCGGGCACGCCGTCGCGGCACAGCTGACGGTAGCTCGCGCGCCGCAGTTCGCGTTCCGGGGGCAGCCAGCTGCCGCAGTAGCGTTCGACGGCCTCGCCGATCGCGGAATCGCGGGCGACGTCGAAGTCGTGCCAGGACGTGCCGAACGCCTGGCGGTCGTTGGGCCAGTCGACGACCCGGCGCATGTCCGCGACGTCGACCGCGCACACCTTCAGCCGGGCGGGCATGCCCTGGGCGGGCGGCAGTTCGTGGACCGCCGTCACGATCCCGGTCCGGTCGTCGACGAGCAGCTCCGGCCGCACCCCGCGCGCCTCGACCGGCCGCGGGCGGTCCGGCAGCGGCAGCACCGGCCGGGGGAGCACGGACAGCCGGACGGGGTCGAGTTCCAGCTCTCCGGTGGTCGTCTCGGCGGGTTCGCCGGCGAGCCAGCGTTCGAGCTGGACGGCGAGCACGGTCAGCATCCACTGGGCGTCGGCCGGCCGGAACCGGCGCCCGGGTGGCGGGCCGGCGGTGGCGAAGGCGTCGAGCACGCGCGGGTCGAGGGCCGCGGCCCGGCGCCGGGCGAGGACGTCGGCGAAGTCGGGGCCGGGGCCGCCGGGGGTGATGGCGGGACCGGCGACGCCCTGGCCGCGTTCGCAGCGCAGGGGCAGCAGCCGCAGCCCGCGGTCCGCGCAGTAGGCGTCGAGGGCGGTGAGTTCGGAATACGCCGGGTGGGTGAACGCGGCGACGACGACGGTGTCGGCCGGGTCGACGGGGAAGGGACCGTCGAAGTCCGAGAGCGTTTCGACCCGCGCGTAGCCCGCCGGCGCGAGGATCCGCGCGAGGGGCACGGTGAACTCGGGCGTGCCGGCGATGAGGACGGTGGTGGTGGCGGGGTCGCGGGCACCGGCGAGGTCCGCGACGGGGCGGAGGCTGCCGTCGCCGGCGAGGACGTCGAGCACCTCCGCGTAGGCGGGGTCCATTCCGGACAGCAGCTGCGCGCGGGTGCGGGTGCCGTCGCAGCGCGCGAGCCACGCGCGGAACTCCCCGGTCGGCGCGGTGATCCGGTACTGGCCGCCGTTCGGGGTGACGAGCAGGCACAACGCCGGTTCGAGGTCGTGCACCTCGATGCCGGTCAGTTCCAGGCGGACGTCGTCGGACAGCATGGCGGACCCCCTTGTCGGATACGGGCGTGCCGCGGCCCCGGGGCGGGGCCGCGGCACGGAGGCGGGAGGAGCGGGCGGGCTACTTCGCCGACGCGCGGTTGTGGACGACGGCCCGGTTGTGGACCACCGCGCGGTTGTGGACGACGGCGCGGTTGTGCACCACGGCGCGGTTGTGGACGACGGCGGCGGTGGGGCGCTCGAAGGACGAGATCAAGGTTTCCTCCTGGTGGGTCGGGTCTCCGGTGTGGATTCCGGGACGGGGTGACGTGAACAAGTTTGTGGTCCGGGGGTGCACCGCGACGTCTTCTGGAGTGCGATCCGCACACCCGGTCTCCGGCGTTGTGCACGGACCGGCATGTGCGAAACCCACGGGCGTCCGCGTGAGGCACGCACGAGCGCCCCGCCACCCGCGAGGGGTGACGGGGCGCTCGAAGGATGCGCGGGGGAGGTCAGGCCCGGCAGGCCCGCCCGCGGTTCACGCAGTTGACCAGCCCGTTCATGATCCGCTGCGACATCACGTTGGCGAAGTCGTCGTGGTCGGAACCCGGGTTGTGCTTCTCCTGCGGGAAAGCGTCCACTTTGTACTGCTTCTTGACCTGGATGTCGTGCGGGATGTCGTAGGTCAGCGAGATCTGCAGCTGCGGCACGGCCTTGAACCCCTTGGCGCACCGGCCGAACTGGTCCGGGAACACGATGTGCGTGCGGTGGTTGGCGCTGTCGGTGTTCTTGCCGTCCCAGCAGCTCGGGAACGTGTGGATGCGCTTGACCTTGCTGCCCTGCGGGCAGATCGGGTACTTGTCGGTGACGCGGTTTTCGAAGCCGGTGCACGTCCAGCTCGCCTTGGCGTTGGCCGGCCCGTTGGTCGAGACCTTCGCGTCGCCGTAGAGCACGCGCAGGAAGCGCGGCATCGCCACCACCTTGCCGACCGGGCTGCCGCGGAAGGTGATCTGCACCCGCTGCGGCCGCAGGATCTTGCCGTCGTTGCCGGGCAGCTCGTTGTTCTGGTCCTGCCCCGGCAGCGCGCCGCCGGCCGTCGTGCTCGGGGGCGGCGTCGGCGTTCCGGTGTCCTTGCCCGGCTTCGTCGCGCACGGGGCGAGGCCGCCGAGATCGCCCGGCTTCGGCTTGAACCGGCCGATCGCGGTGGCGATCCGGTCGATGATCGCGGCCCGGCGGTCCTTGAGCGGGTTCAGGATCGCGTTGCGCACGAAGTCCGGGCCGCCCTGGCCCTGCGTCGCGGCGATGCGCTGGTTGGCCTCGTCGGCCTGGCTGTCGAGCTGGTCGAGGTTGCTGTCGACCTCGGCCATGGCCTGGTCGGGGATGTCGTCGAGCTTGCTGGCGACGTCCGGGCAGGCGACCTGCGGGGTCTTGCTCTCGCGGTCGGCCTGCGCCCGGTCGCCGTCGGGCACCTTGGCGGGCTCGTTCTTCTCCTCCTCGCCGGTGTCGATGCGCACGACGGGCCAGAAGTAGGCGGACTTGTCGCCGTTGCGGCAGGTGGTGCCGGCCTTGAGGAGGCTCTTGTTGTTCGAGTCGGCGTTGGTCGAGAGGTTGCCGACGTAGTCGTGCAGGTGCTGGGCACCGTTGCGGACCCCGGGCTGGGCGATGAAGTTGTCCGGGTTGAAGTGCTGGTTTTCGTTGCGGCCGCAGTCGACGGTGAACGTGCCGGTCGAGGCGCCGGTGACCGGGCGCGGATCGAACTGGTTCGGCTTCACCTTCAGGATGTCGACGAAGAAGGCGGGGTTCGCTTCGTCGGCACTGGCTTCACCGGTGTTGCCGGTGGTCGTCGCGACGACGATGCCGCCGACCGCGATCGCGAGGGCGAGCCCCCCGGTCGCGATCTTCGTGCGGCGGGACAGCCGGTGCCGTCCTTGGGTGCGGGACATGGGAAATCCTCCGGATGTCGGGCTGGCGGGTGCGCGCACGACACTGACCGGGAGCGAGCGCGGGCTCGCCGGGGCCAGGCGGGGTTCGTGCGCGAAGGGCTGGCAATGTGGTGCGTCGGCAGGAACGGCACCGGCTGGTCCACTGACCCGACATCAGTGGTCGCGCGGCAGCACCTGCCCGTGGCCGCGCCGTCAACCGGCTGGTTATCGTTCCGTTATGCAACCTACACGGGCATTTGACACCGGGCAAGAAGTTCTTTTCCGTCGTCACGAACCGTCAGGCCGGGGTCTCGCATCCGTGACCGGACCCGTTGCTGACCTGGGGATTCGCCAGATTCGACCGGGCCGTGGAAAAAAGTTTGAACCGAAGTGAACCGGCAGCCGTATCCCGCAGTGAGGCCTGCGGAATGCCCGCGGTGCGGCCGGTCGCGGAATGGGCCGGGAAATGCGGGAATGGCGGCCATTCACACTGCGTCGGAACCCGGCCTCCGGGTCAGGACGCTTCTTTTCCCGCCAGCAGCCGCCGCAGCGTGGTCAGGGCGCGGTGCTGGGCGACGCGGACCGCGCCGGCGCTGCCGAGCCCGACCGCCGCGGCCGTCTCCTCGGCCGTCATGCCGAGGATGATCCGCAGGACGAGGATTTCGCGCTGGCGCGGCGGGAGCGTGTCGAGCAGCCCGGCCGACCAGTCGAGCGCCGCCGACCGCTCGGCCTCCTCGCTCGTCGGGTCCGCGCCGCCGGTGCGCTGCGTGGGCGGCTCGGCGACCGGGCTGGTGCGGTCGCGGGCCCGGCGCCGGTGGAAGTCCGACACCTTGTGCGCGGCGATCCCGAAGACGAACGGCAGGAAGCCGTCGATGTCGTGGGTGTACCCGGGCAGCGCGCGGACGATCGCGAGCAGCACGTCCTGTGCGCAGTCCTCGGCGTCGGACGAGCCGTCCTGCCAGGCGCGGAGCCGGCCCAGGCAGTAGCGGAACACCGTCGGCCGCAGCGCGCGGAGCAGCCCGGCCACCGCGGCGCGGTTGCCCTGCACCGCCGCCCGGACGAGCTCCGGGTCGAGGATGGGTGTCACCGTGGGCGTGCGACCTCCCTCGGCGGAGTACGGCGCCACCGGCCTCACCCCCTTCTCTGCACTTCCGGCAACGGACGGTCACGACGCTAGGTGACTCCGCGTGGTCGGCACACCGGTCGGGCGACCGTCTTGATCCGGGTCTTCCGGCCCTGGTCCCCGGCGCCGCGGTGTGCTGCCCGGCCGCGGTCGCGGGCGGCCGGGCCGAACGGCCCTACCGGACCGCGGGGCGTACCGATCACGCTGGTGGCCGGGGATTTTTCACAGGAGAAACACAGGGACGCGATGGTGGACGACGTGGGCTTCGGACTGCTGCTCGACCGGCAGCAGTGCCTCGCCTTGCTGCGGACGGCGAGCCTCGGCCGGGTGATCTTCACCCATCGGGCGATGCCGGCGGTCCGCCCGGTGCGCTTCACCGTGGTCGGCGACGCCGTCGTCTTCGCCGTCCCGGCCGGCAGCCCGCTGTACGCGGGTGCGCGCGACGCCGTCGTCGCCTTCGAGGTCGACGAGTTCGCGGCCGACACCGGCGCGGGCTGGTACGTCAGCCTGCTGGGCCGGGCCGCCGAGTCCGGCTCGGCCGACGTCGGTGACATCGCCTGCGCGTGCCCGGGCCCGGTCCGGGCCGGCCACCGGCTGCTGCGCGTCCCCGCCGAGTCGATCAGTGGTCACCGGATCGGGTGTCACGCAGAGTAACTTCCCGGCGGCCGTAACGGGACGGGTCCCGCCATCGACCCACCGGATGGACGAACCTGATTGGGCCGACACGGGCAGTGACCTGTGGGACCCTTGACGGCCCGGGGCAGGCCCGGGATTCGGGCGGAGCCAGCGGAGTCGACGGGACGTGGCGGACGAAATCAGCATGCCGGCGATCCTCGCGGCGGTGGGCGGCATCGCCCGCGAGCTGGAGCTGCCGGCGTTGCTGGCTCGCGCGGTCACCACGACCTGCGAACTCCTCGGCGCCCGGCGCGGCCGGCTCGACGTGGCCGAGCACGGCGTCGCCGAGCACGGCCGGGGCCCGCTCGGCGAGGATGCGCTGGAGCTGCCGGTCCGCGCGGGCACGCAGACGTTCGGCACCCTCACGATCGAACCCGGCGACGGCCGGGAGTTCGGCCGCCGCGAGCGCGAAGTGCTCGGCGCGCTCACCGCGGCCACCGGGATGGCCGTCGAGAAGGCCCTGCTCGTCGACCAGATGCGCCGCCGCGAACGCTGGCTCGAGGCGTCCTACGACGTCACCCGCGCGCTGCTCGCGGCGCAGGACCTGCGGGCCACGCTCCGGCTGGTCGCCGAACGCGCCCGCGTCGTCGCCGGCGGCACCGCGGGCGCGATCGCGCGGCCCGACGGACCGGGCCGGCTCGTGTTCGACGTCGTCGAGCCGCCGGGCGAGGACGCCGACCGGCTCACCGGGCTGACCGTGCCGACCGAAGGCACCGCCACCGGGATGGCGTTCGCCACCCGGCGGCCGGTCGTGGTGCGCGACTACGGCGAGCGTGTCCAGGAGCAGCAGCGCGACCACGCCGGGCCGATGCCGGCGATGATCAAGGACCTGGACTCGGCGATCTCGGTACCGCTGATCGTCGGCGAGGAAACCCTCGGCGTGCTGGTGGTGGCGAAGTTCCGCGACCGGTCGCCGTTCACCGACTCCGACGTCCAGCTGGCCGAGACGTTCGCCGGGCACGCCGCGCTGGCCGTCGAGTTCTCCCGGGCGCAGGACGCGCGCCAGCAGCTGGCGGTGTTCTCCGACCGCGACCGGATCGCCCGCGACCTGCACGACCTGGTGATCCAGCGGCTGTTCGCGACCGGGCTCGGGCTGGAGGGGGTCAGCAGGCTGATCGCCGACCCGGGGGTCGCCGGACGGGTCGCCGGGTTCGCCCACGACCTCGACGGCACGATCCGCGAGATCCGCAACAGCATCTTTTCGCTGCAGGCGCCCGCGCAGGCGCAGGGCAGCCTCCGCGCGGAGCTGCTGCGGGTGGCGGTGGACGCGCGCGACGCGCTCGGCTTCGAGCCGCGCGTCGGCTTCGACGGGCCGCTGGACGCCGCGGTGCCGGACGCGGTCCGCTCGGACCTGATCGCGTCGCTGCGCGAGGCGCTGACGAACGTCGCGAGGCACGCCGGGGCGAAGTCGTCGTCGGTGGAGGTGACCGTGGACCGGTTCGGGCGCCGGCTGACCCTGGTGGTGCGCGACGACGGCGCCGGCCCGCCG
This sequence comes from Amycolatopsis sp. NPDC004625, assembly GCF_040609695.1. Classification (NCBI taxonomy): domain Bacteria; kingdom Bacillati; phylum Actinomycetota; class Actinomycetes; order Pseudonocardiales; family Pseudonocardiaceae; genus Amycolatopsis; species Amycolatopsis sp. NPDC004625. Next base: position 30,118 of record NZ_JBEXKX010000014.1, read on the forward strand.
CCGGAGGCCGGCCGGATCAGCGGCCTGGCGAACCTGGCCGCGCGGGCGGCCCGGTGGGGCGGGCACTGCGTCCTGGCGGCCGCCGAGGACGGCGGGTCGCGGCTGGAGTGGACGGCGGACCTGCCGGCGACGACCGGCGAGCAGGGAGGTGGACGATGACGATCGCGGTGTTCCTGCTGGACGACCACGAGCTGGTCCGGACCGGGCTGAAGACCGTCTTCGAGCCCGAGGCCGACATCGAGGTGGTGGGGGAGGCCGGCACGGCGGCCGAAGCGCTGGTGCGGATCCCGCAGGCGCGCCCGGACGTGGCCGTCCTCGACGTCCGGCTGCCGGACGGCGAAGGGGTGGCGGTGTGCCGGGAGATCCGGTCCACAGTGGACCCGCCGCCGGCCTGCCTGATGCTGACGTCCTATTCGGACGACGACGCCCTGTTCGGCGCGATCATGGCCGGCGCGGCGGGCTACATGCTGAAACAGGTTTCCGGCCGGTCCCTGGTCGAGGCCGTCCGCACGGTGGCCGGCGGCGGTTCGCTGCTGGACGCCACGCTGACGGCGTCGGTGATGAACAAGCTGCGCGGCGAGAACGTCTCGGCGCCCGACCCGCGGTACGAGCAGCTGAGCCCGCAGGAGCGGCGGGTGCTGGACCTGGTGGCGGAGGGCCTGACCAACCGCCAGATCGCCGAGCGGCTGTTCCTGGCCGAGAAGACGGTGAAGAACTACGTTTCGTCGGTCCTGCACAAGCTCGGCGTCGAACGCCGGACGTCCGCGGCGGTGTACATGTCCCAGCGCCGGGCCGAGCCGGGACGATCGGGCTGAATCCCCGCCCGATCGGACGAAACCGGTGGGGCGTCCGACGTATCCAGCCACCGATGGAGTACACCTGTCGGGTGACGCACGAGTTGGCGTGCGCGGCAGAGGGGACGGCATGTCGGGGTTGTCGGGCGGGGACTATGTCACGCAGCAGATCCGGGCACTCGCGCAAGCGGTGCGCCGGGAAGGGGCCGGTGGGGTGGGCACACGCAGCTTCCAGCTGGCGGAGCACCTGGCCGCGGAGGGAGGCGTCCACCGCGGCGACATCCTGACCGCCACGGCAACCCTGCTGGCGATGACGGCGTGGTGCGACGGCGAGGTGGAGGCGGCCGGCCGGTTCGCCGAGCTGGCGGCGGGCAACGACGAGGAGTCCCGCGAGCTGGTGACGCACCTGCTCCGGCTGGAGGCGGGCGCGGACCAGGGGTGGCTGCCGGAGGCCCAGGCGGAGGCGCTGCTGGAGTACGCACGCCGGTCCCGCCGGGGGGACCTGGAGACGCGGGTGCGGGCGATCGCGGGCGCACGGCGCGGGCGGCATCGTCGGGAGAACTAGTCCGACGGGGAGAGGGTTGCGACCCGGGGCCGGCGTGCGCCGCCAACGCGAGGACCAGCTCGCGTAGGCGGGGCTCGCGGCCCGGGATCGCGGCGATCGCGGGCGCGCGGATCAGCTTGCCTGCGCGAGGATCGCGGGCGCGCGGATCAGCTTGCCTGGGCGAGGATCGCGAAGAGGAACGCGGCGGTCGCCGCCGTCGAGCGGAGGACGTCGATCCTTGCCCAGTGGCGCACCACTTCCTGCCAGCCCGGGGGTGGGGCGTCCGCTCGCCAGCCGTCGACCTTGATGTTGATCGGTACCGTGCCGAGGAACGACAACAGCAGGAACGCCGCCATCGTGACCACGGCCGCCCACCGCAGGGCGAGGCCGGGACCGTCGACCACCACGAGGACCGCCGCCGCGAGCGCGGCCGCCGGGAGCATCACGATCGGGACCACCACGCGCAGGCGGCGCACCAGCGCCTGGCGGGCCAGCAGGTGGGCGTGCTCGTCCAGCCGGGACAGCGCCGGGTGGAGTCCGTACCGGACGATCAGCTCCTCGCCGGCCAACACGCCGAGCAGGAACAGGCCCGCGTACTGCAGGAAATTACTCACACTGAAAGATTACTGTCACTGAACTTATCGAGGCAAGGACAATATTCAGTCACTGAAGAAGTACAGTGAGTGCATGACCATGCCCACGGTGGACTGGGGGACGCCCGGCGCGGCCGGCGCGGAAGGACTGCGGGAGCGCAAGAAGCGGCTGCTGCGCCGGCGGCTGACCGACACCGCCACCGCCCTGTTCCTGGAGCGCGGCTTCGACGCGGTCCGCGTCGCCGAGATCGCCGCGGCCTGCGAGGTGTCGGAGAAGACCGTCTTCAACCACTTCCCCAGCAAGGAAGCCCTGGTCCTCGACCGGCCCGAGGCCACGATGGCCGCGCTGCGCACCGGCCTGGCCCGCGCCGGCCGCTCCCCGGTCGAAGCCGTGCTGGACGTCCTGGCGCGCGAGCTCGACGCCCTCCTGTCCTGGCTGGCCGCCCAGCCCGACCTCGCCGAGGCGAGCGGCCGGGTCCAGGCGTTCACCGCGCTGGTCCGGTCGACCCCCGCGCTGCGGGCGCACCACCGGGAGATGGCCGAGCAGCTGGAAGGCGCGGCGGCCGAGGCGCTGGCCGCCCGGACCGGCTGCACCGCCGACGATCCGCGGTGCCAGATCACCGCGACCGCGCTGCTCGGGCTCTGCCGCGTCCAGTCCTCCGCGCTGCGCCGGAGCCTCGACGGCGTCCGCACGCCCGAGGAGATCCGTGCCGCCGTCACCGCGGACGTGCACAGCGCGGCCCGGCTCGTCGAGACCGGCCTGGCGGGGTTCGCCCCGGTCGGGTGAGTCAGTCCGTGAGCGACCGGGCCGGGTCGGCCAGCCGGTCCGGGTCCACGGTCCGGCCGCTGAGGATCAGCTCGCGCACCGCGTCGAGGCCCTCGTCCCACTTATTCACGTGCAGGCCCGCGACCACGCGGTCACCCGTCAGCCAGAACGCGTGGTAGGCCTCGGCGTCCCCGCGAACCACCACGCGGTCGTAGCCGCCGGGCGGGAACCAGCCGGTGAACTCCATGCCGGCGTCGTACTGGTCCGAAAAGAAGTACGGCAGGTCGTCGTGGACCACTTCGCGGCCGAGCATCGCCAGCGCCGCCGCGGGGCCGCCGTTCGTCGCCGCGGCCCAGTGCTCCACGCGGACACGTCGTCCGTAGCGCTCCTGCCACACGCTCGCGACGTCGCCGGCCGCGAACACGTCCGGGTCTTCGGTGCGCAGGCCCGCGTCCACCAGCACGCCGTCGTCGACGGCCAGGCCCGCGTCGGCGGCCAGCTGCGTCTCGGGCCGGGCGCCGACGCCGACCACGACCACGTCGGCCGGGATCTCCCCGTCGTCGGTCAGCACCGCCGAAACCGCGGACTCGCCGGCGAAGCCCGTCACGCCGGTGCCGAGCCGCAGGTCGACGCCGTGCCGGCGGTGCAGGTCGGCGAAACGCCCGCCCACCTCCGGCCCGAGCGTGGCGTGCAACGGGCTCGCGGCCGGCTCGACGATCGTCACGGCGCACCCGTGGTGGCGGGCGGCCGCGGCGGTCTCCAGGCCGATCCAGCCCGCGCCGGCGACGACGACCCGGCCACCCGCGGCCAAGGCCTCGCGCAGCCGGTCGGCGTGCGCGAGCCGGCGCAGGTAGTGGACGCCGTCGAGCTCGGTGCCCGGCACGCGCAGCCGCCGCGGCGACGCCCCGGTCGCGAGCAGCAGCTTCGTGTACCCGATCCGTTCGCCGCCGGCCAGCTCCACCTCGTGCGCGGCCCGGTCCAGCGCCGTGACGCGCCGGCCGGTCAGCACCTCGATGCCCTGCTCGGCGTACCACTTCTCGTCGTGCACGAACACCGACGGCCGGTCGTCCCGGCCGAGCAGGTAGCCCTTCGACAGCGGCGGGCGCTCGTACGGCAGGTCCGGCTCGGCGCCGACGAGCACGATGCGGTCGGCGAACCCTTCGGCGCGCAGGGTTTCGACGGCCTTCGCGCCGGTCAGGCCGGCGCCCGCGACGACGAAGGTGTCCATCAGGCGCTCACCCCGGTGAGCGCGAAGAACTCCTGCCGCGTCTTCGGTTCCTCCCGCAGCAGGCCGTGCAGCGACGACGTGACGGTCAGCGCGCCGCTCGCCCGCACGCCGCGCAGCGACATGCACAGGTGCTCGGCCTCGATGACCACGCCGACGCCCTTCGGGTCCAGGTGCTCCTGCAGCCAGTCCGCGACCTGCTTGGTCAGCCGCTCCTGCACCTGCAGGTCGCGCGCGAACATCTCGACGACGCGGGCGAGCTTCGACAGCCCGAGGATCCGTTCGCCGGGCAGGTAGCCGACGTGCGCGACGCCGCGGAAGGGCAGCAGGTGGTGCTCGCACAGCGACTGCACCGGGATGCTCTTCGCCAGCACGAGCTCGTCGTAGCCCTCGTCGTTGGGGAACGTCGTCAGCTGGAAGTCGCGCGGCTGCAGCATTTCCGCGTAGGCGTGGGCCACCCGGCGCGGCGTGTCGCCGAGGTGCTCCGACGACGGGTCCTTGCCCAGGGCGCGCAGCAGGTCGGCGACCGCGCGCTCCGCCGCGCGCAGGTCGAAGGGGTCGCGGTTGTGGACGACACCGAGGTGCCGCAGCGGGACCGGGGCGCTGACGGGATCGACGGTCACGGGGTGCCTCCTTCTAAAATCAAGTCGGATCGACGCTAGAAGCTCCTCAGGGTTTTCGTCAACAGTTATGTGTTTTAGAATGCGGAGATGTACGAAACCCAGGCGGGCGCGCTGGCCGCGGTGGCGGCGCTGGACGAGCCGACCCGGCGCCGGCTGTACGAATACGTCGTCCGCCGCCCGGAACCGGTGAGCCGCGACGACGTGGCGGCCGCGCTGGGCGTGCCGCGCGCGACGGTCGCGTTCCACCTCGACCGCCTGGTGGAGGAGCGGCTGCTGGCCGTCGGCCACGAGCGCCGCACGGGCCGCAGCGGACCGGGGGCGGGCCGCCCGGCGAAGCTGTACCGCCGCTCGGACCGCCAGGTGAGCGTGTCCCTGCCGGAGCGCCACTACGAGCTGGCGGGCAGTCTCCTCGCGGCGGCGGTCGAGGAGGCCGACGAAACGGGCGCCCCGGCCCGCGAGATCCTGGGCCGCCGCGCCCGCGAGCGCGGGGCGGAGCTGGCGGGCGGTGCGCCGGACATCGTCGGAACGTTGGAGGACAACGGGTTCGAGCCGCGCGTGGAAGGCGCGGAGGTGCTGCTCGGCAACTGCCCCTTCCACCGGCTGGCGGAGACGCACACGCGCCTGGTGTGCGAGATGAACCTGGGCCTGGTGGAGGGCATGCTCAACGGGACGGGGGAGCGCGGCCTGCGGGCGCGGCTGGATCCGCACCCGGGTTTCTGCTGCGTACGCCTGACGCGGGACTGAGCCCGGACGCTTGCCGGATCCCGAGCGCCCCCAGGCAGCACGGGGCGCTCGGGCGGGCTGCTACTTCGGTGGCACTTCGCCGAGCCGGTCGGCGACCGCCGTCGTGATCGCGCTGGCGCCGAGTTCCGTGCCCGGCTTGATCCACGGCTCGTCCGGCTGGGGGCCCGCGATCGTGCGCTCGCCGAGGAACGCGCCCGTCACCGGGTCGATGATCAGCTGGCGGATCTCGTGGCTGTCGTCCAGGCCGAGGGCCACGCCGGTGCGGCCGTCGAGGTTCGCCTGCGCCGCCAGGACCGTGATGCCCGGGATCTTCGCCAGCGCCCGGTACCACTGGGCCCGCAGCTGCGCCGGCATCTGGCCCGCGCGGAGGACCTCGATGCCGAAGTGGAACATCACCGACGGCGTCGAACCGCGGCCCTTCGTCAGGTTCTTCAGCTTCGCGTACAGCGCCGCCGGGTCGTGGGGCAGGGCCGCGTAGAACGCCGGGCTGTCGAAGTCGGTCGCGTCGCCGCACTTCTTCGGGGGCTGGGCCTGCGGGAAGAAGTCGCCGCAGCGGCCCTGCCACTGGCCCTGGTCGGTGTCGTCGACCGGCGGCTCGGGGGCCTGCGCCTGCGGCACCGATCCGCCGAGGAACTCGCCGGTGTGCAGGATCTTGCGCGTCTCCTGCCAGACGTCGTGCTCGTCGGCCGGGATCCAGCGGTCCACCTGCTGCTCCCACAGGTAGGTGTACCCCGTCGTGCCGTCGCCGGTGTGGACGCCGCGCTGCACCCACGTGTGCTCCCCGACGTACCGGAACCGGCCGGGCCCCACGGGCTGCTCGGCCGCGCCGACCGTCAGGTCCGCCGCCCGGGTCAGCACCTGGACCGCCGACATCAACCGGACGTCCGGGACCGCCGTCGTCGGGACCGGCGACGGCGTCGCGGCCGGCACCGGCGGCGCGGCGGCCGGCCCCGGATCCGACGGGCGCTGCAGTACGACGACCGTAGTCACCGCGACCACGCCGGCCGCGGCCGCGGCCACGGGCAGGACGAACCGGCGCCGGCGCGTCGTGGCGGGCGGCACGGCGTCGAGCTCGGCCAGCAGCTTCGCGCGGGCCGCGGTCAGGTCCGCGGGGGCGGTGCGGGCGTCGCGGTGGAGCAGCCCGAGGGTCTCGTCGAGCTCGTTCATCAGTGGTTCTCCTCGGTGGGGACGAGCAGGGCCTGGAGCCGGTGGCGCACGCGGTGCAGGCGCGAGCGCACCGTGCTCGCGGGCACGCCGAGCGCCTCGGCGACTTCGGCCGGTTCTAGACCGGCCCAGGACGTGAGCAGCAGGACGTCCCGGTCCTGTTCGGACAGTCCGGCGAGGGCGGCGGCGAGCACGCGCAGGCGCGCCGCCGCGTCGACCCGGCCGGCGACCGCGGCGTCGTGGTTTTCGGCCGGGCGGTCCGCCGCCCCGGCCCGGGCGGTCAGCTGGAACCCGCGGACCTCCTGGCGCACGTGGTTGCGCAGGAGGTTGGTGGCGATCCCGTAGAGCCAGCCGCGGATCGGCGCGCGTTCCGGGTCGTAGCTCGCCCGTCTTCGCAGGGCGACGACGAACGTCTCCGCCACGAGGTCGTCGGCGACGTGCACGCCCACCCGGCCCGCGAGGTAGCCGCGCAGGGGAGGGGCGTACTCGTCGAAGAGCCGCGCGAAGACCTCTTTCGGGTCTCGTGCGGCGAAGTCGGGCCGGTCCAGCCGTTCGACGATTCTGGTCACGCTACTGGTTGTCGCGGCCCGCCGCCCGCGTCCCCGGCCGCCCGCCCGGATGAGACGCACGCCACATCCGGCGGCTCCGCGCGAACACCGCGGCGGGGTGCGGACAAGAGCCGGTATGCGCAGGGGAACCGCGATGCTGGTCGCCGGGACGTGTGCCGGCGCGGTGGTGGCGGTGCTCGGCGTGGCCGCGGCGGTGCGCCCACCGGCCCCGCCGGGCTCGCCGCCGCCCGGACCGCCGCTGATCACGAGCGTGGCGACGACGGCGACCGCGGCGCCGCCGGACCGGCCCGCCGAGCCGCTGCGCGGACGGCTCGGCCCGCGGACGTCGTGCCCTGGACACCCTTCGGCGACCGCGAAAGGCTGCTAGCCCGGCCCTCCGGTTCGCCCGGGCGGGCCCGGCCCGGCGCGGGACGTCCGGAACTCGCCGGTTCGGCGGTACCGTCTCGGGGGTGAGACGGTACGACGTGGAGGGGGCCAGGGTGGTGGACCGGGCGAAGCCGGGGGAGCAGACGAGGGCGCCCTTGCCGGGGCCCCGCCAGCCGAGCCTGGCCGACGTCGCCGGGATGGCCGGTGTTTCGCACATGACGGTCTCGCGCGTGGTCAACGAAAGCGGGCCGGTGCGCCCGGAAACGCGCGAGCGGGTGCTCGCCGCGGTGCAGAAGCTCGGGTACCGGCCCAACACCGCCGCGCGGGCGCTGGTGACCGGGCGGTCCGGCACCCTCGGCGTGGTCGCGCTCGAGTCCAACCTGTACGGCCCGGCGAGCACCCTCTACGGCATCGAGAACGCGGCCCGCGAGGCCGGGTACGGCGTCGCGATCTGCAGCGTGACGCGGCCGGGCCGGACGTCGATCGGCGACGCGGTGGAAAGCCTGCGGCGCCAGGCGGTGGAGGGGATCGTCGTGATCGCCCCGCACGTCACGGCCGGCCGCGCGCTCGACGCGGCGCCCGCGGACATCCCCCTGGTCGCGGTCGGCGGCGGCGACGCGGCGCCGGTGCCGGTGATCTCGGTCGACCAGTACGACGGCGCCCGCCGCGCCACCGAGCACCTGCTGTCCCTGGGCCACCGGACGGTCTGGCACCTGGCCGGGCCGGAGGACTGGCTGGAGGCCCGCGACCGCGAACGCGGCTGGCGCGACACCCTGGAGGCGCGCGGCCTGCGGGTCCCCGCGGTGGTGCGCGGCGACTGGAGCCCGCGGTCGGGGTACGAGGCGGGCCGGGCGCTGGTGGGCAAGCGCGGGCTCAAGGCGGTGTTTTCGGCCAACGACCAGATGGCCCTCGGCCTGCTGCGGGCGTTCACCGAGGCCGGCATCCGGGTGCCGGAGGACGTCCACGTCGCCGGCTTCGACGACGTCCCGGAGGCGGCGTACTTCACCCCGCCGCTGACGACGGTCCGACAGGACTTCATCGAGGTCGGCCGCCGGACGTTCGGGCTGCTGGAGGAGCGGATGGCGGGCGGGGACGCCGGCGCCCGCCACCTGGTGCCGGCCGAACTCGTCGTCCGGGACAGCACCCGCCCCCGCTGACCCCGGCTTTTGTGTGTCAGATGTCCGGCTCGCGCTGAATGTTAGCGCTAACACCACGTCGGCACTGATCCATTGTGGTGTTGTATCTTGACCGCTTCTGTGTGATCGGCAAAGGTTCGTGTTCGATTGTGGTCCCCGCCGCTTCAGGAGGCCTCGGATGCGCCGCCGCTCCCGCCCGCTGTTCGCCGTCCTGCTCTCGTTCCTGTTCGCCGTCGCCGGGGTCGTCGTCCCGCAGGCGGCGGTGGCCGCGCCCGCGCCGCCGGCCGCCCACCGCGTCACCTACGACGGCTACTCGTTCCTCGTCGACGGGAAGCGGACCTACCTGTGGTCCGGCGAGTTCCACTCCTACCGGCTGCCGAGCCCCGACCTGTGGCTCGACATCTTCCAGAAGATGAAGGCCGCCGGCTTCAACTCGACGTCGCTGTACTTCGACTGGGGCTACCACTCACCGCGGCAGGGCGGCTACGACTTCTCCGGCGTCCGGGACCTCGACCGGCTGCTCGACATGGCGCAGCAGGCCGGGCTCTACGTCATCGCGCGGCCCGGCCCGTACATCAACGCCGAAGTCGACGGCGGCGGGTTCCCGACCTGGCTGTCCACCACCCCCGGCCACACCCGCAGCGCCGATCCGGTGTACCTCAAGTATTCCGACGAGTGGCAGACGCAGATCGACCGGATCATCGCCCGGCACCAGCTCACCAACGGCACCGGCAGCGTGCTCGCCTACCAGGTCGAGAACGAGTACTACAACGGCAACGCCGACGGCCGCACCTACATGCAGCACCTGGAGGACAAGGCCCGCGCCGACGGCATCACCGTCCCGCTGGTCGGCAACAACAACGGCACCTTCAACGCCGGTACCGCCGCGCTCGACGTCGACGCCGCCGACTCCTACCCGCAGGGCTTCGACTGCTCGAACCCCACGCGCTGGAACGGCGTGCCGGACATCAGCTACGACCACGTCCCCGGCAAGCCGCTGATCACCGCCGAGTTCCAGGGCGGCGCCTTCGACCCGTGGGGCGGCCCGGGCTACGAGAAGTGCGCGCAGCTGATCAACGACCAGTTCGCGAACGTCTTCTACAAGCAGAACATCGCCGTCGGCGCCACCGGCCAGAGCTTCTACATGCTGCACGGCGGCACGTCCTGGGGCTGGAGCGCGATCCCGCAGAACTACACCTCCTACGACTACGGCGCCGCGATCACCGAAGGCCGCCAGTTCGACCCGAAGTACGCCGAGGACAAGCTGATCGGCTACTTCACCCAGTCCGTCGCCCCGCTGACCAAGACCGACGGGCTGGCCGGGGCGCCGCTGACCGATCCCGCGCTCACCGACACCGCGCGGATCAACCCCGACACCCGCACGCAGTTCCACACCCTGCGCCACGGCGACTCGACGTCCACCGCCACGAACACCACGAGCGTCGCGCTCGACCTCGCCGCGCACGCCGGCTACACCTACGACGACCCCGCGGCCGAAGTCGCCTACACCGGCACCTGGAGCCACGTCGGCCCCGAGGTCAACTACACCGGTGGCGACTACCAGCACACCGAGTCGTTCTCGGACGTAGCCGGCGACAGCGTCAGCATTCCCTTCACCGGCACCGGGATCCGGTGGGTGACGTCGAAGGACGGCAACCACGGCCTCGCCGACGTCTACCTCGACGACACCAAGGTCAGCACCGTCGACCTCTACGCGGGCAGCAAGCAGAACCAGATCACCGGGTACGAGGTCCGCGGCCTGCCGGCCGGGGCGCACACGCTGAAGATCGTGGTGACCGGGCAGAAGAACGCCGCCGCCACCGGGAACTTCGTCGTGGTGGACGCCGTCGACCTGCTGTCCGGCAGCGCCGACTACTACCCGGTCGTGCCCCAGCAGACCGGCACCGGCATCACCCTGAACGGGCGGCAGTCGAAGATCCTCGTCGCCGGCTACGACCTCGGCGCCACTCGGATGCAGTACTCGACGTCGGAGATCATGACGACCGCGACCATCGGCAACCGGGACGTCGCGGTGCTCTACGGCGACAAGGGCGGGCCGGGGGAGACCGTCCTGCGGTTCGCGAAGCAGCCGTCCGTGCAGGTCCTCGCCGGCGCCGTGACCAGCACCTGGGACGCCGCCCGCGGCGACCTTCGGCTGAACTACACCCACGACGGCCTGGCCCGCGTGCTCGTCACCGCCCCCGGCGCTCGCCCGCTGCTCCTGCTGCTGGCGGACAAGGCGACGGCGACGACGTTCTGGCGTCAGGACACCGCGGCCGGCCCGGTGCTGGTCCGCGGCACCCACCTGGTCCGGACCGCGGCCGACCAGTACGGGATGCTGTCGCTGACCGGCGACACCGGCACCGACGGCGCGTTCGAGGTCTTCGGCACCGGAAAGGCCGTGCTGTGGAACGGTTCGTGGGTGCCGGTGACGCCGACGCCCAGCGGCAGCCTCACCGGGACCGCCCCGACCGCGAAGGCCGTGCCGCTGCCCGCCCTGACCGGCTGGAAGCACCAGCAGGAGTCGCCGGAAAGCCAGCCCGGCTTCGACGACTCGGCGTGGCCGGTGGCGGACAAGGACACCACCAACAGCTCGACCGCGCTCGGCACGAAACCCGTCCTGTTCGCCGACGACTACGGCTTCCACACCGGCAACACCTGGTACCGCGGCCACTTCACCGGCGACGGCAAGCAGACGGGCATCACCCTGTCGAGCCAGAGCGGCGGCCCGGCCGGCGCCTTCTCGGCGTGGCTCAACGGCGTCTTCCTCGGCAGCTCGACCAGCCCGCAGCACACGTTCACCTTCCCGGCCGGGTCACTGCACCAAGGCGACAACGAGCTTTCCGTGCTGACCGTCAACATGGGCCACGAGGAGGACTACGGCGCCAACAACGGCAACAAGGCCGCCCGCGGGCTCACCGCCGCGCGCCTGACCGGCACCCCGCTGACGTCGGTGACCTGGCGGCTGCAGGGCGTCCGCGGCGGCGAGACCGGGCTCGACCCGGTGCGCGGGCCGCTCAACACCGGCGGCCTCTACGGCGAGCGCGCGGGCTGGTCGCTGCCCGGCTTCCCGGACCGCGGCTGGGCACCGGCGTCGCTCCCGGCGAAGGACACCACTCCCGGCGTCTCGTGGTACCGGACGACGGCCGACCTCGACCTGCCGCGTGGCCAGGACACTTCGCTCGGCCTGACCATCACCGACGACCCGGCGCGGCAGTACCGCGCGCTGCTGTTCGTCAACGGCTGGCAGCTCGGCCAGTACGTGAACTACCTCGGGCCGCAACACAGCTTCCCGATCCCGAACGGTGTCCTGAACCCGAACGGCCACAACACGATCGCCGTCGCGGTGTGGAACCTCGACGGCAGCACCGGCGGCCTCGGGAAGATCGCCTGGACCGACTACGGCAGCTACCGCTCGCCGCTGACCGTCCGGCCGAACGCCTCGCCCGGCTACGACCCGGCCCGGTACGCGCTGCCGCCGGCGCCCACGGCCGGGGTCACGCTGACCGCGCCGGACACCGCCTCGGGCGGCCAGGCGTTCACCGCGTCGGCGACCGTGCGGGTGCCGGCGGGCGCGCCCCCGGCGTTCGACGTCAAGCCGGCGCTCACCGCCCCGGCCGGGTGGACGGTCGGTGCGGCGACCCCGCCCTCGGTCCCGCGGATCGACGGCGGCAAGGCGGCGACGTTCTCCTGGACCGTGACACCTCCGTCCACTGTGGACACCGCCGCGCTGAAGGTCGCGGTGGCCTACCGGCAGGCGGGCCGCGCGGGTTCGGTGACGGGGGAACGGATCGTGGGCGCGGTGCCCCCGGCCCCGCCCGCGGGCCAGGTGGCGGTGAGCTCGCTGCCGTTCCTCACCGCGACGAACGGCTGGGGCCCGGTCGAACGCGACACGAGCAACGGCGAGGCGAACGCGGGTGACGGCAAGCCGATGACCGTCGGCGGGGTCGCCTACGCCAAGGGGCTCGGCGCCCACGCGGCGAGCGACGTCCAGCTCTACCTGGCGGGCGCCTGCACCCGGCTGACCGCGTCGGTGGGCGTCGACGGCGAGACCGGCAGCGGCGGCAGCGTGAGCTTCGGCGTGGCCGTCGACGGCACGACCAAGGTGACGACCCCGGTCGTCCGCGGCGGGCAGGCGGCGGTGCCGATCGACGTCGACGTCACCGGGGCCCAGGTGCTCGACCTGCTGGTGGGCGACGGCGGCGACGGCAACGGCCAGGACCACGCCGACTGGGCGGTGCCGACGCTGACCTGCGTCACGCCGCCCGCTCGGTGACCGCGGGCAGCGGCCGGAGCACGAAGGTGGCGCGGACCTCCCGCCGTTCGCGCCACAGGTGGTACAGCGCGAGCCCGAAGATGATCGTGCCCAGCACGTTCGCGGTGAAGTGCCACCAGACGCGGTAGGTGGTCAGCCCCGGGCCCGGGTCCACGAGCCCGAAGAACGTGGACAGCCCGATCGCCCGGGGCGCGCCGAACCCGATCGACAGCGTCAGGACCAGGTGCTCCAGGCCGTGCAGGCCCTGCATCCAGACGCCCATCTTCGCCCAGCGCCGGGTCCGGGTGCGGGTGGCGCGGCGGGTGATCACCATGACGCCCGCCAAGCCGGCCAGGAAGAGGAAGTTGCCGGTGAGGTGCAGCAGCTCCATCCCGAAGGTGGGCCGGTGCGGGAGGACCTGCTGCAGCCCGGCCGCCAGCCCGGCACCCCACGGCGTCATCCAGGCCGGGGAGTTCGGGTGGCCGAGCCAGTACCCGGCCTGGGCGACGTGCTCCTGGACGTGCCCGAGCTGCCCGAGGACGCCGAGGCCGATCACCGCCAGCGCGCCGCGGTACACCCCCAGCCGGACCGGACGGCGGTTGGCGTGGGCCAGCACACCCACCGCCGCCCACATGGCCACGGCCCAGAGCACCAAAAGGACCGCGCCCGCGGTGTCCCAGCCCGGCGCCGCCATCGGCATCGTCATGGCCGCCTCCCGAAATCGCTTCCCCCGACGCTAACCGGGGCGAGCCCCGCCGAACGTCTCCCGGAGTGCGCCCGGCAACCGGACAAACCGTTACACGGCAACGGTTTCGGGTTCAGGTCAGGACAAGCCGGACGGCCAGTGCGGTGATCACCGTGCTCGAGGCGAGCGCCGTCACCAGCCGGCCCCGCGCCCCGGTGAGGACCCGCCCGAGCAGGGCCCCGCCGCCGGCCAGGGCGGCTTGCCAGCTCGCCGAGGCGGCGAACGCGGCGAGCACGAAGACGCCCTGCTCGAGCGCCGGGACGGCGGTGCCCGCGCGGCCGCCGACGACCAGCGCCGCGAAGTACACGACCGTGGCCGGGTTGACGAGCGTGATGCCCAGCAGGCTGACGTAGGCGCGGCCGGGGCCGAGCGGCGTCACGGCCCGGGCGGCGGGTTCGCGGTGGGAGCGCACCGCGCGGAGGGCGCCGAGCGCGGCCAGCGCGATCAGAATCGCCGCCGAAACCAGCCGCAGCGGCCCGGCGACCGGCGTGACGACCTCGGCGATCGCGGCCCCGCCGAGCACCGCGACCAGCGCGTACACCCCGTCGGCGGTGGCGACGCCGAGCGCGGCGGCCAGGCCGGTCCGCAGCGACGTGCGGGCGGTGAGGGCGACGAGGTAGGTCCCGACGGCGCCGACCGGGATGGCGATGCCGTAGCCGGCGACCAGGCCGGCCAGCAGCGCGGCGGTCACGGCGCCGGCGTGCGCGGCCTCCGCGGACGGCACGGCTGCTGCCGGACCGGCGCGGTGGTCGCGGCGGCGGTCGGCAGGAGCGGAGTGCGGTGCGAGGTCATGCGCCGATCGTGACGGGCGGCGCGCGGGACGGGCAACCGGATTTTCCAGCCGGTGGGCCCGGGCGAGCTGTGCTTGAATCGGCCCGGGGAGGCACTCGAGCGAGAGAGGGCTTTCACGATGCTGGTCGACCTGACCGGGAAGACGGCGCTGGTCACCGGCTCCACCCAGGGCATCGGCGCGGCGATCGCGACCGGCCTGGCGGCGGCGGGCGCGCGGGTCGCGATCAACGGCCGCAGCGAGACCGGCGTCCACAAGGCCATCGCGCGGCTGCGCGAGGAGGTCCCGGACGCGGTATTCCTGCCCGCCCCGGGCGACGTCTCCGAGGAGGCCGGGGCCGCCCAGGTGGTCGAGGAGGTGCCGGACGCCGACATCCTGGTCAACAACCTCGGCATCTTCGGCGCCCAGGAGCCCCTGGACATCACCGACGCGGAATGGCGGCACTACTTCGAGGTCAACGTCCTGGCGGCGGTCCGCCTCACCCGCGCGTACCTGCCGGGCATGACCGAGCGCGGCTGGGGCCGGATCCAGTACATCGCCAGCGATTCCGCGATCGTCATCCCGGCCGAGATGATCCACTATGGAGTGTCGAAGACGGCGCTGCTGGGCGTGTCCCGTGGTTTCGCCAAGCACGCGGCGGGCACCGGCGTCACGGTCAACGCCGTGATCGCCGGGCCCACCCACACCGGCGGGGTGGAGGACTTCGTCTACGAACTCGTCGACAAGGACCTGCCGTGGGAGCAGGCCCAGCGCGAGTTCATGAAGCAGCACCGCCCGCAATCGTTGCTGCAGCGGCTGATCGAGCCCGAGGAGATCGCGCACCTGGTGGTGTACCTGAGTTCCCCGTTCGCCTCGGCGACCACGGGCGCGGCGGTCCGCGTGGACGGCGGGTACGTCGACTCGATCGTGCCGTGAGACGTTACGGCGTGACGGGGATGTTCGTCAGCCCCGAGCGCGCGTTCGTCACCGTGTTCGACGCGTAGACCACGTTCGGCCGCGCCGCGCACTTCGACACCGAGCTGATCCTGATCGCGTACTCGCCCACGCCGCCGAGGTCGGACTTGTTGCCGCGCCACACGTTCCCGCAGCCGTTGTCGAACGACGGGCTCGTGCTCGTGTTGTGGTTCTCGTAGCCGTTGGCGAACACCCCGGGCGGGGCGAACGTGCCCGTGTTGCCCTCGATCGTGTAGCCGATGCCCTTGACGTCGATCCAGGAGTCCGCCGAGTTCTCGCCGGTGATGCCGCGGCCGTCGAAGGTGTTGCCGCGGATGACGCCGTCGAACGTGCCCTCCTTGACGTCGATCGGTTCCGCCGCGACGAACGGGCCGATGTGGTTGTCCAGCACCTGGATCCGGTCGCCGCGGTCGACGCCGCCGGAGTTGCCGTGGCAGCCCCAGTTCGAGTTGGCCGAGCCGAGGTAGACGCCTTCGCCGTAGCCCGGCTGCACCAGGCCGGTGTAGGTGATCGTGGAGTTCTTCAGCACGCTGTCGGCCGACGAACGGCGGAAGTGCACCGCCTCCTCGTCGATGTGGTGGACCGTGACGCCGTCGATCGTGGTGTGCGGCGAGTTGTCGGCGACGATGCCCTTCTTGGACTCCTGCACGGTGAACCCGCTCAACGTCCAGTACGGCGCACCGAAGAGCCACAGGCCGTAGCCGGAGTCCCAGCCGGCGGTCGGCACCGGGCAGTCGGGGGCGTCGCCCGAGGGGCCGTCGTTGATCAGCACCGCGTTGGCCGGGCCGGACAGCCGGATCGGTTTCGCCGCCGTGCCGGCCTTCGTCGTGACGAACGAGCCGTGGTAGGTGCCGGCCGCGAGCCGGATCGCCTGGCCGGGTGCCGCGTCGGCCAGCGCCGCCTGCAGCTGGGCGGCCGTCGAGACGTCGACGACGTCACCGGTGGGCGGGGGAGTGGTGGTGGTCGTGGTCGTCGTGGGTGTGGTGGTCGTGGGGGGTACCGGGGTCGTCGTCACCTGGCCGCCGCCGTCGCACGGGACGCCGTCGACCGTGCACGCGACCGGGAGGCCGGTGCCGGTGACGGTGAAGCCGAAGTTCGCGGTGCCGCCGGGGGTGACCGTGCCGTTGAAGCCCGCGTTGGTGAACCGGTAGTGCGGCCCGGCCTGCGTCCGCACCGAGCTCCACGAGCCGGTCACCGCCGAGCCGGCGGGCAGGTCGAACTCGACGGTCCAGCCGGCGGCGGCCGCGTCGCCGCGGTTGGTGATCGTGTAGCCGCCGCTGTAGCCACTGGTCCAGACCGATGACCGGGCGAACGTGGCGGACAGGTCCGGCGCGGCGGCCCGTGCGGTGCCGGGCCCGCCCAGGGCGAGCACGGCAACGGCCGCGGAAATGGTTGTGACACCGAGGAAAACGGGTTTTCGCAGGGACACCGACGGCCTCCGGAACGGAAAAACTGCGGAGGTGTGCGGCGGACACCCGGACGTTCTCTTTATAGGCGACCATCCCGGAATTCGTCAACAGGATGAACGTCGATCACGTACGTGAACGCTGGCGAGGTGTGACACTTTACGGTGACCCCGCGCTGGGTGCGGGCCGGACGGGGAATTCTCCCCGGTGAACCCCTTGACAGCAGGGGAAAGTTCGCGGGAGGAGAGCACGATGAAGACCCGAATCGCTTCCTGGGCGGCGGCCGCGGCGCTCACGGTTTCCGCGGTGGCCGTCACGGCGGCTCCGGCGTCGGCGGACATGGTCCCCGGCAGCACGACCCAGTTCTACGCCTACTGCTCGGTCGACGTCCTGGGCGTGCCGGTCGCCTGCACGCAGACCGACGCGGCGCACGCCTCGCACGTCTGCCAGTACGTCGCCACCTCGCTCGGCGTGGGCCTGGACTGCATCCAGCGTTCGACGTGACCGGGTTCGGGACACAACCGGGACATTTCTGATTCAGACCTGTCGAACAACCCCGACGGGCCGGCGATCTTCTCCGGACACAGTGACCGGTGTGCGCTTCCCCGAGCGCACCCGGCACCCGGAGGAGACCGATGGCCCGAACCCGCATCCCACCCGTCGCCGGTGGCCTCGCCGCCGCCGCGGCCGTGGTGCTCGCCGCCGTCTGCTGGGTCGTGTTCCCGCCCGAAACCGCCGGGCGCGCGATCGCCGCCCGCCCGGTCGTCGACCTGCCGCTGCCGTGGCCCGCCGAGGGGCAGGCGAGCGCCGAGGTGCAGAACCTGGGCTCGCTCGGCAGCCGCGGTGAGCGGGGGCCGGTGCCGATCGCCAGCGTCACGAAGGTGATGACCGCCCACGTGGTGCTCAAGGACCACCCGCTGCGCCCGGGCGAAGCCGGCCCGGAGATCACCGTCGACGAGCAGGCCGAAGCCGAGGCGAACTCGGCCGAGGAGTCGAGCGCGCCGGTCCGGGCGGGCCGCGGGATCGGCGAACGGGACCTGCTGGCCCTGATGCTCGTCCCGTCCGGCAACAACGTCGCCCGCCTGCTGGCCCGCTGGGACGCCGGGAGCCAGGAGGCGTTCGTCGCGAAGATGAACCGCGAGGCCGCCGCGCTCGGGATGACCAGCACCACCTACACCGGCGCCAGCGGCGTCGAGGACTCGACCACGAGCACCGCCACCGACCAGCTGCGGCTGGCGCGCGAGGTGATGCGCAACCCCGTGATCCGCGCGATCGTCGCGACCGCGGACCTGCGGGTCGACGGCGTGCCGGGGCCGATCGCCAACACGAACTCCCTGCTCGGGCGCGACGGCGTGATCGGGCTGAAGACCGGCTCGTCGACCGCCGCCGGCGGCGCCCTGATGTGGGCGGCGCGGGCGGGCAACGGCGCGTTGATCCTCGGCGTGGTCCTGCACCAGAGCCCGGGCGGCACCCCGGCGGCCGGGTTGCGGGCCGCGCTGGAGACCAGCGGGAAGCTCATCGCGGCGATCCAGCGGGAACTGCCGGCGGCCACCCGGTGACCGCCACCACCGAACGGCCGGTGCGCCCGGGGCGGTGGAGCGGGACGTGGCGGCGCGGGCGTGTCATCACCGCCTTCGCCGTCCTGACCGCGGTGCTGCTGCTCGCGCACCCGCTGGTGCCCAACTGGGCGGGCAACGCCGGCAGCCTGCTGGAGACGTTCCTGCCCTGGACCGGCCTGCTCGTCGTGCCGTTGCTCGTCGCGGCGCTGCTCCGGCGCTCGGCTTTGGCGCTCGTGGCCCTCCTGCTGCCGACGCTGGTCTGGGGCGGGTTCTTCGGCGGCCGGCTGTTCGACAAGCGGCAGGCCGGCGGGGACTTCACGATCGTGTCGCACAACGTCAACGACGAGAACCCGGACCCGGCGGGCACCGCGCGGGCCCTGGCCGCCGCGGGCGCCCAGGTGATCGCGCTCGAGGAGCTCAAGAAGTCCGAGGTCCCGAAGTACGAAGACGCACTGGCCGCGGCCTACCCGTACCACTCCGTCCAGGGGACCGTCGGGGTCTGGAGCATGTTCCCGCTGCGCGACACGCGGCCGGTGGCGATCATGCCGTGGACGCGGGCGCTGCGGACCACAGTGGACACTCCGAAGGGGCCGGTGGCGGTGTTCGTGGCGCACCTGCCGTCGGTGCGGGTGCGGCTGGACGCGGGGTTCACCGCGGGCGGCCGCGACGCCGCGATGCAGCTGCTGGCGGACGCGATCGCCGAGCATTCCGCGGCACGGACCGTGCTCGTCGGCGATTTCAACGGCACCGCCGACGACCGCGCGCTGGCGCCGATCACCGCGCGGATGCAGGTCGCGCAGGAGGAAGCGGGCGACGGCTTCGGCTTCACCTGGCCCGCCGGGCTGCCGCTGGCCCGGATCGACCAGATCTTCGTCGCCGGGGTGCGGCCGCTGGCGTCGTGGTCGCTGCCCGCGACCGGCAGCGACCACCTCCCGGTCGCCGCCACCCTGGCCCTCTGACCGGCGGACCGGCGTACCCGGAGGGACGGCTCGCGTACCCGGAGGGTCGGCTCGCGTACCTGGGGGGTCGGCTTGCGTACCTGGAGG
The DNA here is from genome assembly GCF_040609695.1 of Amycolatopsis sp. NPDC004625. Taxonomy (NCBI): domain Bacteria; kingdom Bacillati; phylum Actinomycetota; class Actinomycetes; order Pseudonocardiales; family Pseudonocardiaceae; genus Amycolatopsis; species Amycolatopsis sp. NPDC004625. The sequence goes on from NZ_JBEXKX010000014.1 coordinate 49,397, forward strand.
GTCGGCTTGCCGCGGGCTGTGGTAACCGGCCGCGGGAGACCGCGAACATGCGCTTGAACACCGGGCCGCGCTGACGGGCGGTGAATTTCAAACGACGCTCCGCGCAGGTCGGGCCGTCGAACGCGGCGTCAGGGGCGTGTGAAGGCCACGTGACTAGACCGTTACGCGACCCGGGGTTGACCCCGTGGGTGTTATCGCTAACACTAACTCCTCGTCGTCACCGGAACAGGTGACGCGGACCAGGTCGGAGCGGACGGAAGGGGACGCCGGTGGCCGAACGACCCCGCTCCGGCGGACCCCTGAAGGCGACCGCGGCCGGGACGCGGCAGCCGAGCCTGACCGACGTCGCCGGGGTCGCGGGCGTGTCCCACATGACCGTGTCCCGGGTGATCAACGGGACCGGCCCGGTGCGCCCCGAGACCCGGGCCCGGGTGCTCGCGGCGATCGAAGAGCTGGGCTACCGGCCCAATTCCGCGGCTCGCGCGCTGGTCACCGGGCGGACCGGCACGCTCGGCGTCGTCGCGCTCGAGTCCAATCTGTACGGTCCGGCCAGCACGCTGTACGGGATCGAGAACGCCGCCCGGGAAGCCGGGTACGCGATCACGATCTCGAGTGTCAGCCGGCCGGGGCGGTCGTCGATCGCCGACGCGGTGGAAAACCTCCGCCGCCAGGCGGTCGAGGGCATCATCGTGATCGCCCCGCACGTCACCGCGGGCCGGGCCCTGGAGGCCGCGCCCGCGGACTTCCCGGTCGTCGCGGTCGGCGGCGGGGAGGCGGCACCGGTGCCGGTCATCTCCGTCGACCAGCGCGACGGCGCCCGCCGGGCCACCGAACACCTCCTGGCGCTGGGTCACCGGACCGTGTGGCACATCGCCGGCCCGGAGGACTGGCTGGAGGCCCGCGACCGCGAACTCGGCTGGCGGGAAACCCTGGAACGCCACGGTGTCGGCGTCCCGCGGGTGATCCGCGGCGACTGGAGCTCGCGGTCGGGGTACGAGGCGGGGCGATCCCTCGCCAAGGAAAAGGATCTGGACGCCGTCTTCGCCGGCAACGACCAGATGGCACTCGGTCTGCTGCGCGCGTTCGCCGAAGCGGGCATCTCGGTGCCGCGGGACGTGCGCGTGGCGGGCTTCGACGACGTCCCCGAGGCGGCGTACTTCACGCCGCCGCTGACGACGGTGCGCCAGGACTTCATCGAAGTCGGACGGCGTACGTTCGGCCTCCTGGCCGGGCGGATGGACGGAGGCGACCGGCACGCGCGCGCCCTGGTCGTCCCCGAGCTGATCGTGCGCGAAAGCACCGGACCGCGGTAGCGCGGCGGCCGGCGCGGACCGGTGGTTCCGCAGGGATTGTTAGCGCTAACACGCAAGTGTCACAGAGTTCCACCCAGGTTTCCCCACTGATCATCGTCGATCGAGGAGTGAACGTGCTGAAGAAGCGATGGGCCGCCGCGGCGGCCGCGGCGGCCGGACTCGTGCTGCTCACCGCCTGCGGGAGTGGCGGTTCGTCCGGCGGTTCGGGCGGGGCCATCACGCTCGGCTTCGCCCAGGTGGGCGCCGAGAGCGGCTGGCGGACGGCGAACACGAAGTCGATCCAGGAGTCGGCCAAGACCGCCGGGATCGAGCTGAAGTTCTCCGACGCGCAGCAGAAGCAGGAGAACCAGATCTCCGCGATCCGCTCGTACATCCAGCAGAAGGTCAAGGTCATCGCCTTCTCGCCGGTGGTCGAGTCCGGCTGGGACACCGTGCTCAAGGAGGCGAAGACCGCCAACATCCCGGTCATCCTGACCGACCGTGCGATCGACTCGCCGGACAAGTCCCTCTACAAGACCTTCCTCGGCTCGGACTTCATCGCCGAGGGCAAGAAGGCGGGGGAGTGGCTGACCAAGGAGTTCGGCAGCGCCACCGGCCAGGTCAACATCGTCGAGCTGCAGGGCACCACCGGTTCGGCCCCGGCCAACGACCGCAAGAAGGGCTTCGGGGACGTCATCGCGGCGGACCCGAAGTACAAGATCGTCGCGTCGCAGACCGGTGAGTTCACCCGCGCCAAGGGCAAGGAGGTCATGGAGGCCTTCCTGAAGTCCCAGCCCAAGATCGACGTGCTCTACGCCCACAACGACGACATGGCCCTCGGCGCGATCGAGGCCATCGAAGCGGCCGGCAAGGTCCCGGGCAAGGACATCAAGATCGTCTCGGTCGACGGTGTGAAGGACGCGCTGACGGCGCTGGCCGACGGCAAGATCAACCACGTCGTCGAATGCAACCCGCTGCTCGGCCCGCAGCTGATGGACCTGGTCAAGAAGGTCGCCGCCGGCGAGCAGGTGCCCGCCCGCATCGAGACCCAGGAGACCGAGTTCGACCAGGCGTCGGCCAAGGCCGCCCTGCCGCAGCGCCAGTACTGACACCCGCCCGCGGGTCGTGAGTGGTAAGGCGCGTTCTAACACGCCCTACCACTCACGACCCCCGCGTCCACTCCGGAGCACAGCACATGCCTGAACCGCAGCCCATGGTGCGGATGAGTGGTATCCGCAAGGAGTTCCCCGGCGTCCTCGCCCTGGACGGGGTCGACTTCCGGATGTACCCCGGCGAAGTCCACGCCCTGATGGGCGAGAACGGCGCCGGCAAGTCCACCCTCATCAAGGTGCTGACCGGGGTGTACGGGGTGGACGCGGGCACGATCGAGCTGAACGGCGGCGGCGTCGCCTTCAGCGGGCCCGGCGAGGCCCAGCAGGCCGGCATCAGCACGGTCTACCAGGAGGTCAACCTCTGCCCGAACCTGTCCGTGGCCGAGAACGTCTGTCTGGGCCGCGAACCCCGCCGCTTCGGCCGCATCCAGTGGGGCGCGATGCGGCGGCGGGCCGAGGAACTCCTGGCCCGGCTGGACGTCCACGTCGACGTCTCGGCCGAGCTCTCCACCTGTTCCATCGCGGTGCAGCAGCTGGTGGCGATCGCCCGCGCGCTCGACGTCGACGCGCGGGTGCTCGTCCTCGACGAGCCGACGTCCAGTTTGGACGCCGGGGAGGTCGAGCGGCTGCTGACGGTCGTCCGGTCCCTGCGCGAGCAGGGCCTGGCGATCCTGTTCGTCTCCCACTTCATCGACCAGGTCTTCGCCATCGCCGACCGGATGACCGTGCTGCGCAACGGAAAGCTGATCGGCGAGTACCGCACCGCCGACATCACGCCGGTCGAACTGGTCACCCGGATGATCGGCAAGGAGCTCCAGGTCCTCGAGGACCTGGAGGACTCCGGCCCGAGCCGGGCCGAGGTCGCCGGCGCACCGGTGCTGCTGGCCGCCGAAGGCGTCGGCCGCAAGGGCGGCGTGCAGCCCTTCGACCTCGCCATCCACGCCGGCGAGGTGGTCGGTCTGGCCGGTCTGCTCGGCTCCGGCCGCACCGAGCTCGCCCGGCTGCTCTTCGGCGCCGACCACGCCGACAGCGGCACGGTGCGGATCGACGGCGACCCGGCCTCGCTGCGGACCCCGCGCGCCGGGCTCGACCACAAGATCGCGTTCCTCTCCGAGAACCGCAAGGCCGAAGGCCTGGTCGAGGAGCTGACGGTCCGCGAGAACATCGTGCTGGCGCTGCAGGCCTCCCGCGGCTGGGCGCGGCCGCTGTCGCGCCGCCGCCAGGACGAAATCGCCGAGAAGTACGTCAAGGCGCTCGACATCCGGCCCGCCAACCCCGAGGCCCTGGTGGGCAACCTTTCCGGCGGCAACCAGCAGAAGGTGCTGCTGGCCCGCTGGCTCATCACCGAACCACGGCTGCTGATCCTCGACGAGCCCACCCGCGGCATCGACATCGGCGCCAAGACGGAGATCCAGAAACTGGTCACCCAGCTCTCGGGCGAGGGGATGGCCGTCGTGTTCATCTCCGCCGAACTGGAGGAGGTCCTGCGGCTGAGCCACCGCGTCGTGGTGCTGCGGGACCGGAAGGTCGTGGCGGAGCGGGAAAACCAGGCGCTCACCGCGGACGACATCATGGCCACGATGGCCGAGGGGGTGCAGGCGTGACTGCCGTGAAAGGGATGACGAAACACCGGCTCTTCTGGCCCGTGGTGGCCCTGCTGGTGCTGCTGCTGGGCGACCTGATCGCGAGCCCGTCGTTCTTCAAGATCGAACTGCGGGACGGGCACCTCTACGGGAACCTCGTCGACATCCTCAAGAACGGCGCCCCGCTGATCCTCATCGCGATCGGCATGACGCTGGTGATCGCCACCCGCGGCATCGACCTCTCGGTCGGCTCGGTGGTGGCGATCAGCGGCGCGCTCGCCTGCCTGTGGGTCAGCGACAACGCCGACGGCATCGGCACCACGCTGATCGCGTTCGGCCTGGCGCTCGGGCTGTCGCTGGTGCTCGGGGTGTGGAACGGCTGGCTCGTCGCGGCCCTGGGCATCCAGCCGATCATCGCCACGCTGATCCTGATGGTCGCCGGCCGGGGCATCGCCCAGCTGATCACCGACGGCCAGATCATCACCGTCAACTCCCACTCGTTCGAGTGGATCGGCAGCGGGTTCCTGGTCACCCTGCCCAGCGCCATCCTCATCGCGCTGGCGGTGTTCGTGCTGGCGTCGGTGCTCGTCCGCCGCTCCGCGCTCGGCCTGCTGGTCGAGGCGGTCGGCGGCAACCCCGAGGCCAGCCGCCTGGCCGGCCTGCGCTCGGCCCGGCTGACCTGGCTCGTCTACGTCTTCTGCGCGTTGTGCGCGGGCATCGCCGGGCTGATGATCAGCGCGAACGTGCACAGCGCCGACGGCAACCACGCCGGGTTGTTCATCGAACTCGACGCGATCCTCGCCGTCGTCGTCGGCGGCACCCAGCTGACCGGCGGCCGGTTCTCCCTCGGCGGTTCGGTGATCGGCGCGCTGCTCATCCAGACGCTCACCACCACCGTCTACGCCCTGGGCATCCCGCCCGAGGCGATCATGCTCTTCAAGGCCCTGGTCGTGCTGGCGGTGTGCCTGCTGCAGTCGCCCGCGTTCCGCCGGAAGCTGCGGCGCCGCCGGACACCGGCGGCCGGGCAGCCGGCGACCACGCCCGCTCCGGAGAAGGTGGAGGTCACGGCATGACCACGCTCGCCCGCGTCAAGGGCTACCGGCCGCAGCAGCGGCACCTGCCGATCCTCGCGACGATGGCGCTGCTGATCGGCGCCTACATCTTCGGCGCTTCGAGCTACGAGGCGTTCGGCTCGGGCCAGGTCGTCCTGGACCTGTTCATCAACAACGCGTTCCTGCTCGTGGTCGCGGTCGGCATGACGTTCGTGATCCTCACCGGCGGCATCGACCTGTCCGTCGGCTCGGTGGTCGCACTGTCCACGGTGGTCTCCGGCGACCTGCTGCAGAAGCACGGCTGGCCGGCGTACGCGGCGATCGCCGTGGTGCTGGTGGTCGGCGCGCTGCTGGGCGCCGGGATGGGCGCGCTGATCCACTTCTTCGAGATCCAGCCGTTCATCGCGACGCTGATCGGGATGTTCTTCGCCCGCGGCCTCTGCTACACGATCACCACCGAGGCGTACTCGATCGACAACGCGACGATCGCCACCCTGGCCCAGACGCAGATCCCGCTCGGCGGCGAGCTGCACATCTCGATCAGCGTGGTCGTCGCGCTCGTGGTCGTCGCCGCGGCCGCCTACGTGCTGGCCTTCACCCGGTTCGGGCGCACGGTGTACTCGATCGGCGGCAACGCGCAGTCCGCGATGCTGATGGGTCTCAAGACCGGCCGCACCAAGATCGCGGTGTACACGATCAGCGGCGTCTGCTCGGCGCTCGGCGGGCTGCTGCTGGTGCTCTACAAGTCCTCGGGCGACCCGCTCAACGGCGTCGGCCTGGAGCTGACCGCGATCGCGGCGGTCGTCATCGGCGGCACCATCCTCACCGGCGGTTCCGGGTACGTGCTCGGGACGGTGCTGGGGATCATGGTGCTCGGCATCATCCAGACCCTGATCACCTTCGACGGCACCCTCAACTCCTGGTGGACCTCGATCATCACCGGGGCCCTCCTGTTCGTCTTCATCGTCCTGCAACGCCTCGTCACCCGACGGACCCGCTGACACCCGGTCCACCGGGCCGGTGGATCATGTGAGCGCTCACACTCAAGGGAGAGTCATGCTCCGCAGACTGCGGCGGCCGGTGGCCGTCCTCGCGGCCTTGGCGCTGTGTTCCGCTGTTCCCCTCGCGGCGGCGCCGGCCGCCGTGGCCGGCGCCGCGCCGGGCCTGGCCGGGCACTGGGCGTTCGACGACGGCAGCGGGACGACCGCCGCCGACACCGCGGGCGCCCACCCGGCCACGCTGACCGGCGGCGCGGGCTGGGGCCCGGGCATCCGCGGCGGCGCGCTGACCACCGACGGTGCCACCGGGTTCGCCGACGCGGGGGCGCCGGTGCTCGACACGACCGCGAGCTTCTCGGTGAGCAGCTGGGTCAAGCTCGACAAGACGTCCGGCTACCAGACGTTCGTCAGCGTCGACGGCGCCCAGGTGAGCAACTTCTTCCTGCAGTTCCGCGACGACTCGCGCCGGTTCGCCTTCACCCGCCTGGCCGGGGACGCGCCGACCGACGGCGTCGTCGCGGGCGCGAACTTCGACCCCGTCGCGGGTCAGTGGTACCAGCTGACCGGCGTGTACGACGCCGCCGCGTCGACGCTGTCGCTGTACGTCGACGGCACCCGGCAGACCACCGTCGCCGCACCCACCGCCTGGGCGGGCACCGGGCACCTGGTGATCGGCCGCGGCAAGTACGGCGGCAACCCGGTGGACTTCGTCGACGGCTCGATCGACGACGTCCGCGCCTACGCGGGCGCGCTGACCGCCGCCGACGCCGGCCGCCTGGCCATCGCCGGGCACTGGGGCCTCGACGAGGGCACCGGCACCACCACCGCCGACGACTCCCTCGACCTGCGCACCGGCACCCTGACCGGCGGCGCGGCCTGGGGTGACGGCGTCGTCGGCCCGCACGGCGTCGCGCTGAACGGCACCGACGCCGCGGTCGACGTCCCGGCCCCGGTCGTGGACACCGCGCAGAGCTTCTCGGTGTCGGCGTGGCTCAAGCCCACCGCGGCCGCCGGCTTCCGGACCGCGGTGAGCGTCGACGGCTCGACGATCAGCGGTTTCTACCTCCAGCGCGCCGCCGACGGCCGCTTCGCCTTCACGCGCCGCGCGGGCGACGGTGACACCGCTTCGTCCTCGGCGGTGTCGACGTTGCCCGCGCAGGCCGACCAGTGGCAGCACGTCGTCGGCGTCTACAACCGCGCGGCGGGCACGCTTTCCCTGTACGTCAACGGAACCCTGCAGCAGAGCGTCCCGTTCACCACGCCGTGGACCGCGGGCGGGCACCTGGAGATCGGCCGCGGCAAGTGGGCCGGCAACCCCGCCGACTGGTTCGCCGGCGGCATCGACGACGTCCGCGCGTACCCGACGCCGCTGACCTCCTCCGCCGTCGCCGCGCTGGCCGCGAGCGGTTCGTGGCACTTCGACGAGGGCACCGGCGCGGTGGCCCGCGACTCGTCGGCCAACGCCGCCGACGGCACCTTGAAGGGGGCCACCTGGACCGCCGGTGCGGCGGGCAAGGCCGTCCAGCTCGACGGGAAGTCCACTGTGGACATGGGCGCCTCGCCCGCCTTCGACACCGGCACCGGCTCGCTGTCGCTGGCCGCCTGGTTCCGCACCACCGCATCCGGCACCCTGGTCGACCACGGCGACGGCTACGCGCTCGGCGTGACCGGCGGCAAGCTCACCGCCCGCGTCGGCACGATCCAGGTGACCACCAACGGCGGCGGCCTCGCCGACGGCAACTGGCACCACGCCGCCCTGGTCCTCGACCGCGCGGCCCAGCGGCTCACCGTCTACGCCGACGGGGACGCCTCCGCGGTCACCGGCACCTGCGGCACGGCGACCGGCACGACGCTCGACGTCTCCGCCTGCCCGGCCTCGGGCACCGCGGCGGCCCCGTTCACCGTCGGCTCCGGCTTCACCGGCGCCGTCGACGAGGTCGAACTGCGCCGCTTCCCGCTCACCGCGGCCCAGATCGGCGCCCTCGCCGGGGCGAACCAGCTGGCCGTCGACGCCAACGTCGTCCGCGCCAACACCCGGCCGACCACCTACGGCTCGATCCTCGAGGACATCAGCCACTCGGTCGAGGGCGGCCTCTACGCCGAGCTCGTCCGCAACCGCACGTTCAAGGAGGGCTACCAGCCCGGCAGCGGCGCGGGCAACACGCCGGTGCCGTACTGGTCGCTGGTCACCTCCGCGGGCGCCACCGGCAGCTACTCGATCGACACGGCGAACCCGCTGAACACCGCGCTTGACCGTTCGCTCAAACTGCACGCCGACGCCGTCCCGCGCGCCGGTCGGGTGGCCGCCGCCAACGTCGGCTTCTACGGCGTCGCCGCGAAACCGTCCACCAAGTACACGGGCAGCTTCTTCGCCAAGGGCAGCTGGACCGGCGGCGTCCGGGTCAGCCTGGAGAAGCCGGACGGCACGGTCCTGGCGAGCAAGGACGTCCAGCCGGTCGGCGCGGCGTGGGCGCAGCAGACGTTCGGCTTCACCACGCCGTCGACGATCACCGCCTCCACCGACAACCGGATCGTCGTTTCGCTGCTCAACAAGGGCAAGAAGGCCCTCAGCGGGGACGCCTGGTTCCAGCAGGTGTCGCTGTTCCCGCCGACCTTCAAGAACCGGCCCAACGGCGTCCGCGCCGACCTCGGGCAGAAGCTCGCGGCCATGAAGCTCGGCCTGTTCCGCGTCCCGGGCGGCAACTACCTGGAGGGCAACACCCTCGACACGCGGTTCGCGTGGAAGAACAGCATCGGCCCCCTCGAACAGCGGCCCGGCCACCAGAACACCGCGTGGGGCTACTGGTCCACCGACGGCTTCGGCATCCTCGACTACCTCAAGCTGTCCGAGGACATCGGCGCCCAGCCGCTCCTGGCCCTGTTCGCCGGCTACACCCTCAACGGCCAGCACGTCAGTCAGGCGGACTACCCGGCCTACGTCCAGGAAGCCCTCGACGAGATCGAGTACGCCATCGGCGACAGCTCGACCACGTGGGGCGCCAAGCGGGTCGCCGACGGCCACCCGGCGCCGTTCGACCTGCACTACGTCGAGGTCGGCAACGAGGACTGGTTCGACGGTTCGGGCAGCTACGCCTGGCGCTTCACCGACATGTTCAACGCCATCAAGGCGAAGTACCCGCAGCTGACCGTCATCGCCACCACCGGCGGGTTGCAGGGCGGGGCCGCGTCGAGCACGTCGACCGGGGTGCGCCCGGACGCCGCGGACGACCACTACTACCAGTCGCCGCAGTGGTTCACCGACAACTCGACCCGCTACGACACCGCCGACCGCTCCGGCCCGGACATCCTCGTCGGCGAGTACGGCGCCCAGGACGGCCGGCCCACCGGCACGCTGGCCGCCGCGATCGGCGAGGCCGCGTTCCTCACCGGGCTCGAACGCAACAGCGACGTCGTCATCGGCTCGATGTACGCGCCGGTGCTGGTGCAGGAGAACCAGTCCAACTGGCCGGTCAACCTGATCGGGTTCGACGCCGGGACCAGCTACGCCTCGCCGTCCTACTGGGTGCAGCAGATGTTCTCCAGCACCCTCGGCAAGCAGATCGTCACCAGCCGCCTCAACCAGGGCAGCCCCCTGCGGCAGGTGGTCAACGTGACCACGAAGAGCGGGAGGAAGACCTTCACGGTCAAGCTCGTCAACCCGACCGGGCAGGTGCAGACCGCACGGCTGTCGCTCACCGGCGTCACCGCCGTCGACGGCACCGGCACGCTCACCACGCTCACCGGCGACCCGGCGGGGCGCAACAGCCTCGCCGCGCCGTCCGCCATCGTGCCGCAGACCAGGGAGATCACCGGGCTCGCCGCGACGTCGAAGCTGACGCTGCCGGCCAATTCGGTGACGACGCTGGTCCTCACCGGCCGCTAGAACCCCGGGACGCGGCGCGTTCACCGCCGCCCGCGCCGCGTCCCGGTCACCAACCAGGAGGGAGGACACGTGGGAGAGCCACTCACCGTCGGCGTCGACTTCGGCACGTTGTCGGGCCGCGCGGTGGTCGTGCGCGTCCGCGACGGAGCGGAACTCGGTTCCGCCGTCTTCGAGTACCCGCACGGGGTGCTCGACGAGACGCTGCCCGCCACGGGCCGCGCGCTGCCACCGGAATGGGCGCTGCAGGTGCCCGCGGACTACGTCGGAGTGCTCCGCAACGCCGTACCGGCGGCGCTGCGGGACGCCGGCGTCGAGGCGGCCGACGTCGTCGGCATCGCCACCGACTTCACCGCGTGCACCATGGTGCCGACGACCGCGGACGGGACGCCGCTGTGCGAACTGCCCGAGTTCGAAGGCAGCCCGCACGCGTACGTGAAGCTCTGGAAGCACCACTCGGCGCAGCCGCAGGCCGTGCGGATCAACGAGCTGGCCCGCACCCGCGGCGAGAAGTGGCTCCCGCGCTACGGCGGGCTGATCTCCTCGGAGTGGGAGTTCGCCAAGGGCCTCGAGGTGTTCGAAGAGGCGCCCGAGGTCTATGCCGCCATGCGGCACTGGGTCGAGGCGGCCGACTGGATCGTCTGGCAGCTCACCGGCAGCTACGTCCGCAACGCCTGCACCGCCGGGTACAAGGGCATCCTCCAGGACGGCCAGTACCCGAGCCGCGACTTCCTCCGCGAGCTCGCCCCCGGCTTCGAGTCCTTCGTGACCGACAAGCTGGAGCACCCGCTGGGGCAGCTGGGGTCCCGGGCCGGATCGCTGTCCGCGGAGGCCGCCGGGTGGACCGGGTTGCCCGAGGGCATCGCGGTGGCCGTCGGCAACGTCGACGCGCACGTCACCGCCCCCGCCGCCCAGGCCGTCGAGCCCGGGCAGATGGTGGCGATCATGGGCACCTCGACCTGCCACGTGATGAACGGCGCCGAGCTGCGCGAGGTCCCCGGCATGTGCGGGGTCGTCGAAGGCGGGATCGTGCCCGGGCTCTGGGGGTACGAGGCCGGTCAGAGCGGCGTCGGCGACATCTTCGGCTGGTTCGTCGAGCACTTCGCCGGTGCCTCGCACGAGGAGCTCACCCGGCTCGCCGCGCAGCAGGAGATCGGCGAACACGGCCTGGTCGCGCTGGACTGGCACAGCGGCAACCGGTCGGTGCTGGTCGACCACGAGCTCTCCGGCGTGATCGTCGGCCAGACGCTCGCCACCCGCGCCGAGGACGTCTACCGCGCGCTGCTGGAGGCCACCGCCTTCGGCACCCGCAAGATCATCGAGACGTTCACCGCCGCCGGTGTCCCGGTCACCGAGCTGATCATCGCGGGCGGGCTGGCGAAGAACGCGCTGCTGATGCAGATCTACGCCGACGTCACCAACCTCCCGCTGTCGGTGATCGGCTCGGCACAGGGACCGGCCCTCGGCTCGGCCATCCACGCGGCCGTCGCCGCCGGGGCCCACGCCGACATCCGCGCGGCCGCCGCCGCGATGGGTTCGGTCGAGCGCGCGGTGTACCGGCCGGTGGCCGCGCACGTCGTCGCCTACGACGAGCTGTACGCCGAATACACCGGGCTCCACGACTACTTCGGCCGTGGCGGCAACGATGTCATGCACCGGCTGGCCGCCCGCAAACGCGCTGTCGCGAAAGGACACTCCTGATGTCCCTGACCGGTGAAGTGCTCGACACCGTCGCCGAACTCCGGGAGACGGTGGCGAAGCTGCACGGCGAGCTGACCCGCAACGAGCTGGTCATCTGGACCGCGGGCAACGTCTCGGCCCGGGTCCCGGGCCGGGACCTGCTGGTCATCAAGCCCTCGGGCGTGTCCTACGACACCCTGTCCGCGGACACCATGGTGGTCACCGACCTGGACGGGGAGCTCGTCGAAGGCGAGCTCGCGCCGTCGTCGGACACCGCCGCGCACGCCTACGTCTACCGGCACATGCCGGAGATCGGCGGGGTGGTGCACACGCATTCGACCTACGCCACGGCGTGGGCGGCCCGCGGCGAGCCGATCCCGTGCGTGCTGACGATGATCGCCGACGAGTTCGGCGGGGAGATCCCGGTCGGGCCGTTCGCCCTGATCGGCGACGACTCCATCGGCCGCGGCATCGTCGAAACGCTTCGCTCCAGCCGCTCGCCGGCGGTGCTGATGCGCAACCACGGCCCGTTCACCGTCGGCCGCACCGCGCGTGACGCGGTCAAGGCCGCGGTGATGGTCGAGGACGTGGCCCGCACCGTCCACAAGGCCTTCGAGCTCGGCACGCCCGAACCCCTCCCGCCCGAGGACGTCGACCGGCTCTACGCCCGGTACCAGAACGTCTACGGCCAGCACTGACCTTCGCAAGGAGAACGATGACTTCGGCATCGAAACCCCAGCTCTGGTTCCTCACCGGCAGCCAGGCCCTCTACGGCGAGGAGACCCTGGAGCAGGTTGCCGGCCAGTCGCTGCGCATCCAGCAGCTGCTCACCGCCTCGGGCGCGCTCCCGGCCGAGATCGTCGGCAAGCCCGTGCTCACCGAGTCCGCGTCCATCCGGCGCGTGCTGCAGGAAGCCAACGCCGACCCCGCCTGCGTCGGCGTGATCGCGTGGATGCACACCTTCTCGCCCGCGAAGATGTGGATCTCCGGGCTGGACGCGCTGCGCAAGCCGCTGCTGCACCTGCACACCCAGCTCAACGAAGCCCTGCCGTGGTCCACCATCGACATGGACTTCATGAACCTCAACCAGGCCGCGCACGGCGACCGCGAGTTCGGGTTCATCCAGACCCGTCTCGGCGTGCCGCGCAAGACCGTGGCCGGGCACGTGTCCGACCCGGCCGTCGTCGCGCGGATCGACGCGTGGGCGCGGGCCGCGATCGGCGCCGACCACCTGCGGAACCTGCGGCTGGCCCGGTTCGGCGACAACATGCGCGATGTCGCCGTGACCGAAGGCGACAAGGTCGAGGCCGAACTGCGCTTCGGCGTCTCGGTCAACACCTACGGCGTCAACGACCTCGTCGAACTCGTGGACCAGGTGTCCGAAAAGGACACCGTGGCGGCGCTGGTGGCCCGTTACGCCGACGATTACAACGTTGTCGCGGAGCTGGCGGACGGGGGCGCGCGGCACGAGTCGCTGCGGTACGCGGCCCGGATCGAAGCCGGGCTGCGGAAGTTCCTCACCGACGGCGGGTTCGGCGCGTTCACCACGAACTTCGAGGACCTCGGCGGCCTGCGCCAGCTGCCCGGCCTCGCCGTGCAGCGCCTGATGGCCGACGGCTACGGCTTCGGCGGCGAGGGCGACTGGAAGACCTCGGCGCTGCTCGCCGCGGTCAAGGCGATGAGCGTCGGCAAGGACCGCGGCACGTCGTTCATGGAGGACTACACCTACCACTTCGGGCCGGGCAAGCCGAAGATCCTCGGCGCGCACATGCTGGAGGTCTGCCCGAGCATCGCCGCCGCCAAGCCGTCCTGCGAGATCCACGCGCTGGGCATCGGCAACCGGGAGGACCCGGTCCGGCTGGTGTTCGACGCCGCCCCCGGCCCCGGTGTCGTCCTCGGCCTGGTCGACCTCGGCGACCGCTTCCGGCTGGTGGCCAACGAGATCGACGTCGTCGCGCCGGACGAGCCGCTGCCGAACCTGCCGGTCGCGCGGGCGGTCTGGGAGCCGGCGCCGTCGCTGGCGACGTCCGCGGAGTCCTGGATCACCGCGGGCGGCCCGCACCACACCGTGCTCACCCAGGCTGTCGGCACCGAGACCCTTCGCGACTTCGCGAACCTGCTCGGTGTCGAACTGCTGGTCATCGACAAGGACACGACCCCGCACGACTTCGCCGACCGCATCCGCTGGAACCAGGCGTACCACCGGCTCGCTCAGGGCTTCTGAGAAAGGAAGAAAGAACGATGAAGTTCACCAGAGGAATCGCGGCGCTCGCCGCCGCGGGGCTCGCGCTCACGCTGTCGGCGTGCGGTTCGAGCCAGAAGACCGCGGACCAGACGGCCGCGCCCGGCGCCAGCGCCGAAGGCAGCCTGGTCGGCGTCACCATGCCGACGAAGTCGTCGGAGCGCTGGATCCACGACGGCGACAACATCAAGGCCGCCCTGGAGAAGCTCGGCTACAAGGTCGACCTCCAGTACGCCGAGAACGACATCCCCACCCAGGTGAACCAGATCGAGAACCAGATCACCAAGGGCGCCAAGCTCCTGGTCATCGCCTCGATCGACGGCACGGCCATCACCACCCAGCTGCAGGAAGCGGCGGACAAGAAGATCCCGGTCATCGCCTACGACCGGCTGATCCGCAATTCACCGAACGTCGACTACTACGCCACCTTCGACAACTTCAAGGTCGGCGTCGAGCAGGCGAACTCGCTGGTCAAGGGCCTCGGTGACGGCGCCGGTCCGTTCAACGTCGAGCTGTTCGCCGGTTCGCCGGACGACAACAACGCGACCTTCTTCTTCAACGGCGCGATGTCGGTCCTCAAGCCCCTGATGGACAGCGGCAAGCTGGTCGTCAAGAGCGGCCAGACCGACTTCGCCCGCGCGGCCATCCTGCGCTGGGACCCGGCCACCGCGCAGCGGCGCATGGAGGACCTGCTCACCAAGACCTACACCGGTGGCGCGAAGGTCCAGGGCGTGCTCTCGCCGTACGACGGCCTGTCGATCGGCATCCTGTCGGCGCTGAAGAGCAACGGCTACGGCACCGCCGGCCAGCCGTACCCGATCGTCACCGGGCAGGACGCCGAGGTCGCCTCGGTCAAGTCCATCATCGCCGGTGAGCAGTACTCGACGATCTTCAAGGACACCCGCATCCTCGCCGACACCACGGTGAAGATGGCCGACGCGGTGCTCAAGGGCGGCAAGCCCGAGGTCAACAACACGAAGGACTACGACAACGGCAAGAAGGTCGTCCCGTCCTTCCTGCTGCAGCCGGTCACCGTGGACAAGGCCAACTACCAGAAGGAACTCGTCGACTCGGGCTACTACACGGCAGGTCAGCTGAAATGACCGAACTGCTCGGCATGCGCGGGATCACCAAGACCTTCCCCGGGGTCAAGGCGCTGTCGGACGTCACTCTTTCCGTGCGCCGCGGGGAAATCCACGCGATCTGCGGGGAGAACGGCGCCGGGAAGTCCACCCTGATGAAGGTGCTCTCGGGCGTCTACCCGCACGGGAGCTACGACGGCGAGATCACCTTCGACGGGCAGCGGTGCGAGTTCGGATCGGTGCGCGACAGCGAACGGCGCGGGATCGTGATCATCCACCAGGAACTCGCGCTGTGCGGCCAGTTGTCGATCGCGGAGAACATCTTCCTCGGCAACGAACAGCAGAAGCGGGGCTGGATCGACTGGAACCGCACCAACCACGAGGCCGGCGCGCTGCTCAAGCGCGTCGGCCTCGCCGAAAACGCCACGCGGGCGGTGCAGGAACTCGGTGTCGGCAAGCAGCAGCTCGTCGAGATCGCCAAGGCACTGTCCAAAGAGGTCAAGCTGCTGATCCTCGACGAGCCCACCGCGGCGCTCAACGACGACGACTCGGCCCACCTGCTCGAGCTGCTGCGCGGGCTGCGGGACGAGGGCGTCACGTGCGTGATCATTTCGCACAAGCTCGGCGAGGTGACGGCGATCGCCGACACCGTCACGATCCTGCGTGACGGCAAGACGATCGAGACCCTCGATGCGGCGGGGCTGACGGAAGAGCGCATCATCACCGGGATGGTCGGGCGCGACCTCGAGCACCGGTTCCCGCCCCGGGAGCCGGAGATCGGCGAAGAGGTGCTGCGGATCGAGGACTGGACCGTGCACAGCCCGACCCAGGCCGGGCGGGTCGTCGTCGACCGCGCGTCGCTTTCGCTGCGGCGCGGGGAGATCGTCGGCCTGGCCGGGCTGATGGGCGCGGGCCGCACCGAACTCGCGATGAGCGTGTTCGGCCGGTCGTGGGGCAAGGACATCTCCGGGCGGATCTTCAAGCACGACGAGGAGATCGAGGTCCGGTCGGTCCAGGAGGCCGTGCGCCACGGCATCGCCTACGCCACCGAGGACCGGAAGCGCTACGGGCTCAACCTGATCGAGGACATCCAGCGCAACGTGTCCGCGGCCGGGCTGGGCAAGCTGGCCACGCGCGGCTGGGTCAACGAGCACGCCGAGCACGACACGGCCAACCGGTACCGCCAGGACCTGCGGATCAAGGCGCCGAGCGTGCAGAGCGTCACCGGGAAGCTGTCGGGCGGCAACCAGCAGAAGGTCGTGCTGGCCAAGTGGATCTTCACCGATCCGGACGTGCTGATCCTGGACGAGCCGACCCGCGGCATCGACGTGGGCGCGAAGTTCGAGATCTACACGATCATCAACGCTCTCGCCGCCCAGGGGAAGGCCGTCCTGGTCATCTCCTCCGAGCTGCCGGAGCTGCTCGGGCTCTGCGACCGGATCTACGCGCTGTCGGCGGGACGGATCACCGGCGAGGCCGGGCGCGAAGAAGCCACCCAGGAACTGCTGATGCAGTACATGACTAAGGAACGGGAATGACCACGACCGAAGCGCGGCCCGCCGTGCCCCCGGTTGAGCGCTCCAAGCGGAGGATCTCGATCAACCCGCGCCAGAGCGGCATCTACGTCGCGTTCGCGCTGATCGTGGTGCTGTTCGAGGTGCTCACCGGCGGCGCGCTGCTGGAACCGCAGAACATCTCCAACATCATCGTGCAGAACAGCTACGTGCTGATCCTCGCGATCGGGATGATCCTGGTGATCATCTCCGGGCACATCGACCTGTCCGCCGGGTCGGTGGTCGCGATGACCGGCGCGGTGTCGGCGGTGCTGATGGTGAATTCGCACCTGCCGTGGTTCCTGGCGGTGCTGATCACCCTCGTCGTCGGCGCGGCGATCGGCGCGTGGCAGGGTTACTGGGTCGCCTACTTCGGCATCCCGGCGTTCATCGTGACACTCGCCGGCATGCTGGCGTTCCGGGCCCTGACCCTGACGGTCCTGGGCAACCAGGGCATCGGCCCGTTCCCGGACGCGATCCGCACGCTGTCGAACGGCTTCACCGACGGCTACCTGGGCAACATCGGCCTCGGGCCGCTGGGCGGCGCCGACCTGGTGTCGCTGCTGGCCGGCGTCGCGGCGGTGGCCGGGATCGTGTTCACGCAGTGGCGGAAGCGGATGGGGCGGCTGGGCTACGGCCAGGACGTCGACCCGTTCCCGCTGTTCGTCCTGAAGCTGGCCGGGATCGCGGTGCTGGTGCTCGCGCTGGTCGTGCAGCTGGCCCGGTTCAAGAACCTGCCGTGGGTGCTGATCCTGCTGGCGGCGCTGGTGCTCGGCTACTCGCTGGTGGCCGGGAAGTCGGTGTTCGGCCGGCACATCTACGCCGTGGGCGGCAACCTGCAGGCGGCGACGCTCTCGGGCGTCAAGGTCAAGCAGGTGACGTTCTGGATCTTCGTCAACATGGGCGTCCTGGCGGCGCTGGCGGGGATCATCTTCGCGGGCCGGCTCAACCAGGCCGGCCCGACGGCGGGCGTCAACTTCGAGCTGGACGCGATCGCGGCGGCGTTCATCGGCGGCGCGGCGGTCCAGGGCGGCGTCGGCAAGGTCGTCGGCGCGATCACCGGTGGCCTGATCATGGCGGTGATCAACAACGGCATGTCCCTGATCGGCGCGCCGAGCGAGCGCGTGATGCTGGTCAAGGGTGTCGTGCTGCTGGCGGCGGTGGCCTACGACATCTGGACGAAGCGCCGCGCGGCCTCCTGACGCGCGGTCCAGGTGAAGGCCACCTCGGAGTTCACCCCCGAGGTGGCCTTCACCGTGTCGCCCCGCCAAGCACGCGAGATGCCTCCGCTTACTGGCTGCAGCGCTTGCCGGTGTTGATGCAGTTGACGACCTGGTTCATCAGGCGCTGGCCCATGACGTTGGCGAAGTCGTCGTGGTCCGAACGCGGGTTGTGCTTCTCCTGGGCAAAGGCGTCCACTTTGTACTGGCCCTTGACCTGGATGTCGTGCGGGATGTTGTAGACCAGCTTGATCACCAGTTGCGGGACGTTCTTGAAGCCCTGCGGGCACTTGCCCTGCTGGTCGGCGAACACGATGTGCGTGCGGTGGTTGGTGCTGTCGATGTTCTTGCCGTCCCAGCAGTTCGGGAACGCGTGGATGCGCTCCACCTTGCTGTTCGCCGGGCAGATCGGGTAGTGGTCGGTGAGCCGGTCCTCGAAGCCGGTGCAGGTCCAGCTGGGCCGGGCGTTGGCCGGGCCGTTGGTGCTCTGCTTGGCGTCCCCGTAGAGGATGCGGAGGAACTGCGGCATCGCGACGACCTTGCTCGCGCCGCCGCTGGTGAACGTGATCGTCGCCGACTGGACGCGCTGGATCTCGCCGTCGTTGTCGCCGACCTCGTTCTTGTCGTTGACGCCGGGCAGTTCGCCCGCCTGGCCGCCCGAGTTCTGGCCGCCGTTGTCGAGGCCGCCCTGGCCGTTCTGCTTGAGCGCGCACTGCGCGAGGCCGCCGAGGTTCGTCGGCTTCGCCGCGCGGCGGCCGATCGCGATGGCGATCCGGTCGATGGTGGCCGCGCGCTTGTCCTTGAGCGGGCCGACGACGGCGTTCTGGATGTCCTGCGGGGTCTTGAGGTCGCCGTTCGCGATCCGCTTGTTGGCCTCGTCGATCTGCTTGTCGAGCAGGTCCAGGTTGCGGTTCACCTCGTCCATCGCCTGGTCCGGGACGTCGGGCAGCTTGCTCGCGACGTCCGGGCAGTCGACCTGGGCGCTCGCCTTGTCCTTGGCGCTGCCGGCGCGGTCGGGCTGCGTGGCGGGCGGGTTCTTCTCGGCGTCGCCGGTGTCGATGCGGACGACGGGCCAGAAGTAGGCGGACTTGTCGCCGTTCTTGCAGGTCGTGCCGGCCTTGACGAGGCTCTTGTTGTTCGAGTCGGAGTTGGTCGAGAGGTTGCCGACGTAGTCGTGCAGGTGCTGGGCACCGTTCTTGATCCCCGGCTGCGCGATGAAGTTGTCGGGGTTGAAGTGCTGGTTTTCGTTGCGGCCGCAGTCGACGGTGAACGTGCCGCGGGCGCCCTTGCGCTGCAGCGCCTTGTTCACGTTCACCCCGGCCGGGACCTTCGCGATGTCGATGAAGAACGACTTGTCGGCGGGGTCGGCACTCGCCTCGCCGGTGCGCCCGGCGGTGGTCGCGACGACGATGCCGCCGACCGCGATCGCGAGCGCGAGGCCGCCGGTGGCGATCTTCGTGCGGCGGGTGATGCGATGTCTGCCCGTGGCGGGGGTGCGGGTGGTATTCCGGGCCATGGTCACCTCGTTCGGTTTTCCGGGCACGCCGAAGAGAGCCTGCGTGCCCGGGCTGGAGACGCGCGGAACCCGGGGAGCGGCACCGGGTCGCGGGTATCGGGGGACGCGCCCGGTGTCACTGGTTCCGGCAATGGGGGGAACGGACGCCGGCGCGGACCGGTTCAGCCCGTTACCCGTTCGTTATTTATGGAAGGTGAAGAAAGTTCACGTCCCACCCTGTGATCGCTAACATCTACGCATGTCCGTGGACGACGCAGGTCCGGCCGGTCCGCTCGGCGCGATGCTGCGCGGGCGGGGCACGCTCGGCGTGATCGCGACCGGGGCGTCGGCGTCGGGACCGGTCCTGCACGGCCTCCGCGCGGCCGCGCGCGAGCAGCACTACGCGCTGAGCGTGTTCAGCGTGTCCGGCCACAGTGGTCCGGCGGTGCTGGCGGCGGTCGCCGGCCTCCGGCTGCAGGGGGTGGCCGGCATCGTGATGCTCGACGGGCACCTCCTGGCGGAACTGGCGCCGGTGACCGGAATCCCGCTGGTGCCCGCGGCGTCGACCGACCAGTACACCGGTGCGCGCCGGGCCACCGAGCACCTCCTGGAGCTGGGCCACCCGACGGTCTGGCACCTGGGCGGCCCGGAAGACGGCCCGTCGGCCCGGACCCGCGAGCGCGGCTGGCGCGAAACGCTGGAGCGCCACGGAGCCGAGGTGCCCCCGGTGGTCCGCGGCGACTGGTCGGCCCGCTCCGGCTACCGCGCCGGCCAGTCCCTGGCGGTCGAATCCGGGGTGGGCGCGGTGTTTTCGGCCAACGACCACATGGCACTGGGTCTCCTGGCGGCCTTCGCGGAGGCGGGCATGCGGGTCCCGCGCGACGCGCACGTGGTGGGCTTCGACGACGTCCCGGAAGCGGCCTACTTCGCGCCGCCGTTGACGACGGTCCGCCAGGACTTCGTGGCGGCGGGCCGCCAGACCCTGGCGGCGTTGACGGCCCGCATCGACGGCACACCGGCACCGGCGCGGGACGCGGCGGAGGTGGAGCTGGTGGTCCGGGAAAGCAGCCGCTGCCTCAAAGGCGCTTGACGACGGCCAGCGCGAGCAGCGCGAGTCCGGCGGCCGGAGCCAGCACGAAGGCGGCGGACGCGCCGAACCCGTCGGCGGTGTGACCGGCGACGAACGCCGCCAGTGCCGAACCCGCCGTACTGGCCGAACCGGTCCAGGTGAACGCCTGCGTGCGGACCGCCGGGTGGACGGCCCGCTCGGTCAGGACGTTCAGCGTGACGAGCGTCGGCGGGACAGCCGCCTCGGTGAGCACCACCGCGGCGCCGAGCCAGATCGCCGACGGCGCAACAGGAAGCAGCGCCGCCGTGGCCGCCAGGTACGCACTGGCGACGACGAGCCGGCGGTGCGCCGAAGAACCGCGCCACCCCGAAAGCCTCCCGGAGAGCCACCCGGAAAGCAGTCCGCTGACGCTCGCGGCGGCGACGATCGGCGTGGCCGCGCCGGGCACGCCGTGTTCCGTGGCAAACGCGGTCACCGAAACGCCCATCGTGCCGAAGTACAGGCC
Organism: Amycolatopsis sp. NPDC004625; assembly: GCF_040609695.1. Classification (NCBI taxonomy): domain Bacteria; kingdom Bacillati; phylum Actinomycetota; class Actinomycetes; order Pseudonocardiales; family Pseudonocardiaceae; genus Amycolatopsis; species Amycolatopsis sp. NPDC004625. The sequence continues at coordinate 70,160 of NZ_JBEXKX010000014.1, forward strand.
CACCGCCGCGTTGAGCAGCGCGAGGTGTACGAACGACCGCCGGAACAGGCCGGGCCGGGCGCGGGTGGGCGGGGGAGCGGTCCGGCGCTGCGTGGCCAGCGCCGCGCCGCCGCCCACGAGCAGGACCGCCGCGATCGCGACGGCGAGGGGCGCGTGGCCGGCCGCGCCGAGCGCGGTGACCAGGACCGGCCCGAGGAGGAACGCGGTCGCGTTGGCCAGCGACTCCAGCGCGAAGGCGGTGGGCAGCGCGTCGCCATGCAGCAGGTGCGCCCACCGGGCCGCCGACAGCGCTCCGAGCTGGGGGACGGCCGCGCCGGCGCCCGTGGCGAACGCGATCGCCGCCGCCGGGGTGGTGGAAGCGAGGACTCCCGCGATGGCGATGCCGTGGGCCGCCAGGGCGAACGGCAGGACGCGGGGCTGGCCGAACCGGTCCACCAGGCGGGCGACCCGCGGACCGAGGACGGCCTCGGCGAGGGCGTACCCGGCGGCGGCCAGGCCGGCCGGGCCGGCGGACCCGGTGCGGGCGTGGAGCAGCCAGACCAGGCCGAGGCCGGTCATGGCGATGCCGACCCGGCCGGTCGCGGCGGCGAAGAAGAAAGCGGCGGCGCCGGGCCGGCGCAGCACCGAACGGTATGACATGACGTCCCGGTACCGTTGCGGCCCGGCCACGGCGGGTCCGGACGACTGGGGAGACCCTCGCAGACGGAACCCGGACGAGCAACGGGTTTTACAGCTTCAGGCGGTCGCCCAGGCCGCGGATGTGGCTCACCCCGCCGCAGTCCAGGTCCAGCTGGCGGCGGCGTTCCGCGACGAACGCCCGCCCCAGCCCCGTCCGGTCCGATGTGGACATGCTCCGGCGCAGTTCGTTGAGCAGCCCGCGTTCTTCGCCGCGCACGTGCGCGTCCACGACGTTTTCCAGGCGCAGCAACGCCTTTTCGAAGTCGTCGCCCTCCAGGACGGCCAGGAGGTCCTCGCCGAACGGGGCACCCGGCTCGCCCGGGCGGACGATCCGCTCGGTCGCCGTCGCGTGCGCGACCAGCAGCGCCGCCAGCTCCGCCACCAGGGCCGGGCGGTCGGCTTCGGCGTTGCGCAGGTCGCGCAGGAGCTGCTCGAACCGGCGGTGGTCGGCCAGCAGGACCTCCACCAGGTCCGAGCCGGGGGCGGCCGCGGCCGGGGCCGGGCGCATCCAGCCGAACGTCAGCTCCACCGCCTGGCGCCAGTGCGCGTACTCGGTGTCGCGGCGCGCCGGGTCCATCGCCGGCAGCCACTGGCCGGCCCGGTGCCAGTTGCGCCGCAGGCCCTCCAGGTCCGGCCAGTACCCGACGGACAGCCCGGCCGCGTAGGCCGCGCCGAGCGACACCGTCTCCGCCACCATCGGGCGCACCACCGGCACGTCGAGGACGTCGGCGACGAACTGCATCAGCAGGTTGTCGGCCGTCATGCCGCCGTCGACCTTGAGCGAGGACAGCGCCAGCCCGGAGTCGGCGTTCATCGCGTCGACGACCTCGCGGGTCTGCCAGCCGGTGGCCTCCAGCACCGCCCGGGCCAGGTGTCCCTTCGTGATGTACGACGTCAGCCCGGCGATCACCCCGCGGGCCTCGCTGTGCCAGTGCGGCGCGAACAACCCGGAGAACGCGGGCACGATGTAGCAGCCGCCGTTGTCCTCGACCGTCCGCGCGAGGGTCTCGATCTCGGGCGCGCTGCCGATCAGCTCCAGGCCGTCGCGGAACCACTGCACCAGCGACCCGGTGACGGCGATCGACCCTTCGAGGGCGTACACCGCGGGCTCGTCGCCGATCTTGAAGCCGACCGTCGTCAGCATCCCGTGGGTGGACAGCACCGGTGTCGGCCCGGTGTTGAGCAGCAGGAAGCTGCCGGTGCCGTAGGTGCACTTCGCCTCGCCGGGCGCGAAGCAGGTCTGGCCGAACAGGGCGGCCTGCTGGTCACCCAGGGCGGCGGCGATCCGGATGCCGGGGACCACCCTGCTGGTGGTGCCGTAGACCTCCGTCGACGAGCGGATCTCCGGCAGCATCGCCCGCGGGACGTCGAAGAACTCCAGGAGCTCGTCGTCCCAGTTCAGGGTGCGCAGGTTCATCAGCATGGTGCGGGAGGCGTTGGTGACGTCGGTGACGTGCACGCCGCCCTCGGCGCCGCCGGTCAGGTTCCAGATCAGCCAGCTCTCGATGGTGCCGAACAGGACGTCGCCGCGTTCGGCGCGCTCGCGCAGCCCGGGCGTGCGTTCGAGCAGCCAGCGGACGCGCGGCGCGGAGAAGTACGTGGCCAGCGGGAGGCCGCACAGCTGCCGCACGCGGTCGGCGCCGGGCTCGCGGGCGAGCTGTTCGAGCATCGCGTCGGTCCGGGTGTCCTGCCAGACGATCGCCCGCCCGACCGGGTTGCCGGTGCGCCGGTCCCACAGGACGGTGGTCTCGCGCTGGTTGGCGATGCCCAGCCCGACGACCTGCTCCGCGGTCGCGCCCGCGTCGGCGAGGGCCTGCGGGACGATCCGGGACAGGTTCCGCCAGATCTCGGTGGCGTCGTGCTCGACCCAGCCGGGCCGCGGGAAGTGCTGCTGGTGCTCGCGCTGCACGACGGACACGAGCCGGCCGCGCGCGTCGAACAGGATGCACCGGGTGGAGGTGGTGCCCTGGTCGATGGACATCACGTACCGCTGGACCATGGTCCTCCCTTCACCATCGTGACGCGCCGAGGTCGCGGGAGACCGCACGCGCCGCGTCCCGGACCTGGGTCAGCAGTCTCGGGCTCGGGGCGCCGTCGGGCTCGCAGATCCGTTCGGCCGCGCCCGACACCCCGATCGCGCCGACCACGATGCCGCCGTGGCCGCGGATGGGGGCCGCGATCCCGGCCTCGCCGGAGATCATCTCGCCGTTCTCGGCCGCCCAGCCCGCCTCCCGTACCTTCGCACACGCCCGCTTGATCGCCGTCTGGGTGACCAGGGTGCGGCGCGTGTAGGGCTCCGGGGTCGCCTTCAGCGTCGTGTCGTAGGCCAGCAGGACCTTGCCCAGCGCGGTCGCGTGCAGCGGCAGCAGCGTGCCGACGTCGAGGCTCTGCAGGCTGTCGTCCGGGCGGAACACGTGGTGCACGACCAGCACCCGGCCTTCCAGGGGCGCGCCGATCCGGACCGCCTCGCCGCTGCGGGCGGCCAGCGCGTCGGCCCAGTTGATCGCGCGGGACCGCAGCTCGTTGACGTCGAGGTAGCTCGTGCCCAGGTGCAGCAGGGCCGCGCCGAGCTGGTACTTGCCCGTGTCGCGGTCCTGTTCGACGAACCCGACACCCTGCAGCGTGCGCAGGATCCCGTGCGCGGTGCCCTTCGCCAGTTCGAGGGACTCGGCGATCTCGCCGACGCCGAGCCGCCCCGAGCCGCGCGCCAGCAACCGCAGGATCGCGGCGGCGCGCTCGATGGACTGGATCGGACCGGGCACCGCGCGACCCTAACCCGACCGGCCCCGATTCGACAATGTCGAACATCCACATCGGCCGTTCGACAATGCCGACCGCCGTCCGTTGACCGGCCCGGAACCCGAACTTAACTTTCAGTCACCAATAGGGGGACAAGGTCCTTTGTGGAGGAAAGCAATGGTGCGAAGCCTCAAGGCCCGTGGACTCGCCGGCGAGATGGCCGCCGAGTTCGTGGGAACGATGATCCTCATCCTGTTCGGGTGTGGCGTGGTGGCGCAGGTCGTCGCCGCGGGCATCGGGGACCACGACAGCATCGCCTGGGCCTGGGGCCTGGGCGTCACGCTCGGTGTTTACGTCGCTTCGCGGATCAGCGGCGCCCACCTGAACCCGGCCGTGACCATCGCGCTCGCGGTGTTCAAGGGTTTCGAGTGGCGCAAGGTCGCCCCCTACGCCCTCGCCCAGACGGCCGGCGCGTTCCTGGCCGCGCTGCTGGTGCGCTGGAACTACACCGAGGTGCTCAACGCCAAGGACCCCGGCCTGACGATCAAGACCCAGGGCGTGTTTTCCACCCTTCCGGGTAACGGCACGCTGCCGGTGGGTGACTGGGGTGCCTTCCGCGACCAGATCATCGGCACCGCGATCCTGCTGATCGTCCTGTTCGCCATCACCGACCTGCGCAACACCTCGCCGGGCGCGAACCTGGCCCCGGTCGTCGTCGGCTTCCTCGTCGTCGCCATCGGCATGGCCTGGGGCACGAACGCCGGCTACGCGATCAACCCCGCCCGCGACTTCGGCCCGCGCCTGGCCTCCTGGCTGACCGGCTACGACACCGCGTTCACCGACCAGTACGGCTTCCCCTACTGGTGGATCCCGATCGTGGCGCCGGTCATCGGCGCGCTGGTCGGCGGCGCGATCTACAAGTTCCTCATCGAGCGGTTCCTGCCCGCCGGGGACCCGCTGGACGCCATGCCCGCCAAGGACTTCGAGCCCGCCAACTGAGTAGGAGCACGACCATGCCGGACTTCGTCGGTGCCGTGGACCAGGGCACGACCAGCACCCGCTTCATGATCTTCGACCACGGCGGCAACGAAATCGCCCGCCACCAGCTCGAGCACGAGCAGATCCTGCCCAAGCCGGGCTGGGTCGAGCACGACGCCACCGAGATCTGGGAACGCACCCGCTCGGTCATCGCGACCGCGCTGAACAAGGCCAACCTGACGGTGAACGACCTCGCCGCGCTCGGCATCACCAACCAGCGCGAGACCACCGTCGTCTGGAACCGCCGCACCGGCCGCCCGTACGGCAACGCCATCGTCTGGCAGGACACCCGCACCGACCGGATCGCCTCCGCGCTGGAGCGCGAGGGCAAGGGCGACGTCATCCGCCGCAAGGCCGGCCTGCCGCCCGCCACCTACTTCTCCGGCGGCAAGCTGCAGTGGATCCTGGAGAACATCCCGGGCGTGCGCGAGGACGCCGAGAAGGGTGACGCCCTCTTCGGCACCACCGACTCGTGGCTGATCTGGAACCTCACCGGCGGCCCGGACGGCGGCGTGCACGTCACCGACCCGACCAACGCCTCCCGCACCATGCTGATGGACCTCGAAACCCTCGACTGGGACGACGAGCTGCTGTCCTTCTTCAACGTTCCGCGGCAGATGCTCCCGGCGATCCGGCCGTCGTCGAACCCCGGCTTCGGCACCACCCGCGCCGACGGCCCGCTCGGCGGCGAGGTCGCCATCACCGGCGTCCTCGGTGACCAGCAGGCCGCCACCGTCGGCCAGGTCTGCTTCCGGCCCGGCGAGGCCAAGAACACCTACGGCACCGGCAACTTCCTGCTGCTCAACACCGGCCAGGAGCTCGTCCGTTCCCAGCACGGCCTGCTCACGACGCTGTGCTACCAGTTCGGCGACGACAAGCCGGTCTACGCCCTCGAAGGCTCGATCGCCGTCACCGGTTCGGCCGTGCAGTGGCTGCGCGACCAGCTGGGCATCATCAGCGGCGCGTCCCAGAGCGAGAGCCTGGCCCGCCAGGTCGAGGACAACGGCGGCGTCTACTTCGTCCCGGCGTTCTCCGGCCTGTTCGCCCCCTACTGGCGCTCCGACGCCCGCGGCGCGATCGTCGGCCTCACCCGCGCCACGACCAACGCCCACATCGCGCGGGCCACCCTGGAAGCGATCTGCTACCAGACCCGCGACGTCGTCGAGGCCATGCAGAACGACTCCGGCGTCACGCTGGACGTGCTGCGCGTGGACGGCGGCGTCACCGCCAACGAGCTGTGCATGCAGCTGCAGGCCGACATCCTCGGCGTGCCGGTGTCGAAGCCGGTCGTCGCCGAGACCACCGCCCTCGGTGCGGCCTACGCGGCCGGGCTGGCGGTCGGCTTCTGGAAGTCGACCGACGAGCTCGAGCAGAACTGGAACGAGGACAAGCGCTGGACGCCGTCCTGGAGCGACGAGCAGCGCGCCGAGGGCTACGCGGGCTGGCAGAAGGCCGTCGGCCGCACGCTCGACTGGGTCGACGTGCAGTGATGATGAGGAGGAACACCGTGACCGCGCTTTCCCCGGCCTACCGGGCGGAAACACTGCGGAAACTGGTCGGCGAAGAGGTCGACGTGCTCGTCGTCGGCGGCGGAGTGACCGGGGCCGGCGTCGCGCTCGACGCCGCCTCCCGGGGGCTCTCGACCGCGCTGGTCGAGGCCCGCGACTTCGCCGCCGGCACGTCCAGCCGCTCGTCGAAGCTGATCCACGGCGGCCTGCGCTACCTGGAGCAGCTGGACTTCAAGCTGGTGCGCGAAGCGCTCAAGGAGCGCGGCCTGCTGCTGCAGAAGCTGGCCCCGCACCTGGTGCGGCCGGTCAAGTTCCTGGTCCCGCTGCAGCACCGGGTGTGGGAGCGCGGCTACATCGGCGCCGGCGTCACGCTGTACGACACCCTCGGCGGTGCCCGCGCGCTGCCGCGGCACCGGCACCTGTCCAAGCGGGGCGCCTTCAAGGCGGCCCCGGCGCTCGCGGACGACGCGCTGATCGGGGCGATCCAGTACTACGACGCCCAGGTCGACGACGCCCGCCACACGATGACCATCGCGCGGACCGCCGCCGAGCAAGGCGCTTCGGTGCTGACGCGGACTCGCGTCACTTCGCTGCTTCGCGACGGCGAGCGGGTCGTCGGGGCGAAGGTCGTGGACCGCGAGAGCGGGGTCGAGTTCGAGATCCGCGCTCGCACGGTCGTCGCGGCCACCGGCGTCTGGAGCGACGACATGGCGGAGGCGGCCGGCATCCCCGCGCCGTTCACCGTCCGCGCGTCGAAGGGCATCCACCTGGTGGTGCCGCGGGAGAAGATCGACCTGGACACCGGGCTGATCCTGCGCACCGAGAAGAGCGTGCTGTTCGTCATCCCGTGGGGACGCCACTGGATCGTCGGCACCACCGACACCGAGTGGGACCTCGACCGCGAGCACCCGGCGGCCAGCCGCGCGGACGTCGACTACGTGCTCGGCCACCTCAACGCCGTCCTGCGCACCCCGGTGACGCACGACGACATCGAGGGCGTCTACGCGGGCCTGCGCCCGCTGCTGGCGGCGAAGGCGACCGCGACGACGAAGCTGTCGCGGGAGCACGCGGTGGCGCGCCCGGTGCCGGGCCTGGTCATCGTGGCCGGCGGCAAGTACACGACGTACCGGGTGATGGCCGCGGACGCGGTCGACGCCGCGGTCGAGGAGGTCGGCCGCCCGGCTCCGCCGTCGTGGACCGACCGGCTCCCGATCGCCGGCGCCGAGGGCTACCACGAGCTGTGGGCGGACCGGTCCTCGCTGGCCTCTCGGACCGGCTTGCCGTTGACCCGCGTCGAGCACCTGCTGCAGCGGTACGGCACGCGGATCTGGAACCTCGTTTCGCTGATCGAGGAGGATCCTTCGCTGGCCTCGCCGATCACGGAGACGTCGGAGTACCTCCGCGTTGAGGCTGTGTACGCGGTGTCCCACGAGGGTGCGCTGCACCTGGAGGACGTCCTCACCCGGCGGACCCGGATCTCGATCGAGGAACGCGACCGCGGCGTGGCGGCGGCGCCCGTCGTGGCCGCCCTGATGGCCCCGCTGCTGGGCTGGGATGCGCACCGCACGGACCGTGAGGTGGCGAACTACCTGGCCCGCGTCGAGGCGGAGCGCTCGGCCCAGGAAGCCCCGGACGACGCGGCGGCGAACGCCACCCGCCTCGCGGCGCCCGCGCTGCTGCCGAGCTGATCCGGCGTGCTCACGGAGCCGGGACGCACCCCAGCTCCGTGAGCACGTATCGGGCGTTAGCCGAGATGACCGGGTTCGTGTGCCGGTAGTACGGCAGCTGGATCACGGCCATCGACAAAGCCCAGCCGCGGCCGCGTGCCCAGGCCGCGTCGTCGGTTTCCACGGCCTTGCGGAAGGCGGGCCGGGTGTCCGCGGTCAGCAGGTTCCACGCGGGGATCAGGTCGCACGCGGGGTCGCCGAGGCCCGCCGTCGCCCAGTCGAGCACGCCGGTCAGGCGGCCGTCGCGGAGCAGGAGGTTGCTCGGCATCAGGTCTGAGTGCAGCCACGACGGCGGGCCGGTCCAGAGTGGAGCGTCGAGTGCCTCGGCCCACACTGCGAGCGCGGCCTCCGGGTCGAAGGGCTCGCTGGTGCGGCTCAGCTTGCCGATCGCCCCGCGGGTGGCCGAATCCACTGTGGACAGCGGTCGGCCGCGGCGGGCGGGGGGACCCGCTGCCCGGTTCGCCCGGACCGCGAGGACGAACTCCGCCAGGCCGGCGGCGGCGCGGCCTTCGCGTGCCGGCGAGCCGTCGAGCCAGCCGTGCACGGCCCACGGCCACGGATATCCCTCGGCCGGTTCGCCCACGGCGACGGCGGCGGGGACCGCCACCGGCAGCTCGCCCAGGGCACCGAGAACCTGCCGTTCCTTCGCGATGTCGGCGGCGCCGCCCTCGGTCAGCGGCAGCCGGACCGTCCAGCGGTCACCCAGGCGGAACACCGCGTTGACCGTGCCACCCGAGGCCAGCCGGGTGACCGGCAGGCCGGCCCCGGCCGGGAACTGCCCGCGCACCAGCCGCTCGACCAGCTCGGTGTCGACCGCGTGCTCGTCGGCGTGCATCCGGCCCATGTGCTCACCGAACCACGCAGGTCAACCGGGTTTCCGTGACTCGGCGCACCCCGGATTGCACGACGATGCATGGGCGTGCATAATCATTCGCATGTCCAAGGTGCTCACTTCCCTGCCCGTCGGCGAGCGTGTCGGTATCGCCTTCTCCGGTGGCCTCGACACTTCCGTAGCGGTCGCGTGGATGCGCGACAAAGGCGCGGTTCCCTGCACCTACACCGCCGACATCGGCCAGTACGACGAGCCCGACATCGAGTCGGTGCCCGGGCGGGCCGGTCAGTACGGTGCCGAGATCGCCCGGCTCGTCGACTGCCGGGAAGCCCTCGTCGAAGAGGGGCTCGCCGCGCTGACCTGCGGTGCCTTCCACATCCGCACCGGCGGGCGCAGCTACTTCAACACCACCCCGCTCGGCCGCGCGGTCACCGGCACGCTGCTGGTGCGCGCCATGCTCGAGGACGACGTCCAGATCTGGGGCGACGGCTCCACCTACAAGGGCAACGACATCGAGCGGTTCTACCGCTACGGCCTGCTGGCCAACCCCTCCCTGCGGATCTACAAGCCGTGGCTCGACGCCGACTTCGTCACCGAGCTCGGCGGCCGCAAGGAGATGTCGGAGTGGCTGGCCGCGCACGACCTGCCCTACCGCGACAGCACCGAAAAGGCGTACTCGACCGACGCCAACATCTGGGGCGCCACCCACGAGGCGAAGTCGCTGGAGCACCTGGACACCGGCATCGAGATCGTCAAGCCGATCATGGGCGTGGCGTTCTGGGACCCCGCGGTCGAGATCCCGGCCGAGGACGTCACGATCGGCTTCGAGCAGGGCCGGCCGGTGACGATCAACGGCAAGGAGTTCGCCTCCGCCGTCGACCTCGTCCTCGAAGCCAACGCCATCGGCGGCCGGCACGGCCTCGGCATGTCCGACCAGATCGAGAACCGGATCATCGAGGCCAAGAGCCGCGGCATCTACGAGGCCCCCGGCATGGCGCTGCTGCACGCCGCCTACGAGCGGCTCGTCAACGCCATCCACAACGAGGACACCCTCGCCAGCTACCACAACGAGGGCCGCCGGCTCGGCCGCCTGATGTACGAGGGCCGCTGGCTGGACCCGCAGGCGATGATGCTGCGCGAGTCGCTGCAGCGCTGGGTCGGCACCGCGATCACCGGCGAGGTGACGCTGCGGCTGCGCCGCGGCGAGGACTACTCGATCCTCGACACGGCCGGCCCGGCGTTCAGCTACCACCCGGACAAGCTGTCGATGGAGCGCACCGAGGACTCCGCGTTCGGCCCGGTCGACCGGATCGGCCAGCTCACCATGCGCAACCTCGACATCGCGGATTCGCGGGCGAAGCTGGAGCAGTACGCAAGCCTCGGCATGGTCGGCGGCTCGAACCCGAAGCTGATCGGCGCCGCCCAGGCCGCGGCGACCGGTCTGATCGGGGCGATGCCCGAGGGTGGCGCCGAGGTGATCGCCTCGCGCGGCAAGACCGACGACGTCGAGCTGCTCGACAGCGCCGCGATGGAGTTCGGCACGGACTGATCCGAAACGCCCGAAGGCCACCACGCCCGCCGTGGTGGCCTTCGGTGCGTTCAGGGGACGAGCACGACCTTGCCGGTGACCGTGCCCGATTCCGCCAGCGCCAGCGCCTTTCCGGCTTCGGTCAGCGGAATCCGCGCGGCCACCTGCGCGGTGAGCTGTCCCTTCGCCGCCAGGGCGAAGACGGCGGTGAGGTCTTCGGCGAGCCGCGCGCGGAACCGGGCGAGGTTCCGCTTGCCGCCCCAGACGTTGTAGAAGTGCGCCCCGCGCCGGTTCGGCAGGACGTTCCACCACAGCAGCCGCGCGAGCAGCTTCAGCACGGCGGGCTTCGGGTTGCCGCCGGTGTTCACCGTGGACGCGCTGCCGTAGGCGACCAGCGTGCCACCCGGGGCGAGCAGGCGGAACGAATCGACGATGCCGGGGCCGCCGACGTGGTCGAAGACGGCGTCGACGCCGCCGGGCGCCAGTTCGCGTACGCGGGCCGGGACGTCGCCGCGGTAGTCGAGGGCGGTGGCGCCGAGCGCGGTCACGACGCCGGAGTTCCGGGCCGACGCGGTGCCGATCACCCGGATCCCGGCCGCCCGGGCGAGCTGCACGAGGGTGGAGCCGACCCCGCCGCTCGCGCCGTGGACCAGGATCGTGCCGCCGGCCCGGACCTTCGCCGTCCGGTGCAGCATCTGGTACGCCGTGATGCCGTTGACCACGAACGTCTCGGCGTCGGCCGCGTCCAGGGCGTCGGGCACCGGGACCAGGTCGGCGGCGGGGACGGCGAGGTGGCTGCGCCAGCCGCCGATCTTGGTCATGGCGGCGACGCGGCGCCCGACCAGAGCGCCGTCCTCGGCTTCGAGCACCGTGCCGACGACGTCGTACCCGGGCACGAAGGGGAAGGGCGGCTGGTCGTAGTACTTGCCGCGGCGCATCTGCTGTTCGGCGAAGGAGACCCCGCTGGCCTCGACGCGCAGCAGGGCTTCGCCGGCGGCCAGGGGCGGCAGCTCGCGGTGTTCGACGCGCAGGCCGTCCGGCTCGACGAGGCCGGGGAGGACGATCTCGGTGACGTTCATGGCGACTCCTTCGATTGTGAGTGACTGGTCAATCACTCGACGGGCGAGAAAAAGGCCCCGCGGCGGGGCCGGGGTTTCAGGGTTTGCCGGGGTGGCGGATGCCGGCGGCGAGCACGGCGGCCCAGCCGCCGGTGTGCTCGTCGAGGTCGAGCGTGGCGATCAGGTGGCAGAGCTGGCCGTAGGCGACGAACCGCTGGACCTGGCCGGCTTCGGCGCCGGAGCGGGCCTGGGCGAGCTCGGTCACCTTGGCGAGCCCGCGGCGGACGGCGTCGGCGATTTCCGGGGTGTCGGCGGCCGACTGGGCGTGCACCTGCAGCATCAGCAGGTTCCGGTCGGCGATGAGGTCCGCGTAGGCGCCACCCATCTCGTACAGGATCTTTTCGGGATCGGCGTCGCCGGCGCGCGCGGCGCCGTGGGAGAGGGCGTGCGCGACGAGTTCGTAGCAGCGGTCGAGGGCGGCGACGAACAGGGAAACCTTGCCGGGGAACAACTTGAAGACGTACGCGGGGGAGATGTCGGCGCGGGCGGCCACGGCGCTGATCGGCGTGCTGTGGTAGCCGCCGCGGGCGAACTCGGCGATGGCCGCGTCGACGACGGCGTCCCGCCGGGCGTCGGAGGTGGAGAGGGTGGCACCGCGTTTCGTCATGTGAGTGACCGTACACTCACTCTCGCCGCGAAGGCAACCGCGGGTGCGGCAAACGAGTGACATCGGTCCCCGTGCTGTCTCGGATGTGGGCGATTTGCCCACGGGCCGCGCTGCCGTCCGGTTACAGTCCGGCTGCTGGTTCCGCCTGGGGGCGGCCGCCGGGGAACGGGGTGCACGATGGGGCCTGAAGTGCGGTTTCACCTGCTCGGACCGCTGACCGTGACGGTCGGCGGCCGCCCGCTGGCGCTCGGCGGGGCGAAGCAGCGGGTGCTGCTGGCGCACCTGCTGCTCAACGCGAACCGGATGGTCACGCCCGGGCAGCTCGTCGAGGCCGTCTGGCCGGCCGACCCGCCGACGTCGGCCACCGCGAACCTGCAGACGTACGTGTGGCGCCTGCGCCGCCTGCTGCCGGAGGGTGCCCAGCTGCGCACCCGCGGCCCGGGGTACTCGCTGGCCGTCGACCCGGGCGACGTCGACGCGCACCGGTTCACCCGGCTCGTCGCCGAGGCCGCCCGGCTGACGAAGGACGGTGCCCTCGAACCGGCGCTGACGCGGCTGGCCGAGGCCGAAGCGCTGTGGCACGGCGACCCGCTGGAGGACCTGCCCACCGCGCCGGCCTGGGACGCCGAGCTCGGCCGGCTCGTCGAGAACCGGCTCGCCGCCGTCGAAGAACGGCTGGCGCTGCAGGTGCGGCTGGGGCGGCACGACCCGGCGATCGCCGAGCTCACCGTCCTGCTGGCCGAACACCCGTACCGCGAACGGCTGTGGCAGCAGTACCTGCTCGCGCTGGCCGGCGCGGGCCGCCGGGCCGAGGCCCTGCGGGCGTACGCGACCGCGCGGGAGCGGCTGGTCACCGAACTCGGCGTCGAACCCGGGCCCGAGCTGCAGGCCCTGCAGGCGGCGGTCCTGGCCGGCGAACCGCTGCCCGGGCCGTCCCGGATGGCCGTCCCGGTGCGGCAGCTGCCCGCCGACCTGCCCGACTTCACCGGACGCGAGGACTACGTCGAGGAACTTTCCGCGGCGCTCGGCCCGGCGCCGGTCGTGCTCACCGGCGCGCCCGGCACCGGCAAGACGGCCCTGGCCATGCACGTCGCCCACCGCCTGGCCGGGCGCTTCCCGGACGGCCAGCTCTACGTCGACCTCGCGGGCACCGGTGCGCCGTGCGACCCGGCCGAGGTGCTCGCCGACTTCCTGCACGCCCTCGGCGTCACCGGCACCACCGTCCCGGCCGGACTCGGCCGGCGGGCCGCGCTGTTCCGGTCCCGCCTGGCCGGCCGCCGGATGCTGCTGGTGCTCGACGACGCGGCGACCGCGGCCCAGGTCCGGCCGCTCCTGCCGGCCGACGCCGGGTGCGCGGTGCTCGTGACGACCCGGGGACGGCTGCCCGAGCTGGCCGGCGCGAAGCACGTCGAGCTGCCGGTGTTCGGCGAACGGGAGGCCACGCGGCTGCTCTCCGAACTGGCGGGCGCGGACCGGGTCGCCGCCGAGCCCGCGGAAGCCGCGGCGATCGTCCGGTGCTGCGGGTACCTGCCGCTGGCGATCCGCATCGCCGGCGCGCGGCTGGCCGGGCGGCAGGCGTGGAGCCTGCGCACGGTGCACGACCGGCTGGCCGACGAGTCGAGCCGGCTGAGTGAGCTGCGCGTCGGCGACCTCGGCGTCCGGCCGAGTTTCGAGCTCAGCCTGCGCCAGCTGCCGCCGTCCGCGCGGACGGCGTTCGGCCGGACCGCGGTGCTGGGCGCGCAGGACTTCCCGAGCTGGGTGGTGGACGCGCTGCTGGACCGCGAAGGCGCGCACGAGGTCCTCGACGTGCTCGTCGACGCGAACCTGGTTTCGTTGGCGGGGCGGGATTCCGGCGGCCACCCGCGGTACCGGCTGCACGACCTGCTGCGGTGCTACGCGGCGGAACTCCTGGCGGCGGAACCCGCGGCCGCTCGCCTGTCGTGCCTGTCCCGGGTGTTGGCGGTGTTGCTGGCGCTGGCGAAGACGGCGGCGGCGGGCCTGCCCCCGGCGTTCGGCGCGATGACCGGCCCGGCGCTGGCGGCGTCCGCGGTGCCGGCGCGGCTGGTGGCCGACCCGCTGGGCTGGTTCACGGCGGAGCGCAAGCTGCTGGCGGCCGCGGTCCAGCTGGCGGCCGAGGCGGGCCTGGACGAGCCGGCCTGGCAGCTGACGGCGGCGGCGGTCCCGTTCTACGACCTGCGCGGCGCGTACGACGACTGGCGGCGCAGCCACCTGACGGCCCTGGCGGCGGCCGAGTCGGCGGGCAACGTCCTGGGGGCGGCGGTGCTGACCCGCGGCCTCGGCCAGGTCCGCCTGTACCACGACGAGTACGACGCGGCGGCCCGCGACATGAAGCGCTCGGCGGCGCTGTTCGCGGAACTGGGCGACGTCCGCGGCGAGGCGTTGGCGGTGGCGGGCCTGGGCACGGTGGCCCGCGTCCGCGACCGGCCACGGGAGGCGCTGCGCTGCTACCGCCGGGCGTTGGCGGGCCTGGAGCGCGCGGAGGACGGCAGCGGCGTCGCCCAGATGCGGAACTCGATCGGCTCGACGCACGCGCTGCTGGGGGAGTTCGCCTCGGCGGCGGAGTGGTTGCACCGGGCCCGCGCGCTGGCCCGCGAGATCGAGGACCCGCACCGCGAGGCGAAGGTCCTGACGGAGCTGGGCACGTTGCACCGCGACACCGGACGCCTGCCGGAGTCGTTGACGTGCCTGCGGCTGGCGTTGAGCATCCTGGAGGAGCTGGACGACGAGAGGTGCAGCGCGTACGCGCTGCTGGGCATCGGCCAGACGCTGCTGGCGGCGGGCGAGCCGGTCCAGGCCCGCGGGGTGTGCGACCGGGCGTTGCGGGTGTTCCGCGAGACGGGGAACCACCAGGGGGAGACGACGGGCCTGGCGTTGCTGGAGCAGGCCCAGCGCCGCCGAACCCCGACGGCGGCCCGGACCTGAGGCGGCGCGGCACCGCGCTGTGCCGCCGTGCCGCGGGGCCTGCCGCGCTGCCCGTGCCGCGCCCAGGCGCGAGGCCTGCCGCCCCTTGCCGTGCCGAGCCGCCGCCGCACCGCACCCCATCGCCGCCCGCCGCCCGCATCGCCGAGCCCGCCCCAGGCGTGTCCGAACCCGGAACTCGCGTGATCAGGCGGGAATCTCGCGTGACTGCAGGGGAATCTCGCGTGATTGGCGGGGCATCACGGCCGGGTGGGCCACACGAGAGGCCCACCCGGGGCCGCGTCAGTTGCTGTTGCCGGGCTTCCAGCCGAGGTAGTTCGCGAAATACCCCTGGCGGGCGTGGCCGATCGCGCCGTTGACGCTCGTCGCCCAGACTCCGCCGGTGCCGTCGGCGATGCCGACGTGGCCGTACGCCGAGATGTTCCAGAACACGAACGCGCCGCGGGGCGGGGTGCCCGTCGTGTGGCGGGCGCCGTCCGAGGAGCGCCAGTGGTCGATCGCGCTCGCGTGGTGGGTCACCCGGTCCCACGCCAGGCGGACCGCCTTCTCGCAGTAGCCCTGGTAGGCCGTGCTGCCGTTGCGGCCGGAGAACCACGAGATCGCCTGACTCGCCGTGCGGGCCGCGGCGAGGTCGGCGGCCGAGTCGGTGATCACCGCGCCCGGGTCGGCGATGTCGGCCGCCGTCACCTCGGAGTACACCTCCGCGGGCGCGGCTGTGGCGACCGAAGCGCCGCCGAAGAGCAGGGCGGCCGAGAGGGCCGCCGCCTGGCCGATGGTCCTGGTACGCATGGGGTCTCCCTCGAGCGGCCGGGACCCGCTGTCCCGGCGACGGGGACGAACCCTGCTCGCGGCCGCTACACCGCCACTACACCGCCACTGGCAACGCGCCGGACGACCCCGCCGGAATCCGTCCGGCGGCCCCGTGCCGGTGCCGGATTCCGGCACCCCGGAACTGCCGGAATCCGCCGAGAATGCGTTCCCGCGAAGCCATCCTCCGTTAGTAGGTACCGGATCCCGGCGGCGGGCGCGGAGTATTCCTTGCCACCACGTCGAATCGTCACCGGCTGGAGGAACACCTCGTGAAAACCACATCAGGAGTCCTTCGTGGACTCGCGGCGGTTTCGGCCGCCGCGGCCGCGGTCGTCGCGCTGCAGGCGCCGGGCGCCGCGGCCGCGGCGCGGACCGATCTCGGGATCACCATGCAGGCCCAGCAGAAAGACCAGTGGTGCTGGGACGCCAGCGGCAACACGGTCGCCGCCTTCTGGGGCTATTCGCTGTCCCAGACCCGGTTCTGCCAGATCGCGCACAACGAATCGGGCAGCGACTGCGCCAACAACCAGGGCTACCTTTCCGACCAGCAGCGCGTTTTCCGGTACCTCGGCTTCGCCAGCGTCGGCACGTACAACTCGGGCGGCCAGACGCTTTCCTTCGCCGGCATCAAAACCCAGATCGACGCGGGCCGCCCGATCGGCACCCGGATCGGCTGGCGGTCCGGCGGCGGTCACATGCACGTGCTTTACGGCTACGACAATTCCGGTGGCGCCACCCGCGTCGAATACGGCGACCCGTGGCCGAACAACAGCCGGTACAACTCGATGAACTACGACACCTACCGGTCGAACACGCAGTTCCAGTGGACCCACACCGTGTACGGAATGGAGGGATGAGCGTGCTCCGGAAAGCGATGGGCGCCGCCGTGCTGGCCGGCGCCGCGATGCTCACCACGGCCGGCGCCGCGGGCGCCGCGAGCGGCCCGGCGGGCACCCCGACCGCCGCCGACACCGCCGCCATCGGGCAGCTCACGAGCGGCCCGGCCACCCTCGGCCGCCTCGCGGCGACGAAGTTCCCCGGCGCCCGCGCGGCCGCCGCCGCGCAGCAGTCGGCCGATCCCCGCACCCAGGTGCCCGTCTACGAGCCGACGGCGGCGTTCGTCGCCGGGAAGTCGGACGTCCCGGCCGCGCTCGCCTACGTCGCGGTCCCGGCGCACACCGGCGACGGCACCGCCGCCACCGTGTGGGCCGAGCGCCAGGGCGCCGCCTGGACCGTCGTCAACGTCGCCTCCGGCGACTACGAGCGGCAGTACGCCCAGGCTGCGGCCGGTGGCTACCTCCTGCACGAACCGCAGGTCAACGCCTGGTACGCGGTGCGGGGCGAGGCCGTGACCGTCCTCGACGGCTCGGTCACCGGCCTGGCCGCGGGCACGAAGCTGTCCCTGGCGGACTACCGCGCGGCGCTGCACGGGCGGTACGCGGACAAACTGCCGGGTTCGGCCTACGACCGCGACGGCGCGGGCGGCGGCTACGGCGGCCGCGAACGCGCGGTCCCGGCCGCCGACCCCGCCGGCGTGCCGCTGCTGCCCTTCGTGCTCGGCGGTGTCGTGGTTCTGGTGGCCGGCGCGGTCGCCGTGCCGCGGCTGCGGCGGCAGTAGGACGGCGAGGGGCCGCCGGTGCCCCCGGCGGCCCTTGGCAGCGGGTCATGATCGAGTCACAATGCGCCATGGCCGTTTCGCCCGGCGCGCCGCCGGAAGCGGTGCGCCGTGAGCTGAGCGCGTCGGACCTCGCGCTCGTGGAGGCGCTCCAGCGGGACCCCCGGGCGCCGTGGACCCGCATCGCCGCCGCCGTCGGCACCGACGCGACGACGGCGGCCCGCCGCTGGGACCGGCTCCAGGCGGCCGGGCTGGCCTGGCTCACCGCCTACGCCACGGCGCCGACGACCACGGTCGGGTATGTCGACCTGGCCTGCCGCCCGGACGCGCTGCCCGGCCTGACCCGTGAGCTGTGCGGCTGGCCGCCGGTGTTCAGCGTCGAGCGCACCACGAGCCGGTTCGCGCTGTTCCTCAGCCTGGCCGCCCGTGACCTCGACGCGCTGGACGCCCTGGTCACCGGCCGCATCGGCACCCTGCCCGGGGTGCGGGAGGTCCGCTTCGCCGTCGCGACCCGCGTCTACCGCGAGGGCAGCGGCTGGCTGGTCAACGCGCTCGCGCCGGAACAGCGGGCGGTGCTGGACGACACCGCCGTGCAGGCCCGGCTGGTCGTGCCGCAGCAGTGGAACGACCGGGACCTGCGCGCCCTCGTGGAGTCGCTCGGCGAGGACGGCCGGCGCAGCTACGCCGAGCTGGCCCGCGACTGCCGGATGAGCGAGTCGGCGGTGCGGCGCACGCTGGCGCGGATGCTGCGCAACCACGAACTCGACTTCCGGTGCGACCTCGCGCACGTCCCGGCGGGCTGGCCGGTGATCGCGGGCTACCGGCTCGACGTCGACGCGGCGGAGCTCGACCGCGCCGGCCCGGCCATCGCCCAGCTGCCGGAGACACGCCTTTCGGCCGCGGTCGTGGGGGAGGGCAACCTCGTCGTGTCGGCCTGGCTGCGCGAGCCGGGTGACTGCACCGCCTACGAGGGACAGCTGGCCGCCGCCGCCCCCGGCGCGCGCGTCCTCGACCGGGCGATCACGCTCCGGATGCCGAAGCGGATGGGCCGGCTGCTCAGCCCGCACGGCCTCGGCGGCACCCACCAGGCGATCATCCCGGCCCGCTGAACCAGGGTCGGCACCGGCCCCGGGGAGGATCATGAGCCTGCGCGAGACCCTGCAGAACCACGTCGACGACGGCACGCTGCCCGGAGCGGTGGCGACCCGTGGACCGCGACGGCCGCCGGGAGTCGCCGAACGGATCTTCGCCCCGCCGGGCCGCCTGCGGGACTTCCGGCGCGCGACCGCCGCGTAGGGTCGGAAGCGATTTCGTACGGCGGAAGGACACAGCGGGTGGGCGAGTCGAACTGGGCCGGGAACCTCGAATACGGCGCGGACGCGGTGACGACCCCGCGGACGGTCGCCGAGATGCAGGAAGCCGTTGCGGCGGGGGCGCACGTCAAGGCCCTCGGCAGCCGGCACTGCTTCAACGACATCGCCGACACCCCGGGCGGGGTCCTGCTCGACCTGAGCGCGCTCGACGCCGGCGTCGAAATCGGCGACGGCACCGTGACGGTCGGCGGATCGGCCCGCTACGGCGACTTCGCGCAGCAGCTGCACGACGCAGGCTTCGCGTTGCCGAACCTAGCATCGCTGCCGCACATCACGGTGGCCGGCAGCGTCGCGACCGGCACCCACGGCTCCGGCCGCCGCCAGCCGGGGCTCGCCGCGGCCGTCTCCGGGATCGAGCTGGTCACCGCCGACGGCTCGCTGAGGACCTTCACCCGCGCCGACGCCGAGTTCCCCGGTCTGGTCGTCGGGCTCGGCGCGTTCGGCGTCGTCACCCGGCTCACCCTCGACGTGGTCCCCGCGTTCGACGTCCGCCAGGACGTCTTCGACGGCCTGCCCTGGGAGGCCGCGTACCGCCACTTCGACGAGATCGAAGACGCCGGCTACAGCGTCAGCATGTTCACGAACTGGGTGAACGACCGGATCGACCAGGTGTGGATCAAGAGCCGCACGGACGCCTTCACCGCGCGGGACGGCCTGTTCGGCGCGGTGCCCGCGGACGGGCCGCGGCACCCGGCGCACGCCGCCGGCGTCCCCGCCGGCAACTGCACGCCGCAGCAGGGGGTGGCGGGGCCGTGGCACGAGCGGCTCCCGCACTTCGCGCTGGCGTTCACCCCGAGCGTGGGCGACGAACTGCAGTCGGAGTACTTCGTGCCCTACCGTGACGCGGTGGCGGCGATCCGGGCGGTCCGGGAGATCGGCGACCTCGTCGCCCCGCTGCTGCTGGTCTCGGAAATCCGCGCGATCGCGGGCGACGAGCTGTGGCTGAGCCCCGGCCACGGCGGCGACCGGGTGGCCCTGCACTTCACGTGGCAGCCGCGGCAACCCGAGGTCGAGGCGGTGCTGCCGGTGCTGGAGGAGCGCCTGGCCCCGTTCGGCGCCCGCCCGCACTGGGGCAAGCTCTTCCACGGCGTCCCGTCGGGCTACCCGCGGCTGGCCGCCTTCCGGGCGCTGGCGGAAAGCCTGGATCCGCGCGGCAAGTTCCGGAACCCGTTCCTGCACCGCACCGTCTTCGGCGGCTAGGGCGTGTCCTCAAAGCCAGATGAGCACCGTGGCGAGGTCGATCATGCCTCGGTAGGAGGTGGCGGTCTTGTCGAATCGGGTGGCGATGGCGCGGAACTGTTTGAGGCGGTTGAAGCAGCGTTCGACGTTGGTGCGGCGTCGGTAGGCGACCCGGTCGAAGGCCGGTGGGCGGCCACCGGCCCGGCCGCGGCGCAGGCGGTTGGCCTGCTGGTCTCGGCGTTCGGGAATGGTCGCCGGAATGTGCCGCCGACGCAGGTAGGTGCGGATGGCGCGGCTGGAATAGCCCTTGTCCGTCGCGATACCCGGCTCGGCCGGGTCGGTGAGCGCCCGGGACCTGGCCGATGGAACTCGATGCCAGCCATGACCTGCGTGAACAGGGTGCAGTCGTTGACGTCGCCACCGGTCAACACGACCGACAACGGTCGCCCGTGGCCGTCGCAGGCGAGGCGGATCTTGGTGGTGGGTCCGCCGCGGGACCGGCCGATGGCATGATCACCTGGTTTGCTGTGCCCGCCGTCCGAGGGTGCTTCCCCTTGTGTGGGACGCGGTCGTGCGGCGGGCGTCGGCAGCGTGCTGATGGGCGCGGACGATGCTGGAGTCGACCGATACTTCGCGGTCGAGTTCGTCGATGGCCTCGGCGATCACCCGGACTTTCGTCACCAGGGTGGACAGGGTGCCGGTGCGTGACCAGCGCCAGGACCGGTTGTAGACCGTCTTCCACGCCCCATACCGCTCCGGCAGGTCGCGCCAGGCCACCCCGGTCTTGGCTTTGAACAACATCCCGTTGATCACCCGACGGTCATCGACCCGCGGGCGTCCCTTCGCACCAGACAGCGGCAGCAGCGGTTCGATCACCTGCCACTGCTCCTCGGTCAGCTCATGCCTGCGCACCAAAACTGATGATCAAAGCAGACCACTGACACCCACTTTGAGGACAGGCCCTAGGGCCGCGGCGGCGCCGTGGTGGCGCGCACGATCAGGTACGTGTCCAGCACCTGGGTCGTGTGCTCGTCGGCCTCGCCGTCGAGCAGGCCCAGCAGGATCGTCACCGCCGCGCGGCCCGCCGCCTCCGTCGGCATGGCGATCGTCGTCAGCGGGGGTGCCGAGATCGCCGCGAACACCAGGTCGTCGAAGCCCACCAGGCTGATCTCGTCCGGTACCGGCACCCCGCGCGCGTTCAGCCGCGCCAGCGCGCCGAAGGCGACGAGGTCGTTGTAGGCGACGATGGCCGTCACGTCCGCCGCGAGCGCGAGGTCCGCGCCCTGCAGGCCGCCCTCGAACACCGGCGGGAACGGGCCGAACTCGACGACGTCCGTGCCGTGGCGTGCCACCGCTTCCGCCAGGCCCTCCTTGCGGGCCCGGTCCGCCCACGACGTCCGCGGGCCGCCGAGGTAGGCGCAGCGGCGGTGGCCCAGCGCGGCCAGGTGCTGGACCGCCTGCCGCATGCCGTCGGCGGCGTCCATCACGATCGACGGGATCCCGGGTACCTCCCGGTTGAGCAGCACCAGGGTCGTCTGCCCGGCCAGCGCGCGCAGCTGGTCGTCGGTCATGCTCGGGCTGCACAGCACCACGCCGTCGACCTGCCTGGCCATCCGGCGCACCAGGTTCTGCTCGGTCGCCGGGTCCTCGTCGCTGTTGGCGAACAGCACCGCGATGTCGTCCTGCCGGGCCCGGGCCTGGACGCCGTTGAGCACGCCGGTGAAGAACGGGTTGCCCAGGTCCGAGACCACGATCCCGATGTGCCCGGTGCGCACGGCGGCGACCGGCTGCGGCGCGCCGGCCGCGTGGTAACCCAGCTCGTGCGCCGCGGCCAGCACCCGGGTGCGGGTCTGCTGCCGGACCAGGTCCGGGGACGTGAACGCCCGCGACACGGTCGAGATCGACACGTTGGCCCGGCGGGCGACGTCGTGAATGGTCACGGTCACGGCAACTCCTCGGCAGGCTCCGAGCCACATCATGGAAACTCCCCGCGGGCGTTGTCAACAAATCCTGCAAACGATGACCGACCCTTGCAGGCCGACCCGGTCTATTCCAGTAAGCGCTATCTCAAAAACGCCGCCTCCATTCGGAGTACCGGCACTTCGACGAATTCGACGGCGATGTCCCGAATATTGACACCCTCGTCGCGAACGCCCTACGGTGACGACCGGAAGTTTCTCCCGAACTCCTGACCCATTCGTCAGTTCCGCGCGGCCCGCAGCGGGTCCCGCCGATCGGAGATCCATGTCGGGGAGCCGGAGCCGCACCGTGGCGGACCCGCCGAGGCTGGCCGTCGTCGGCACGTCCGGCTACGCGTTCAGCTACCTGCACCGGGCGCGCATCCTGCACGACGAGGGCCTGGTCCGGTTCGCCGGGATGGCCGACATCCGGCCGCCGTCCGCCGCCGCGATCGCGCTCCTCCCCGAGGGCGGCACCGCGCACGCCGGCGCCGACGACCTGCTCCGCCGCTGCCGCCCCGACATCACCGTGGTCGCGACCCCGCCGCACGCGCACGTCCAGGTCGGCAGCGCGGTGCTGCGCGCGGGCAGCGACCTGCTGCTGGAAACCCCGCCGGTGCTCGACCTCGCCGGCTTCACGACGCTGACGCGGCTGGCCGCGGAGACCGGATCGGCCTGCCAGACCGGGTTCCAGAGCTTCGGCTCCCCGGCCCTGCCCGTCCTGCAGGCGGCGATCGCCACCGGCCGGCTCGGGGACGTCGTCGGCGTGGGCGCGGCCGGGGCGTGGATCCGCACCGACGCCTACTACCGCCGCAACCCGTGGGCCGGCCGCCGCTGGCTCGACGGCGAGGCCGTCGTCGACGGCGCCCTGACGAACCCGTTCTCCCACGCGGTGGCCACCGCGCTGCTGGTCGGCGGGGTCGCCGGCCGCGACCCGGCGGAGATCGCCCTCGAGCTCTACGGCACCCGTGACATCGAAGCCGACGACACCGCCTGCCTGCGGATCCGGTTCGGCGACGGGCCCGAGATCGTCGTGGCGGCGTCGCTGTGCGCCGAGCAGGACCACGAGCCCTACGTCGTGGTGCACGGCGTCAAGGGGCGCGCGAAGTTCTGGTACAAGAGCCACCGCCTCGAACTCGACGACGAGCGGGTCCACCTCGGCCCGCCCGCCGACCTGCTGCGCAACCTGATCGCCCACCACCGCGACCCCGACGGCGTGCCGCTGCTCGCGCCGCTGTCGGGCACCCGGGCGTTCGCCTCGGTGGTCGAGGCGGTGCGGGACGCGCCGTCGCCGTCGCGGATCCCGGCGGGCTGGATCCGCACGGTCGGCGAGGGCGCGAGCCGGCACCCGGTGGTCCGCGGGATCGGCGAAGAGGTCGCCGTCGCGGCCGACCGGCTGGCGTTGTTCTCCGAAATCGGCGTGCCGTGGGCGAACGCCGCCCGCCCGGCGGCGCCCGCCGAACGCACCGGCTGACCCACCGGTGCTCCCCAGCGCTGACCGGCCGGGACCGACCCGGTTCGAGTAAGCGCTTTCTCATGCTGCCCGCCGAAGGCTGAAAGCATTGCTGCACAAGGGCTATTGCGACGGTTTGCCCGTTGACACGGCTGTTGTGCACTGCCTACCGTGAGCGCGCTGACAGCGTTTTCAGAAAAGTGCTGACCGGCTGAGGACGGAGAGTTCGATGGGGCGGACAACTGAGCGTAGGACCAGGGGACGGGGTGTCGCCGCGCTGGCCGTGGTGGTCCCGCTGCTGCTGACCGGGGTGGCCGCCTGCGGCTCGGACTCCGGTGGCGGCGGTGGCGACGCCACGATCACCTTCGTCTGGTGGGGCAGCGACGGGCGGGCGAACCTGACGAAGAAGGCCGTCGAGCTCTTCCAGCAGAAGAACCCGAACATCAAGGTGCAGACGTCGTTCTCGGCGTACGCGGCCTACTGGGAGAAGCTGGCGACGCAGACGGCCGGGGGCAAGCCGCCGGACGTGCTCAACGTCGACAGCCGCTACCTGGCCGAATACGGCGGCCGCAACGTCCTGGCCGACCTGAACTCCGGGGCGGGCAAGGCGATCTCGCTCGCCGACGTCAACCCGGAGCTGGCGGCCACCGGCGTCTACCAGGGCAAGCGCTACGCCGTGCCGTGGGCGCAGAACACGCCGGCGATGATCTACGACCCCGCGGCGTTCACCGCCGCCGGGGCCGACCCGGCGAAGGGCATGAGCTGGGACCAGTACGCCGAGACGGCCCGGAAGGTCGGCACGGCGGGCCCGGCCCGCGGGGTGACCGACTTCGGCATCCTCGACACGACCCTGGAGATCTGGCTGCGCCAGCAGGGCAAGCAGTTCTACACCCCCGAGGGGAAACTCGGCTTCACCGGCGACGACCTGCGCCGCTACTGGCAGCTGGCGAGCAGGTTCCGCGACACCCAGGCCGCGTCGCCCGCGGACGTCACGGCGTCCTACAACACCTCGCCCGAGCAGTCGCCGCTCGGCAAGAAGCTGACGGCCTCGGAGTTCGCCTACGACAACCTGCTGCCGGCTTACCAGAAGGCGAACGGCAAGCCGCTGAACGTGGCGCCGTACCCGAGCGGCGCGAACGGCGACACCGGGCAGTACCGGCGGCCCTCGATGTTCCTCTCCGTCTCGGCGCGCAGCCAGCAGCAGGCGGCGGCGGCGAAACTCGTCGACTTCCTGATCAACGACCCGGAGGTCGGGAAGATCGTCGGCACCGACCGCGGCCTCGCGCCCAACCTGAAGGTCCGCGCGCAGCTGGCGGCCACCGCGACCGGCAACGACAAGACCCTCTACGACTACGAAGCCGCGCTCGAGCCGAAGCTCGGGGCCGCGCCGCCGGTGCCGCCCAAGGGCGCCGGGGCGATCCAGAAGCTCCTCCAGCGCACGTACGAAGAGGTCGCGTTCGGCCGGATGAGCGTCGACGACGCGGTGAACCGGTTCATGACCGAAGCCCAGAAGGGACTGTCCTAGCCGATGACGACCCTGCGCACCCCGGACCCGCCGGTCGCGCCGGCCGCCGCCGCGCGCGTCCGGCGCCGGGACCCCCGGGGCGGGCGCCGCCGCAAGAGCCAGCCGGAGGCGTTCGCCTTCCTGACGCCGTGGCTGCTCGGCGCGGTGGCGCTGACCGTCGGCCCGATGGTGGTCTCGCTGTACCTGTCGTTCACCGACTACGACATGTTCACGACGCCGAAGTGGATCGGCTTCGGCAACTTCGCGCACATGTTCACCGGCGACGACCGCTACCTGCAGTCGGTGAAGGTCACGCTGATCTACGTGCTGGTCTCGGTGCCGCTCAAGCTCACGGTGTCGCTGCTGGTGGCGATGCTGCTCAACACCCGCCGCGGTGCGAACGGCTTCTACCGGGCCGCGTTCTACGCGCCTTCGCTGCTCGGCGCGAGTGTCGCGGCGGCGCTGGTGTGGCGGGCGCTGTTCATGGGCGGCGGCCCGGTGAACGAGGTGCTGGCATCCTTCGGCTGGCACACCCCTAGCTGGGTCGACGACCCGCAGTTCAGCCTCGCCTCGATCGTGCTGCTGGGTGTCTGGCAGTTCGGCGCGCCGATGGTGATCTTCCTGGCCGGGCTCAAGCAGATCCCGGCGGAGCTGCACGAGGCGGCGGCGATCGACGGCGCGGGCGCGTTGCGCCGGTTCCGGCACATCACGCTGCCCATGCTGTCCCCGGTGATCTTCTTCAACCTGGTGATGGAGGCGATCCACGCCTTCCAGGCGTTCACCCCGGCGTTCGTCATCGGCGGCGGCCGCGGCGGCCCGGCCGACGCCGACCTGTTCTACACGCTCTACCTGTTCGAGGTCGGCTTCCAGGACTTCCGGATGGGCTACGCGTCCGCGATGGCGTGGGTGCTGCTGGTGGTGATCGCGATCGTCACGGCGATCGTGTTCCGGACCGCGAAGCTCTGGGTGTTCTACGACGACGCGGAGAGCACAGGGGGCCGCAAATGACTGTGCTGCCCCGAAGGGCCCGTTCGGTGGGCTGGCACGTGCTGTGCCTGGTCATCGTCGCCGTGGTGCTGTACCCGCTGGTGTGGCTGGCGTTCGCGTCGGTCAAGCCGCCGGACGAGATCCTCTCCCGCCTGGCGCTGCTGCCGACGCGGTTCGTCTTCGACGGCTACGCGAAGGGCTGGGAAGGCGCGGCCGACGTCGGGTTCGGCCGGTTCTTCCTCAACTCCTTCCTGGTGGCCGGCCTGTCGGTGGCGGCGAACGTGCTGTCGTGCTCGCTGGCCGCGTTCGCCTTCGCCCGCCTGAAGTTCCGGTTCCGGGGCGCGCTGTTCGCGTTCATGATCACGACGTTGATGCTGCCCTACCACGTCACGCTGATCCCGCAGTACGTGATCTTCCAGCAGGCCGGGCTGGTCAACACGTTCGTGCCGCTGATCCTGCCGAAACTGCTGGCCACCGAAGCGTTCTTCGTGTTCCTCATCGTCCAGTTCATGCGGGGCATCCCGCGCGAGCTCGACGAGGCGGCGATCATCGACGGCTGTTCGGTGTACCGCACGTTCTGGCACGTCGTGCTGCCGCTGTCGAAACCGGCGCTGGTCACGACGTCGATCTTCACGTTCATCTGGACGTGGAACGACTTCTTCACGCAGATGGTGTACCTGAACGACACGGAGAAGTTCACCGTGCCGCTCGGCCTGCGGCTGTTCGTGGACACCAGCAGCGAGTCGAACTTCGGCGCGATGTTCGCGATGTCCGCGCTCGCGCTGGTCCCGATCGTGCTGTTCTTCCTCGCCTTCCAGCGCCTGCTGGTGGAGGGCGTCAGCACCAGCGGCCTGAAGGGGTGACGGCGATGCGGACCCGGTGGCGGACGGGCCTCGGTGACTTTTCGGACTGCCTGCTGGCGGGGTTGCTGGTGGCGCTGGCCTCGGTGCCGGTGGTGACGGCGGGCCCGGCCTTCGTGGCGGGCTGCCGGGTCCTGGACCGGACCCGGCGTGACATCGGCAGTCCACTGTGGACGACGTTCTGGGCGGACTTCCGCTCGGCGGCCCGGGGCGGGGTGTTCTTCGGCCTGAGCTGCCTGGCGGCGGTGGTGCTGTTCGCGGTGGACCTGGCGGTGGTGGCGTCGATGCCGGGCGCGGGCGTGCTGCGGCCGGCGTTGGGGGTGCTGGCGGTGGCCGGGGTGGTGGTGGCGGTGCGGACGTGCGAGGTGGTGGCCACCGGCAGCCTCGCGCAGGGCCGTGCGGCCGGCCGGTGGCCGGAGGGCGCCGGCCACACCCCGCTCTGGCGGCCGGCGTTCGTGACCGCCGCGCGGGAGACCGCCGCCGCTCCCGGTAAGGGGCTGCTTCTCGCCGCCGCCGCCGGGATCGCCGTTCTCCTCGTCTGGATGCTGCCGATCCTCGCCCTCGTGGTGGCCGGCCCCCTCGCCCTGGCCGCGGTCGCGACCGGCGGCCGCCGATGACGCCGAAGGTGGTCGTCTTCGGCACGGCCGGGTACGCCGCCCACCACCTGCGCCGCGCCCGGGCCCTGCACGACCGCGGTGAGCTCGTCCTCGCCGGCGCCTGCGACGTCCGCGAGCCCCCGGCGGAGGCCCGCACGCTGCTGCCCGAAGGCGCCGCGCTCACCCGGGACGCGACCGAACTGCTCGCCCGCACGACCCCGGACATCGCCGTGGTGGCCACCCCGCCGCACACGCACCTGCCCCTGGCCAAGCTCGCGCTCGCCGCCGGCTGCCACCTGCTCGTCGAGAAACCGCCCGTGCTCGACCTCGCCGCCTTCGACGAACTCACCGGGCTCGCCCGCGGCCGCGCCTGCCAGACCGGGTTCCAGAGCTTCGGCTCGGCCGCCGTCCCCCTGGTGCGGCGAGCCATCGCGAACGGCGAAATCGGCACGGTCACCGGGATCGCCGCCGCCGGCGCGTGGATCCGGCGGGACCGGTACTTCGCGCGCGCCGAATGGGCGGGCCGCCGCCGCGTCGGCGGGCAGCCGGTGGTGGACGGCGCCCTGACCAACCCGTTCGCCCACGCCGTCGCGACCGCCCTGCTGGTCAACGGCACCGCCGAGGTGCGGCCGGACCGCGTCGCCGTCGAGCTCTACCGGGCCCGGGACATCGAGTCGGACGACACCGCCTGCGCGCGCCTCGGCTTCGCCGGAGCGCCGGACGTCGTCGTCGCCGCGACCCTCGACGCCGAGGCCGACCACGAGCCGTACGTGCTGGTGCACGGCACCGAAGGCCGGATCCGCTGGCCCTACAAGACCGACGTCGTCACCATCCACGACAGACAGCTTCAGGCCGGCCCACCGCGCGACCTGCTGGCCAACCTCGTCGCCCACGTCCGCGACGGCGAGCCGCTGCTGGCCCCGCTGGCCGCGACCCGGGCCTTCACCGCCCTGGTGGAGGCCGTGCGCGACGCCCCGGAACCGCGGCCGCTGCCCGGCGAGTGGATCCGGGCCGTCGGCGCCGGACCCGAACGGCACTTCGTCGTGCCGGGCGTCGACACCGACGTCGACACCGCGGCCGAGCGGCTCGCGCTCTTCTCCGAACTCGCCCTGCCCTGGACCGGCGCCGGAACGCGCGCCTGAATGGAGATGAGGTGATGGCGGTGCGTCGCCACGCGATCGTCGGCCTGGGCTCCCGCGCCCAGCTGTTCGCCCGGGCCCTGGCCGCGTCGCCGCGGGCCGAGCTCGCGGCCTTCTGCGACCACAACGAAACCCGCATGCGGGTGCACAACGGCTGGCTCGGCACGGAAGTCCCGGCCTACCGGCCCGAGGACTTCACCGCGATGCTGGCGAAGGAGCGCATCGACGTCGTCGTGGTGTGCACGCCCGACCACACGCACGCGGACTACGTCGTCGCCGCGCTGGAAGCGGGCTGCGACGTCGTCACCGAAAAGCCCATGACGACCGACGTCGAAGGCGCGCGGCGGATCCTGCGGGCCCGGCGCGAGACGGGCCGCCCGGTGCGGGTCGCCTTCAACTACCGGTACAACCCGGTGCACCGCCGGGTGCGCGAGCTGCTGGCCGGCGGCGCCATCGGGCAGGTCGGCTCGGTCGAGTTCGCCTGGCTGCTCGACACCGCGCACGGCGCCGACTACTTCCGCCGCTGGCACCGCGACAAGGCCCACTCCGGCGGCCTGCTCGTGCACAAGTCCGGCCACCACTTCGACCTGGTCAACTGGTGGCTCGGCAGCGGCCCCGAGACGGTGTTCGCGCTCGGCCGGCTCTTCTTCTACGGCGACAAATCCGGCCACGCCGGCGACCGGTTCGCGCTGGACCTCGATGCCTCGCCCAAGCTGCGCGCGCTCTACGGCGACGCCGGGCGGGAAGACGGCTACGTCCGGAACCAGGACGTGTTCGCGCCCGGCGTCACCATCGAAGACGACCTGTCGGTGCTCGTGCGCCACCACGGCGGCGCGGTGCTGAACTACCACCTGCACGCCTATTCGCCGCGCGAGGGCTACCGCGTCGCGTTCTCCGGCAGCGAAGGGCGGCTGGAACTCGACGTCCGCGAGAACGAGTACGCGGCCGGCGCCGAGCCGGTGCCGAAGCGGGCGCAGGCCCGGCTGACCGTCCAACGGCACTGGGAACCCCCGGAAGCCGTGTTCGACGGACTGCTCGGGGAGGGGCACGGCGGCGGTGACGAGCGGATGCTCGCCGAGCTGCTCGGCGACGCCGGACCGGACCCGCTCGGCTGCGCGGCCGGCCACGACGCCGGCCTGCAGGCCCTGCTCACCGGGCTGGCCGCGAACCGGTCCCTGGACACCGGCGGCCCGGTCGCGGTGGCCGAGCTGCTCGGCGAGCTCGGGGAACCGGCGTGAGCCGCGCGGCGGTGGGAGACCTGTCGCTGGAGCCGGCCGAGGCGGACGACGGCCGGGTGCGGGTCCGCCTCGGCGACGTCGTCCTGGCCGAGTACGTGGTCGCGCCGCCGACGCCGGCCGGGGACTCGCCGAAGCCGTACCTGCACCCGCTGCGCACCACGGCGGGGGAGACCGTGACCGCGGTCCGGCCGCACGACCACACCTGGCACAACGGCCTGCAGTTCACCATGGCCCACCTCTCGGGCGAGAACTTCTGGGGCGGCCGCACCTACGTCCGCGGCCGCGGCTACACCCCGCTCGACAACAACGGCACCATCGGCCACGTCCGCTGGGAAAGCCTCGACGGGGCGGGCGGCCACTGCGAACTCCGGCACGAGCTGGCCTGGCGCACCGCGGCCGGGCGGCGCTGGATCACCGAACACCGCACGCTGCGCTTCGGCGACGTCCCGGCCGGCGGCGGGCACTGGACGCTCACCTGGTCCAGCCGGCTGCGCAACACCAGCGGCCACGAGCTGCGGTGGGGCAGCCCGGTGACCGAAGGCCGCGACACGGCCGGCTACGGCGGGCTGTTCTGGCGCGGGCCGCGTTCGTTCACCGGCGGCACGGTCCGCACGCCGGACGGCCGGTCCGCGGCCGACGCGATGGGGCACCGGGCGCCGTGGCTGGCCTTCACCGGGCAGCACGACGAAAGCCTGCGGACCTCCACGCTGCTGTTCGCCGACAGCCCGGCGAACGCGGCCCACCCGACGGCCTGGTACGTCCGCGCCGAGCCGTTCCCCGTGGTCAGCTTCGCCGCCACCTACCACCGGCCGTGGCTGCTCGAGCCGGACGCGGAGCTGACCCTGACCCACCACGTCGTCGTCATCGACGGCGCCCCGGACACCGCCCGGCTGTCCGAGCTGGCGGCCCGGGCGGCCGACCCAAGGAGCTGACATGAACTGGAAGGCTTACGCAGGGTGTCTCACCCTGCTCGGCTTGACCCTCACCGCCGCACCGGCCCAGGCCCATGGGCGTGACCCCGGCCGGGTCGTGCTCGGCGCGCACGACGGGTGGGCCGCCGCGACCACCGGCACGACCGGGGGAGCGGCCGCCGCACCCGGAGACGTCCACACCGTGACCAAGCGGTCGGAGCTCGCCGCGGCCCTCGCGGCCCACCCCGGCGCGCCGAAGATCGTCTACGTCCGCGGGACGATCGAAGGCAACGTCGACACCGCGGACCGGCCGGCGAGCTGTGAAAGTTTCGCCGACCCGGCCTACACCCTGCCCGCCTACCTGGCGGCCTACGACCCCGCCACCTGGGGCAGAGTGCCGCCGTCCGGGCCGCTGGAGGAGGCCCGCGCGCGGTCGCAGGCCAACCAGGCCAAGCAGGTCGTGCTCGACGTCGGCCCGAACACGACGATCGTCGGCCTCGGCGACCACGCCACCCTGCACGGGCTGACCCTGCGCGTCACCGGCGACAACGTGATCCTGCGGAACCTGCACTCCTCCGACGCCCACGACTGCTTCCCGCAGTGGGACCCGCTCGACACCGCGGACGGCAACTGGAACTCCGAATACGACAACGTCGACCTGGTCGGCGCGACGCACGTCTGGGTGGACCACAACGAGTTCAGCGACGGCGGGAACGATCAGCAGCCGTCGTACTTCGGCCGCAAGTACGAGGTCCACGACGGCCTGCTCGACATCGTGAACGGCTCGGACCTGGTCACCGTGTCGTACAACCGGCTGCAGGACCACGACAAGACCATGCTCGTCGGCAACACCGACAAGCCCACCTACGACGTCGGCAAGCTGCGCGTCACCCTGCACCACAACCTGTTCTCCGAGATCGGCCAGCGCGCGCCGCGGGTGCGGTACGGCCAGGTGCACGTCTACGACAACCTCTACCTGGTCCGGGATCCGGCCGCCTACACGTACTCCCTCGGCGTGGGCGTGGAGTCCCGGATCTACGCGGAGAACAACTTCTTCCGGATCCCGGCCGGGCTGCCGCTGGGGCAGCTGGTGCACTACTGGAAGGGCACCGTGCTGCACGCCACCGGCACGCTGGTGGCCGAAGGGGCGCAGTGGCCGCGGCCGGTCGACCTGCTGGCCGAGTACAACGCGGCGAACGACCCGGATCTCGGCCCGGACGTCGGCTGGACACCGAGCCTGGTGCAGCGCCTCGACCCCACGTGGGCGGTGCCCGCGCTGGTGCTGGCCGGCGCCGGCCCCGGCCGCTGAGCCCTTCGACGTTTTCGGCGTTTTCTGAAAACCACCGGCCGCGGCGACCATCCGGGCGACATGCACGCCGCTGCGGCGAACGACATTGACAGCACGTGGCCGCAACCCGAAACTTCGGTACGAGAAAGCGCTTTCACAACCCGGTCGGACGTTTTCCATCAGCGCCGATTGAACGCACGAGACCAGGGAGTGATGAATGGTTCCCCCAGCGATGTCCCGGATCATCCGGGTCGTGGCGGTCGCCGCGCTCGCCGTTTCGGCGGCGGTCGGCACCGGCGCCACCGCGTCGGCCGCCTCGTGGCCCACCCCGAGCAGCAGCGTGCCGGTGGGCGCGACGATCAAGGTCACCAGCGGCACCTACGACGGCGGGCTCAAGCGGTTCTACGGCACCGGCGACCTCGGCACCGGCGGCCAGAGCGAGGACCAGAGCCCGATCTTCGAGCTGTCGAACGGCACCACCCTCAAGAACGTCGTCCTCGGCAGCCCGGCCGCCGACGGCGTGCACTGCCTCGGCACGTGCACGCTGCTCAACGTGTGGTGGGAGGACGTCGGCGAGGACGCCGCGACCTTCAAGGGCACCTCCGCCTCGCAGACCATGACCATCGACGGCGGCGGCGCGCGCAAGGCGTCGGACAAGGTGTTCCAGCACAACGGTCCCGGCACCATGTACATCCGCAACTTCCAGGTCAACGACTTCGGCAAGCTGTACCGCTCCTGCGGCAACTGCAAGACGCAGTACAAGCGCAACGTCGTCGTGGACAACGTCACCGCCACCGTGCCCGGCAAGGCGCTGGTGGGCATCAACCCCAACTACGGTGACACCGCGAAGCTGACGAGGATCACCATCGTCGGCGACTCGAGCCGCAAGATCGAGCCCTGCCAGAAGTACAAGGGCGTGACCAGCGGCGAGCCGACGAAGACCGGCAGCGGCCCGGATTCGACGAACTGCCTCTACACCGCGGCGAACATCACCTACAAGTAACCGACCCGCGCCGGGGGTGCCGGCCGCCGTCCGGTGCCCCCGGCGCGTTCCACCGTGGAGGTGTCATGTTCAAGACCCTGCTCGTCGCGTCGGTGGTCGCGGGAGCGTCGCTGGCCGCCCCGGCCGCCGGGGCCGCGGCGGCGAACGTCGTCGTGGCCAAGGACGGATCCGGGAACTACACGACCGTCCAGGCCGGCATCAACGCCGTCTCGGCCGGCGGCACCCTCTCGATCAAGCCCGGGACCTACCGCGAGGTGATCTCGGTGCCCTCCGGCAAGACCGGGATCACCGTGCGCGGCACCACCGGGAAGGCGTCCGACGTCGTCATCGACTACGACAACGCCAGCGGGACCAGGAAACCCGACGGCTCGACGTACGGGACGTCCGGCAGCGCGACCGCCACGATCGCCGCCAACGGCTTCACCGCCACCGCGCTGACCTTCCGCAACTCCTTCGACCGGGGCGCCCACCCGGATATCAAGGACACCCAGGCGGTCGCGGTGAAGACCACCGGTGACCGGATGGTCTTCGACAACGTCACCTTCCTCGGCCACCAGGACACGTTGTACGCCGACACCGCGGCCGTCGGCACCGCCGGCCGCCAGTACTACCGCAACTGTGCGATCAGCGGTGACGTCGACTTCCTCTTCGGCCGGGCGACCGCGGTCTTCGACCGGGCGACCATCACCGCGCTCGACCGGGGTTCCAGCAGCAACAACGGGTTCCTGACCGCGGCCAGCACCCGGCGGTCCACCCCGTACGGCTTCCTGATCGTGGGCAGCCGCGTGCTGAGCTCGGCGGCGAACGCGAGCTTCTACCTGGGCCGTCCGTGGCACCCGGGCGGGGACGTCGACGCCATCGCCCAGGTCCTGGTGCGCGAGACGGCGTTGCCCGCGGCGATCAAGCAGGCGCCGTGGACCGACATGTCGGGCTTCTCGTGGAAGGACGCGCGGTTCACCGAGTACCGCAACACCGGCCCGGGCTCGGGAACCGGCGCCGACCGGCCGCAGCTGCCCGCGGCGCAGGCCGGCAACTACACCGCGCAGAAGTACCTCGCGGGCGGCGACGGCTGGAACCCCGTGCACTGACACCTCGTGAGTGGTAAGGCGAGTTCTAACCCGCCTTACCACTCACGACCATCGAGCTACGCCGCTTCGTCGCTCGACCCGGCCACCGGCAGGCGCAGCAGGAGCGACACCGCCCTGCGCAGCATCGCCCAGCGCACCGGCAGCACGTCCGCCGAAGAAGCGCCCTACATCATCCAGCACGGCGGCTACTACGTGTTCGTCTCCTGGGACCTCTGCTGCCAGGGCACCAAGAGCACCTACCGCGTGATGGTCGGCCGCTCGACGTCGATCACCGGTCCGTACACCGGCCGCGCCGGCGTCCGGATGACCGCCGGCGGCGGTACGCAGATCCTGGCGCAGCGCCGGCTGGCCGTACGTGTACTGAACTCCGTATAACGTCCTGTACCTCGCCGATCGGAAAGTTCGTCCATGCGCCGGTTCCTGTCGTTCCTGCTCGCCCTGCTCGTCACGACCGGGCTTTGTGCCGCGCCCGCTTCGGCCGCACCGCCGGCGAAACACCGCGTCACGTTCGACAAGTACTCGCTCATGCTGGACGGCCGCCGTCAGATCGTCTGGTCGGGGGAGTTCCACCCGTTCCGGCTGCCGAGCCCGGACCTGTGGCGGGACGTGCTGCAGAAGCTGAAGGCCACCGGCTACACGGCGGTCTCGATCTACTTCGACTGGAACTACCACTCGCCCGCGCCGGGGGTGTACGACTTCACCGGCGTCCGGGACATGGACCGGGTGCTGGACCTCGCCGCGGAGGCGGGCCTGTACGTCATCGCGCGGCCCGGTCCGTACATCAACGCGGAGGTCACCGGCGGCGGGTTCCCGGCCTGGCTGTCCACCCAGGCCGGCCGGGCGCGCAGCGACGCGCCGGACTACCTCGCCGCGGCCGACGAGTGGCTGTCGCGGATCGACCGGATCATCGGCCGCCACCAGTACACCGACGGCCGTGGCCCGGTGATCCTCTACCAGATCGAGAACGAGCTGTCCGCGACCGGCACCGCGCAGCAGAACTACGTCGCGCACCTCTACGACAAGGTCCGCGCGGACGGCATCACCGTCCCGGTCTTCCACAACGACAAGGGCCGCAACGGGATCTGGGTCCCGCCGGACTCCGGCGTGCCCGGCACGGTGCCGGGCAAGGTCGACCTGTACGCCTTCGACGGCTACCCCGGCGGCACGTGCCGCACCGACGCGACGCCGGGCAACCCGAACGCCGCGCCGGACTGGGGGACCTACGGGCCGGGCGGCGCCAAGGGCGGCGCGAGCGCGTCGCCGAACACCCCCGGGTTCGTCGCCGAGTTCGGCGGCGGCTGGTTCGACTACTGGGGCAGCAACGGCACCTACCCGTGCACGGCCGTCCGGCAGGGCCCGGGCTACGAACGCGTCTTCTACGGCACGAACCTGGCGAACGGCCTGACGATCCAGAACTTCTACATGACCTTCGGCGGCACGTCGTGGGGCTGGCTGCCGGCGCCGGTGGTCTACTCGTCCTACGACTACGGCGCGGCGATCGACGAAGGACGTCAGCTGCGGCCCAAGGCGCTGACGATGAAGGAGCTGGGCTACTTCCTGCGCACCGTGCCGGATCTGGCCGAGATGGATCGCGGGGAGCCGGTGACGCCGTCGTCGGCCGCGGTGAAGGTCTACCACAACGTCAACCCCGACACCGGCGTCCACTTCTACCTGCCGGTGCACTCGCCTTCCAGCGCGACCACGGACGACTCGTTCACCTTCCCGCTGTCCACTCCGGACGGTTCGTACACCGTGCCGCTCCGGTTGACCGGCCAGGACGCCAAGCACCTGGTGGCCGACTTCGACGTCGCCGGGCAGCACCTGGTGTACTCGACGTCCGAGCTGATGGCCCAGGCCGCCGGCACCGTGCTGCTGCACGGCCGGCCGGGCGAGGACGGCCGGACGGTGCTGCGGTACGCCTCCCGCCCGCGCGTGGACGTCCTTTCCGGGGCGGTCACGGCGACCTGGTCCGGGAACGACCTGCAGCTGGACTACCGGCACGACGGGCTGGCGCGCGTCCGGATCAGCGGCGGCGGCCGCCCGCCCGTCACGCTGCTGCTCGCCGACGACGCCACCGCGGACACGTTCTGGCTGGACTCGGGCCTGCTCGTGCGCGGGCCGGACCTGGTCCGCACCGCGCGGACCGGCCGGTGGACCGCGCTGACCGGGGACACGAAGGCCCCGCGCGACTTCGAGGTCTGGGGAGCCCGCGGCCCGGGGGTGACGTGGAACGGCACCCCGGTGCCGGTGCGGCCCACCGCCTCGGGCAGCCTGCTCGCCGTCCGCCCGCTGCCCGGGCCCGCCGACCCGCGGCTGCCCGAGCTCACCGGCTGGCGCTCGGCCCCCGGTTCCCCGGAGGCCGACCCCGGCTACGACGACTCGGCGTGGCCGGCCGCGGACCGGACCACGACGAACAGCACCACCCCGCCCCCGGCCGGGCAGCCGGTGCTGACCGCCGACGACTACGGCTTCGGCGTCGGCGACGTCTGGTACCGCGGGCGGTTCACCGGGCCGCCGGGGGAGCAGGTCGCCCTGCGCTACGGCGGCGGGGGCGCCGGGATGCTGCAGGCGTGGCTGGACGGCCGGTACCTCGGCGAGCACGAACTGCCGTCCGCGCCGGCCGCGCCGCCGACGACCGGCACGGCGGTGTTCCCGGTGCCGGAAGAGCTGCGCGGCGACGGCCCGCACGTGCTTTCGGTGATGGTGCGCGTCAACGGCCACAACGAGGACGGCGGCGTCAACGACGCGCACAAGGAGGGCCGCGGCCTGATTTCGGCGTCGCCGGCCGGCGTGGCGTGGAAGCTCCGGGGCGGGACGCCCGATCCGGTGCGCGGCCCGCTGAACAACGGCGGTCTCGCGGGCGAGCGCGCGGGCTGGTCGCTGCCGGGCTTCCCCGACCGCGCCTGGCCGACGGCGGCGGTCCCCGCGCCGGCCGCGTCGCCGGGGACGACGTGGTACCGCACGACGTTCGCGTTGCGGGTCCCGCGCGGCCAGGACACGTCGGTGGGCCTGACGATCGGCGACCCGGCGAAGCCGCGCTCCGGTGGCCGTTACCGGGTGCTGGTGTTCCTCAACGGCTGGAACGTCGGCCAGTACGTCGGGGACGTCGGCCCGCAGCACACTTTCGCGCTGCCGGACGGGATCCTCGACCCGCACGGGCGCAACACCCTGGCCCTGGCGGTGACCAGCGACGGCGGCGCGGGCAACGGCCTGGAACGGGTCGCGTTGACGGACCTGGGTTCGGCGCGGGGCGGGGTGCCGGTCCGGCCGGTCGCGTCACCGGGTTTGGGTGGGGCGGCTGCCGGGTAGTGGGTGATCATCCTGCCGCCGTCCCCGCCGCGAAGGAGTTCCGCCGATGAGCGACCTCGACCCGTCCGCCCTGCTGCTGACCGCGACGACCGCGCAGCCCCGGCCCGGGACGCTGCGGGTCACGGTCACCGGCGAGATCGACATGGTCACCTGCCCCCGCCTCGACGCCGAACTCGACCACGCGGTGGCGGCGGCCCCGGAGCGGCTGGTGGTCGACCTGCTGGGGATCGGCTTCTGCGGCGTGACGGGCGTGGCGTCCTTGGGCCGCCTGCGGACCCGCTGCGCGGAAACGGGAATCGACCTGACGCTCAAGCCGTCCCGCGTGGTGCGGCGCGCCTTGGACAACGCGGCGATCGCCCCGCTGTTCCGGTTGGAGGAGCGGCTCATCGCGCGGTGACGGGTGGTCCGGTGAAGGTCCGGGCTTCCTCGTCGGCCGCGGCGAGCTCGCGCTCCGCGGCCGCCGCGTCGCCCGGGCCGCCCCGGCGGAGCAACGCCTCCGCGTGGCGGCGGCGGGAAAAGACCACCGCCGGCCAGTGGGCCAGGGCGAGGTTGTGCCGGACCGCCGCGCGCAGGTGCGTCACCGCCCGGTCCGCGTCGCCGGTCGTCAGGGCCGTGGTGCCCAGCGGGTGGTGGACCGAACCGAAGCAGGCGATGCCCAGGCTCGCCATCGCCGGCAGGTGGCCGAACGGGCGCAGCAGCTCGTGGATCCGCGCCGCCGTCGCCCGGTCGTCGAGCAGGTACGCCGTTTCCGCCGCGCCGCACAGGGAAATCAGCCACGTGCTCGACCTCGGCAGCGCTCCCGGGTCGTCGCCGCACAGGCGGGCCAGTGCGCCCGCGGCCGTGCGGCGGTCGCCCGCCGAGGCCGCCGCCACGGCCAGGGCCGCGTAGTACGAGTTGTCGATCGGGCTCAGCGTCGGCGAGTGCATCAGGCCGTCCAGCACCGGCACCAGTTCCCCGAGCCGGCCCTGGAACCACCGGATCGCCACCAGCTGCGCGCCGTACCAGCCCAGTGCGTCGAAGTCGCCCGCGGCCTGGCCCACTTCGGCGCACGCCTGCGCCCCGGCTTCGGCCTCGCGGAACCGGCCGGCCCGGATGTGCAGCATGACGTGCAGCGCGTCCGCCACGAACCCCGCCGCCAGGTGCTTGCGCTCGGCCAGGAGGTCGTCGAGCTCGCCGAGGCGCCGCTGCGCGTGCGGGTCCGCGGCCAGGAACGAGTCGACGGCGTCCCACAGCACGCCCATCACCAGGTCGGTCCGCCGCCCCGAGTGGCCGCTCACCGCGACGAGCTCCGTGGCGAGCGCGTGCCGCAGCTGCGTGTGGTCGGGGCCGAGCAGGCAGTGGTGGGCCAGGCTGAGCGCCTCGGCGTGGGCGACCGGGTCGCCCGCCGCCCGCGTCCGGCCGGCGACCGCCAGGATCCGCTCGTGCGTGCCGGCTTCGTAGTCCAGTTCGGCCGCGAGCCGCGCCTGGAGCCGGTGCCCGAGCGAGGACCCGGGATCCACCCGCTCCAGCGCGTACCGCACCCGCGTCAGCAGGGACGCCGACGCCGCGCACGTCCGGTGCTCGTGCACCCACACCCCGCCCAGGCCGAGGGCCGCGCGGGCGAGCGTGTCGGCGTCGCCGGTCCGCTCGGCCCGGGCGTAGGCGGTTTCGAAGTGTTCCCGGCCGGTCCGGAGGTCGCCGTCCTCGAGCAGCGCGTGCTCGCCGGCGGCGAGGGCGTCGTCCGAGACGGTGACGACGGCCGAGGCGCGCAGCGCCGCGTCGTGGGCCAGCACCCGGCGGTGCACCTCCGCCAGCACCGGCGACGGCTCCACCCCGGACGCGGTGATCAGGCCGTGGCGGGCCCGGCGGAACGCTTCGAGCGCGTCACCCTGCCGCCCGGCCCGGTAGAGCGCCGTCATCAGCTGCGCCCACAGCCGTTCGTGCCCGGGGAACTCCGCGGTCAGCGCCTCCAGCTCGGCGACCAGGCCGGTGTCCTCGCCGGTCGCGAGGTCGGCGTCGATCCGGTCCTGGACGGCGTTGTGCCGCAACCGGTCGAGCCGCATCCCCTCCGCGGCCAGGGTTTCGACGCCGGCGAACTCCTCGTACGCGCCGCCGCGCCACAGGGCCAGCGCGTCGGCCAGGTGTTTCCGCGCGGCGGCCGGTTCCCCGGCGGCCAGCGCCCGCCGCCCTTCGGCGGCGAGCTGTTCGAACCGGGTGGCGTCGAGGGCCGCGGGCGGCAGGTGCAGCACGTACCCGGGCGAGCGGGTCAGGAGCACGTCGGCGTCGATCGTCCCGCGCAGGCGCGAAAGGTAGGTCCGCACGGTCCGGTCGGCGTGCGCGGGTGCCCGCTCGCCCCACAGCGCCCGGCCCAGCGCGGGAACGCTGACGACGCGGCCCGCTTCCGCCGCCAGTACGGCCAGCAGGGCCCGCAGGCGCGGCCCGCCGACGTCCCGCGGCTCGCCGCCGACCCGCACCTCGAACGGTCCCAGCACCGCCAGGTCCACCCCGCCCATGCCCGCCCCTCCGCCCGCGGGTGCACCGCGCGCTTCGGCGTACAAGAGCGGCCGACGGTGGCCGGGATACGTCCGACAGCCCGGTAATTCTCCGTCGACGAACTGTCGACGGACTGTCGACCGGCGCTGCGAGGCTCGGCCCTGCGGACCGGACGGGTCCGCACCACCGGTTCTTCGGGAGGACGTCCATGAAACGCACGATTCGGGGTCTCGCACCGGTTCTCGCCGCCGCGGCGGCGGGCACGGGCCTGCTGTCGGGTGCCCCGGCGCAGGCCGCGCCGGCGCACTCCGCGGCGGTGCTGGAGGTGAAGAGCGCGACGTGGGGCCAGCTGCACGTCGGAGACTGCGAGCAGGACAACGGCACCATCGTGATCCGCTCGGACGGCACGGGCGACTGGAGCGCGACGACGCTGACCTTCCAGACGCACTCCGGCGACGTCTGGCACTCCAGCTTCGACTTCAAGACCACGGCCGGGACGCAGCTGTTTTCGGCGGGTACGTTCGACAGCCCGCGGATGAACGACGGCAACCCGCCGCCGCGCTACCCGTGGGGCAAGCACTTCACTTTCGACGCGTCGCTCTTCAGCGCTGTCAACATCTTCAAGACGATCCAGCACTCGAGCTGCTGACCCCCCGGTGAGAGCCGCCCTGGGTCACGGTCCGCCGGGACCCAGGGCGGTGCCCGCCACGGCCCCGCCGGGCGCGGGTTCCTTCAGCTCGACGAAGAAGGAGTGCGTCGGCGTCTCGCCGATGTTCTCGCCCGCGTGCTCCTGGGCCGCGACCCAGCGCACCGCGCCGGCCGGCAGGTCCACCCGCACCTCGCGGCCGCCGGCGGAGATCCGGCGGCGGAACGCGCTCATCGTGAGCATCACCGTGTCCGGGTGGTGGTGCGGCTCGGTCCGGTCGCCGGGGCCGTCCCGGTACTCCAGGACCCGCACCCGCTCGTTTTCGAAGACCACCCGGTACAGCTCCGGGTTCGTGTCGGCCGGGTCACCGGTCATGGCCGCCTCCTTCGTGGTACTGGAGTACCATGATGGCATGGCAGTGCCGTATGAGTCCACGGGCCGGAGCCGGCAGAAGGGGCGGACCCGGGCCGCGCTGGTCGCCGCGGCCCACGAACTGCTCGCCGAAGGCCGCTCGCCGACGGTCGAGGACGCGGCCGAGGCGGCCGGGATCTCCCGCACCACCGCCTACCGCTACTTCCCGAACCAGCGCGCGCTGCTGCTCGCCGCGTACCCCGAAATCCAGGACGACGCGGGCCTGCTGCCCGCGGACGCACCGGCCGACCCCGCGGCCCGCCTCGCCGTCGTGATGCGTGCGTTCGTCGCGTTCACGCAGCGCTGGGAGCCGCAGCTGCGGGCGCAGCTGCGGCTGTCGCTGGAACCCGGCGCGCCGCAGCCGGTGCTGCGGCGCGGCCGGGCGATCCGCTGGATCGAGGAGGCCCTCGCCCCGCTCGCGGACACGCACCCGCACGTCGACGTGCACGCCCTCGCCGTGGCGATCCGGTCCGCGACGGGCATCGAGTCCCTGGTCTGGCTCACCGACATCGGCGGCCTCGACCGCGCTCAGGCCGCCGCGGTGCTGACCGGCTCGGCGCAGGCCATCCTGCGTGCGGCGCTCGAGCCGGTCACCTGATCAGGATCGTCGCGACGCAGGACTCGGTGCCGTTGTCGAACGTCGCCGCCGCGGTGCCTTCGGACGTGATCGGCACGGTGGTGGTCGACGGCATCGTGAACGTGGTGCTCCCGGTCGTCGGCGCCGACTGCGAATACACCGTCTGCGTCGTCGATCCGGTGCGGTACGAAATCCGCAGGGACACCTTGCCCGCGACGTCGCCGATATAGGGCCCCGACGTGGTGTACCCGTTGACGATCCGGTGGTAGCCGCCGGAGGTGTCGTACCGCAGGGTGAACGTGCCGCTGTAGCCGCCCGCATGGCAGACCGCCGTCCGCTGGACGATCGTCGCCGCCTGCGCCGGGGTCACCAGCACCGTCGCGCCGGCCAGCACTGCCGCCAGCCCGGCCTTCACCGCAGTCTTCATCTGTCTTCCTCCCTCGTTTTCGCGCGTCATCCTGCCGGGTCCCGCTTCCGTCCCGCTTCCCTTCACGCGGTGGTGCGGACCAGCAGGACCGGGCAGGCCGCGTGGTGCAGCAGGGCCTGGCCGGTGGAGCCGAGCAGCAGGCCGGGGAAACCGCCGCGGCCGCGGTCGCCGAGCACCACCAGCTGGGCAGTAGTGCTGCGCTCGACGAGCTCCCGTCGCGGGTGGGCGTGCACCACGACCTGCTCGACCTCGACGTCGCCGGTGTCGTGGGCCAGGACCCGCTCGCCGAGCAGCCGGCGTCCGGCCTCGGTGACGCACCGCGGGTCCCGGTGCGGCGGTGGGCTGTCGGCCCAGGCGTGCAGGACGACCAGCGGGGCCCGGCGCGCGCGGGCTTCGGCGACGGCGGCGGCCAGCACCCGGGCACCGGCTTCGC
The DNA here is from genome assembly GCF_040609695.1 of Amycolatopsis sp. NPDC004625. Classification (NCBI taxonomy): domain Bacteria; kingdom Bacillati; phylum Actinomycetota; class Actinomycetes; order Pseudonocardiales; family Pseudonocardiaceae; genus Amycolatopsis; species Amycolatopsis sp. NPDC004625. The sequence continues at coordinate 112,152 of NZ_JBEXKX010000014.1, forward strand.
TGCCGTCGATGCCGGTGACGACCGGCCGGGCGGCGGCGCCGGGCTCGTCCCAGCTGTCCCCGCGGACGACGACGGTGTCGCAGCGCGCGTGGGTGCCCACGGCCGCGGCCACCGAACCGGCGAGCAGGCTGGTGAGCCTGCCGTGCCCGGCCGACCCGACGACGAGCAGCGCGGCGTCCCGCGACGCCTCGATCAGGGCCTGGGCGGCGCGGTCGGGATCGAGCCGGGCGGCGGCCGCGGGCACCCCCTGCGCGGCGGCGAGCTCCTGCGCGGTCCGCAGCGCCCGCCGCCCCCGGGCGCGCAGGGCGTCGACCATCTCCTCGGGCGGCGGGACGACCCCGCCGGCGACCAGGGCCGGGACGTCGAGGGCGTGCACGATTTCGAGCGGCGCGTCCCGCAGCCGCGCGGTCCGCGCCGCCCAGCGGACGGCGTCGAGCGACTCGGCCGACCCGTCCACCCCGGTGACGATCGACCCTCCGGCGGCGGTCATCCTCCAGACTGTAGGCCCGCCCGCCCCGGCCCGGGACCCCTAACCCGGACGGTCGGCTCGCGTGCCCGGGCGGTCGGCTCGCGTACCTGGACGGTCGGCTCGCGTGCCCAGCTGGTCGGCTCGCGTGCCTGGATGGTCGGCTCGCGTGCCTGGGCGGTCGGCTCGCGTGCCTGGGCGGTCGGCCGGCGGGGGACGGGTGTCGTCCGGTCGCGGGCGGGACCGGGGTGGGGCATGATCTGCGGCGTTGCCGAGCCGATCCCGGAGGAGCCCGATGGCGGTGCTGGTCGTGACGGCGGCCGTGCTCGGGCTGCTCGTCGGGTCCTTCCTCAACGTCGTGATCCACCGGGTGCCGCGGGGCGAATCCGTCGTCCGCCCGCCGTCGCGGTGCCCGGACTGCGGGCAGGGCATCCGCGCGCGGCACAACATGCCCGTCGTCGGCTGGCTCGTCCTGCGGGGCCGGTGCGCCGGCTGCGGGAGCCGGATCAGCGTCCGGTACCCCCTGGTCGAGCTGGGCACCGCGGTGCTGTTCGCGCTGCTGGCGCTGCGGTTCGGCCCGCCCGACCTGCCCGCCTTCCTGTACTTCGGCGCGATCGGGATCGCGCTGGCCCTGATCGACCTCGACTGCCGCCGCCTGCCGAACGCGATCGTGCTGCCGTCCTACCCGGTCCTCGCCGTCCTGCTGACCGCGTCGGCCGGGTACCGCGGCGACTGGTGGTCGCCGGTCCGCGCCGGGATCGGCGGCGCCGCCCTGTTCGCGTTCTACCTCGTCCTCGCGCTGGCGTACCCGGCCGGCATGGGCTTCGGCGACGTCCGGCTCGCGGGCATCCTCGGCGGCGTGCTCGGGTACGTGTCCTGGGCGGCCCTGCTGATCGGCGCGTTCGGCGGGTTCCTGCTCGGCGCGGTCGCCGGTGTCGTCGTCCTCGCGACCGGGAAGGGCGGGCGCAAGACGGCGTTGCCGTTCGGCCCCTTCATGATCGCCGCCGCTCTCATCGCGCTCTTCGCGGCCGGGCCGATCAGCCACGCCTACCAGCGGCTGACCGGCCTGGCCTGACCGGTCACCGGTTCCCCGACCAGCTCAGCACGGACACCTGCCGGGCCCCCGGCACCGGGTTCGTCGGATCCCCGTCCACGTAGGCCACCCGCGCCCGGGCCACCGGCGTGCTGCCCGGCGCGCACGTCCCCGCGCCGGGGCAGACGTAGGCGGACAGGTAGACGCCGAACACGAACCCCGGCGAGTCGTCCGGCACCTCGATCACCGCGCCGGTGAACGTCACGCTGCCGGTTTCCTTCACCCACAACGACCGCGCGACGACCCCGAAGCGGAAGATCGGTTCGGTCGCGTTGTTCAGCGTGACGTCCAGGACGGCCTTCGGCGCGTACGTCGTCCCCTGCACGTAGAACCGGTTGCCGGAGTTGTTCAGGGCCGTCACCAGCGCGCACGCCGAAGAGCTGGTGTACGTCAGCTGCGTGCACCCGCTCTCGGCCCGCAGCGCCGGTGGGGTGAAGGCGAGCTCCAGCTGCACCGCGTCCACCAGCTCGGTGCCTTCGTGATTGACGTTCACGGAGTACCCCAGCTGGCCACCGGTGAAGGTGCCGTCGTACACCGCCTGGGCCAGCTGGCTCGTCACGTCGGTGACGTCGGTCGCGGCCGAGTTGTCCTTCGGGCTGGACACGGTCAGCGGAATCGGCGAGCCCCCCGCCGGGGTGAACTGGGCCGTGCGCGCATCCTTGCTCGCGCCGTGGTCGTTGCTGTGGGTCACCCGGACCTTCGCCGAGGTCAAAATCGTCCCGGCGGGCGGCGCCACGGCGGGGGAGAAGGCGGTGGCGGTCAGGGTCGCGGTGCCGCCGCTCTTGCCGGGTGCGGCCCAGGTGGCGCCCGAACCGTCTACTTTGGACAGTCCGGCTGCGGTCGCGCCGGTGAAGTCCCCGGACGCGGCGCCCGGGGTGAGGGTGGCGGTCACCGGCGTCTCCGCGCCCGAGGTCAGCCCGTACAGGGCGACCGGCGGCCGGTCCGCGCTGTAGGTGCCGCAGATCTCCGCCTGGCCCGCCTTCACCGCCAGCCGGCTGTCGCCGCCGAAGACGAACTGGACGCCGGCCGCCTTGGCGTCGTCGATCGGGTTGTCGCAGGCCGCCGGGATCTTCGCCGGGACCGGTGGTTTGGCGATGATCCGCCCGCTGTCGTCCACCGGCGTGCCCGCGACCAGGGTGCCGTTGTCGACCGTCCACACGTCGTCGCCGCCGGGCAGCGACGGCGGCCGGGCCGCGGAGCTGTTGTGGAAGTCGAAGTAGTACGCGCCGGGCGTGAACCAGAACGTGCTGTCCTTGCACTTGCTGCTGCTGGACATCATCGCCGACAGCCCGGCCGCGTCGTCGTAGTACCCGGGTTGGAAGGTGACCAGCGAACCGGCCCTGGTGCACGCCGGCAGCGACTGGTGCGGCGGGACCGCGGTCAGCGCCGGGGCGTACCCGGGGTCGGCGCCCAGGCTCGACCCGCCGTAGCCGCACGACGCCGCGGGCGTGCTGCGGATCGTGCCCGCGCAGGCACCGCGGGCGTACACCGCGGTGTTCGTTTCGAGGGATCCGTTGACCACGCGGATGTTCGAGTTCGAGTAGACGATCCCGTGCACCTTGAACGACGAGCCGGTCGGCTGCTGGATGTTGAGCCCGTCCTCGCCGCCGGTGCCCAGGGTGAGGATCGCGTTGCCCGGCCGGTTGCACACGCTCAGGGACGGGCACTGGATCTGCACCTTCGCCGGATCGGCGGTGCACGAAACCGCGGCCGAGCCGGTGCCGCCGAAGTTCGGCAGGGTGAGGGTGTCCGACGCGCCGAAGCAGTGTTCGCCGGGCGCGCCGGTGAACGTGCCGTTGCGGATCGCGTTGATCCCCGCCTGCAGCGCGCCGTCGGCCGTGTAGGCGGACGCGGCCTGGTCGCGCAGGTTCACCGTGGTGCGGACGCTGGTGTCGGCGTACGACAGCAGCACGCCGAGCACCATCGCGATCACCGTGACCAGCAGGAGCACCATCGGCAGCGCGGCCCCGGCGTCGTCGCCCTTCCACCGGCGGTTCATGTCTGCCTCCGTTGCCCGAACAGGGTGATGGGGTAGGGGTCGGCATGGGGCGCGACGGCGGTGAAGGTCAGCTTCACCCACAGCGGGACGGCCGCCGCCGTGCACGTGCTGGAGCACGTCACCGCGGGCGTGGCCGCGTCGACGTTGTGCGCGACGACCGAGTCGGACGCAGCCGCGGCATCCAGGCAGCGCAGGCGGTGCAGCTCGGTCCCGGCGAGGTAGTAGGCGACGATCGCGGTGCGCCGGGTCGCGGCCGGCGCGCTGGTGTCCCAGTCGTCGGACAGCAGCCGCACCACCGAAACCGGCGTGGCGGCCGTGCCGCAGACCTGCCCGCCGCTGTCGTAGGCGGCACCGAGCTGGATCGACGGCGAGTACGGCACCTGGCCGTTCGCGACCTGGCCGGAGTAGTCGCGCAGGCCGACCGCGGCGACGTCCTGGGCGAAGAACGCCGAGCTCTGCTGGGCGTCGTGGGAGACGGCCAGCCGCGCGGACGTCGCGTCGGTGGTGCGGATCGAGACGATGACCGCGTTGGCGATCGGGGCGGCGACGACGCCCAGGATGACGATGGCGACGAGCAGCTCGATGAGCGTGAACCCGGCTTCGGACCGGCGGCTCAGCACAGCGCCTCCCCGAGTCCGCACCGCTTGCGCACCACGACCTCCAGGCGCTCGCTCGCCCGCCCGTCGCCGCTGGCGACCTGCAGCGTCACCTGCTGCAGCCCGCTGTCGGTGCCGCAGGTCGCCGACCACGCCGAGCCCGTCCAGTACTTCACCGACGCCACCGAGCCGGTGAACCCGGCCGGCACGGTGAACCCGGCCGGCGCGGCGTACTTCGCGGGCGTCGCGCAGGCGAAGTACCCGCCCGCCAGCACCTGGTTCTCGACCGCTTCGCCGAAGTCGCGCACGCCCGCGCCCGCCGTCGCCTGCTTGCGGTGGACGTCGGACATGAACACGCTCACGCCGATCCCGCCGACGATCGCGATGACCGCGACGCCCAGGATCGCGACCGCGACCAGCAGTTCGAGGAGGCTCTCGCCCCGGTCGTCGCCGGTCATCAGACGTGCACCTGGCCGAAGATGCCGTACATCGCCGAGACGAGCGCGATCGCCACGAACCCGACGACCAGGCCCATCACCACGATCACGGCCGGTTCGAACAGCGCGGTCAGCTTCTTCAGCCGGTAGTCCAGCTCGCCTTCGTAGTACTGGGCCGTCACCTCGAGCTGGGCGTCCAGGGTGCCGGTGTCCTCGCCGACGCGGATCATCTGCGCGGCGGTCACCGGGAACAGCCCGGAACCGGTGAGCGGCCGGGCCAGGCCCTCACCGGCCAGCACCGCGTGCCCGACCGAGGTGAGCGCGCGCATGAACACCCGGTTGCGCAGCGAATCCGTCGCGACCCGCAGCGCCTCGGGCAGCGGGACCCCGGCGCTCACCATCGACGACAGGATCCGGCAGAACCGCTCGACGAGCGCGTGCCGCACGGTCGGGCCGATCGCCGGGACGGCGAGCAGCGCGCGGTCGCGGGCGTACCGGCCGCCGGGGGTGCGCACGGCGAGGACGTACCCCACGGTGGCGGTGAGCAGCCCGGCCAGCAGCGCCCACCACCACTGGCCCAGGAAGTCGGTGACGGCCAGCAGCATCCGCGTCGGCAGCGGCAGCTTCGCGTTCAGGCTGGCGAAGAAGGACTTGAACCGCGGCAGCACGAAGGTGGCGAGCACGACGACGGTGACGACCGACATCAGCGCGATCATCGCCGGGTAGATCAGCGCGGCCTTGATCTTGCGCCGGGCTTCGAGGTCGCGTTCGAGGTAGTCGGCCAGCTGGTCGAGGACCTTGTCGAGCTGCCCGGTCAGCTCCGCCGAACGCAGGATTTCCCGGTAGAACTCGGGGAAGATCTTCGGGTGCCGGTCGATGCGGTCCGACAGCCGGTCACCGCCGCGCAGGCCCTGTTCGACGTCCCGCAGCATCCGGGCCACCGACGAGTTCGCGGCCTCGTCGCCGAGGATGCGGACCGCGTCGATCAGCGGCAGCCCGGCCCGGACGAACGCGCCGAGCTGGCGCGAGAGGTGCATGACGACCTCGCGCTTGACCCGCGGCGCGGTCAGCTCCAGCTTGAGCACGCTCTTCTTCTCGGTCACCTCGATGTCCCGCAGCTCGCGCTCGTACAGCGCGAGGACGGCGGCGTCGGCGTCGGCGGCCTTCTGCACCCCGCGGGTGCGCAGCCCGTCCGGGCCGGTGGCGACGTAGGCGTACCGGTTCATCGGGCCCCTCCGGTGAGGTAGATCGACCGCAGCACCTCGGCCGGGGTGGTGACGCCCTCGGCGACCAGCCGCAGGGCCTCGTCCTGCAGCGTCCGCATGCCCTCCTTGCGGGCCAGTTCGTGCACCTCGCGGTGCGGCGCGTGCTCCAGCACCAGGGTGCGGATCCCGTCGCTGACCGGCATCAGCTCGTAGACGCCGGTGCGGTCCAGGAACCCGGTCTGGGCGCAGAAGTTGCAGCCGGCCCCGCGGACGAACCCGCCCGCCGGCCCGTCCGCGCCCAAGGCGTCCAAAAAGGACATCTCTTCGGCGGACGGCCGGTAGTACTCGCTGCAGCGCGCGCAGATCCGCCGCACGAGCCGCTGGGCGAGCACCGCGGTGACCGAGGACGCGACGAGGAAGTGCTCGATCCCCATGTCCAGCAGCCGGTGCAGCGCCGACGCGGCGTCGGTGGCGTGCAGCGACGAGAGCACGAAGTGCCCGGTGAGCGCGGACTGCACGGCGATCCGCGCGGTGTCGACGTCCCGGACCTCGCCGACGAGGATGACGTCCGGGTCCTGGCGCAGGATCGACTTGAGGCCGTCGGCGAAGGTGACGCCGGTCTGCTCGTTGATCTGGATCTGGTTGATCGAGGACATGGTGTACTCCACCGGGTCCTCGATGGTCATGATGTTGCGCTCGCTGCTGTCGAGCTCGCCCAGCGAGCCGTAGAGCGTGGTGGTCTTGCCGCTGCCGGTCGGCCCGGCGCAGATCACCATGCCGTAGGGCGACTGCAGCGCCGCCGTGTACCGCGTGGCCATCTCCGCGGGCATGCCGAGCTGCGGCAGCCGGAACAGCGGACGGCTCTTGTCCAGCAGCCGCAGCACGACCTTCTCGCCGCCGACGACCGGCGTGCTCGCCACCCGGATGTCCACCGGCCGGTCCTCGACGTCCATGCTGATCTGGCCGTCCTGCGGGCGGCGGCGCTCGACGATGTTCATCCCGGCGAGGATCTTGATCCGGCTGGTCACCGCGGGCCCCATCGAGCCGGGCAGGTCGAGCACGTCGTGCAGGACGCCGTCGATGCGGTAGCGGACGCGGATCCGCTCGGCCTGCGGCTCGACGTGGATGTCGGAGGCGCGGTCGCGCAGCGCCTGCTTGATCATCAGGGCGACGACGTGCACGACCGGCGCGTCGTCGTTCGCGGTGGCCGGCGCCTCGGCGCGGGCGGCGTCGCGGCGCACCGCGTCCCGCGCTTCGAACGCCTTGACCTGCTGGTCGACGCCGGTGAGCGCGCGGTAGGTGCGGCCGATGGTGGCCAGGATGTCCGCGCGGGCGGCGACGGCGACGGTCACCGGCCGCCCGAGCGCCGCCTGCAGCGCCGGGGCGGTGGCGGCGTCGGCCACCGCGACCAGCACGGCGTCCTCGCGGACGGATAGGGGGATCGCGCAGAGCTCGCGGGCCTTCGCCTCGCCGAGCAGGTCGGCGGCGGCGCGGTCCGGCGTCACCGTGCGCAGGTCGACGGTGCGGGGCTGGGTGCGGAGTCTCATGCCGGCACGCTCCGGGGCAGCGGCCGCGGGTGGATGTCCTGCGGGTGGAGGCTGCGGGCGGCCGCGTCGGCGGGGGTGACCAGCCCGGCGGCGACCAGTTCGGACAGCGACTGCTCCAGCGTCACCATGCCCTCGCGGCGGCCGGTCACCAGCGCGTTGCGCAGCTGGTGCGGCTTGCCCTCCTTGATGAGGTTCCGGACGGCGGTGTTCGCGACCAGGACCTCGAAGGCCGCGACCATCCCGCCGCCGACGCGAGGGAGCAGCCGCTGGTAGACGATGCCGGTGAGCGCGGCGGCGAGCTGGACCCGCACCTGCTCCTGCTGTCCGGCGGGGAAGACGTCGATCATCCGCGCGAGGGACTGCGCGGTGTCGTTGGTGTGCAGGGTGGCGAAGACGAGGTGCCCGGTCTCGGCGATGGTGAGGGCGAAGCGGATCGACTCGAGGTCCCGCATCTCGCCGACCAGCAGGACGTCGGGGTCCTCGCGCAGGGCGCTGCGCAGGGCGGCGGGGAAGGATTCGGTGTCGGTGCCGACCTCGCGCTGGTTGACCGCGGAGCGCCGGTGTTCGTGGACGTACTCGATCGGGTCTTCGACGGTGAGGATGTGGCAGGCGCGTTCGGAGTTGATCCGGTCGATGACGGCGGCGAGCGTGGTCGACTTCCCGGACCCGGTCGGCCCGGTGACGAGCACGAGACCCTGGTGCCGTCGCGCGAAGTCGGCCAGCACGGGCGGCAGGCCGAGGTCGGCCATGCCGGGGATGCGGCGCGGGATCATCCGCAGCGCGACGACGGTCTCGCCGCGCTGGGTGAAGGCGTTCCCGCGGACGCGGGCTTCGTCACGCCAGCCGAAGGAGAAGTCGAACTCGCGGGCGGCGCGCCAGGAGCGGGCCTGGTCGTCGGTGAGCAGCTCGGCGAGCAGGGCGGCGGTGTCGTCGCCGGTGAGGACGGGGTGGCCGGGGACCGCGGAGAGGTCGCCGCGCACGCGCAGCTGGGGCGGCAGTCCGGCGGTGAGCAGCAGGTCGGTGCCACGCGCCTGCCACAACGCCTCGAGCAGGCCGTCGACGCGGCTGCCGATCTGGGTGGGCATGGGTTCCCTCCGGGGCGAGGTGGTCCGCGGGGTGGGTCGCCCCACCCCGCGGAGGTGATCAGTGGGTGCAGGCGCCGGCGGCCTTGACGACGCCGGAAGCGATGGTGATGGTGTAGCCGTTGGTGGTCGACGGTTCATCCTTCAGGTAGCCGGCGGTCTTCAGCGTCGCCGGGTCGGCGGCGTAGCCACCGGTCTTGGCGTAGTAGGCCTCGTTGGCGGTCTCGACGCTCTTCCAGTCGGCGTTGCAGGCGGCGGCCTTGCCGTCACCGTTGAACGCCTGCACGGCGAACACGACGACCCCGGCGAGAACACCCAGGATCACGACGACGATGAGCAGTTCGATGAGGGTGAAGCCGTCCTCGTTGGCACGGGCGGCACGCAGTCTTTCCAGCATGGTGTTTTCCTTTGCTTTGCAGGGGTTTCAGGGGTGTTCCGGAGTCAGCAGGCGGCCACCTCCGGAGATCGGGATCCTCGCCAGGCACCGGTGGTTGCGCGCACGCTCACGTACGTGGTCTTGTTGCTGGGCAGGACGACGGTGGCCGAGGTGGTTGTGGTGGTTCCCGCGCTCGTCACGGGACCGTTCTTCGAGGTCGCGGTGAACAGCTCGAACCCGGACGGAAGTGGCGCCGGGTAATTCCAGTGCACCGTGGCCGTCGGGCCGGAACCGCCGTTGTTGCACTTCGCATCGTCAAGAATCGGCTGGTCGGGCGTCTGAAGTTTGCCCGCCACCGCGTATCCCGTGCCGGGGCCGGACTTCAGCCAGGCCGCCTCGGCCTTGGCCGCGCCCACCGCGACCAAGCCGGTGATCACCGTGGTCCACGCGGCTGCGACCATCGCGGCCGCGAAAACCACCCGGGGCGCGCTCATGAGCTCACCGTGACCGTCACCGGGATCGCGAACAGCGCGCCCTGGCAGCCGTCGTCGGAGGCCGCGCTCAGGGTGACCGCGCCCGACAGGGTCAGGGTCGTGTTCCCGTTGGCGGGCACGGAGTTCCCGGTCGCCGGCGACTGCGCGACCCAGGCCACGCCGGTCGTCGTGCAGGTACCCGTTCCGCCGGATCCGGTCGGTGTCCCGTTCGCCACGATGGAGGTCACCTTGACCGGATACGGGTTCGGGTTGTTCACCACGATCTTCGCGTCGCCCGCCGGCCCGCCCGGGTAGAGCAAGCCGCTCGTGAAGGCCGACGCGAGCAGCGCCGTGGCCGTAGGCGCCGCTGCCGTGCCGGCCTTCGCGCCCGCCGTGCCGGAGCCCGAGCTCGTCCACGCCGCGACGGCGATCCCGCCGCCCAGCGTCGCGCCGACCACCGTGGTGACCACGAGCACGCGGCGCAGGGTCGGGTTCTTCATGGCTTGACCGCCGTTCCTGTGTACGTCAGGGGAAAGGTGACCGACCGGCACGCGTCGGGTGCGCCGGGCAGCATGTGGGTCGTGAGCGGGACGTCGGCCGTGCCGTTGCCGGGGACCGTCACCGGTCCGGGGAGGGCGTCGATCCGCACCGACGCCGCCGGGCAGGCCGGGACCGGACGGCCGCGGCTGTCGGCCGGCTTGCCGGCCTCGGCCGTCACGGTCTGGACGAGGATCGGGAAGTTCTCGGCGTTGGCCAGCCGGATCCACCGCGTCCCGGTCGCGCCGGGGAACAGCGCGGTGGCCCGGCCGGGCACGTCGGCGATGCCGAACTGCTTGATGCCGTTGCCGTTCGCGCTGCTCCCGGCCGGCGCGGGGCCGAGCGCGAACCACGTCACCACGACGGCCGCGAGCGCGCCGGCCGGAACCGCCGTCCGCCACCTGGACATCGGGGCGCCGCCCGGTGCGGATCAGGCGGACGCGAGGGTGGCGGTGAGCGGCAGCACGAAGGTCTGGCTCTTGCAGGCGTCGGTGGCCGTGCTGCTCATCGTCGCGTGCAGGGTGTAGGTGCCGCTGCCCTTGGCCGCGATGGTGCCGATGGTGCTCGAGGGCACCGCGCTGGTGACCGTGCCGGCGGCGCAGCCGCCGACCGCGTCCGAGGAGCCGGCGCTGATCGACGTGACCACGACGGGGTAGTTGTTCGGGTTGTCGACGGTGACGGTGAAGTCGGTGCCGCCGCCCGGGTAGAGCGCACTGCCCGAACCCGCGGGCGTGATCGTCGAGTTGACCGAGGTGGTCGAGGACACCGAACCGGTACCGGCGCCGGAGCTGGACCAGGCCGCGTAGGCGACACCGGCGACGACGACCACACCGGCGGCACCGAGGACGACCGCGGACCGCTTGCTGATCTTGCGCATGAGTTCACTCCTGGAAGCTGTTTCATCGGGAGGGCCGGCTCGGGGACGCTCCGGCTGGTCCGAGTGGACCGTCACGAAGAGTGTGCGAATCCGGCGGCGATCTTCTCCCCGGGCGACCGGCCTGACTGCGAAGGTCCGAGGTCTCTTGTCCTCGGCAGCCCGGCGTGTTACGCGCGCGGGGGTCGGGCGGCGGCGTCGTCGTGTCACCGGGAACGGGTTCCGATGCGCGACCGTGACCTGCGGCTTTTCCGACCCGTTCGGCCGAATGGCGGAGACCGTCCCGTGATCTTCCCGGCGGTGCTCGACGGGTCCTGGGCGGCTCGGTTGCGGCACTTCGGCGAGTGACAATTCTTCGGCTGATGAGTTACAGCGAGTAGTATTTGAACGTGTTCAACTCTTCGGCTATGGTGAGGCCACGACGGGATTCGGAGGGGTGGCATGAAGATCGTGATTCCGGGGGGCACCGGGCACCTGGGCCGCGTGCTCGGCCGGGCGCTGGCCGGGCAGGGGCACGAGGTCGTCGTGCTGACCCGGCGGGAGGTGCGGCCGGAGCCGGGGGTGCGGCACGTCCGGTGGGACGGGCGGGCCGCCGGGCCGTGGACGGTGGAGCTCGACGGCAGCGACGTCGTGCTGAACCTGGCCGGCCGGTCGGTGAACTGCCGCTACACCCCGGCCAACCTGCGCGAGATGCGGAACTCGCGCGTCGACTCGGCGCGGGTGGTCGGCAGCGCGATCGCCCGCGCGGTGCGCCCGCCGCGGGTCTGGCTGCAGATGAGCACCGCGACGATCTACGCGCACACGTCCGGCCCGCCGAACGACGAAACGACCGGCGTACTCGGCGGCGGCGAGCCGGACGTCCCCGCGTACTGGGCGTACAGCGTCGACATCGCGAAGGCATGGGAGGACGAGCAGCGCCTGGCGGAGACGCCGCACACGCGCAAGGTGGCGCTGCGCACGGCGATGGTGATGAGCCCGGAGCCGGGAGGCGCGTTCGCGATGCTGCTGCACCTGGCGAGACTGGGCCTGGGCGGCCCGGTGGCGGGCGGCGCGCAGTACCTGTCCTGGATCCACGACGGCGACCTGGTCCGCGCGATCGAGTTCCTGATCGGGCACGACGAGCTGAGCGGGCCGGTGAACCTGGCGGCTCCGGAACCGTTGCCCTACGCCGGCTTCCTCCGGATCCTCCGCACGGCGGCCGGGGTGCCGGTGGGCCTGCCCGCGACGAAGTGGATGGCGGAGATCGGCGCGTTCGTGCTCCGCAGCGACACGGAACTGCTGCTGAAGAGCCGCCGGGTGGTCCCGGGCAAGCTGCTGACGGCCGGCTTCGAGTTCCGCTTCCCGGAGTGGCCGGCCGCGGCCGAGGACTTGGTGCACCAGTCACGACACGCACCAAGCCCGCTCACCTGAGCCGACCGCCCAGACACGCAAGCCGACTGCCTGAGTACGCGGGCCGACTGCCTGGGTACGCGGGCCGACTGCCTGGGTACGCGGGCCGACTGCCTGGGTACGGGGGCCGACCGCCCAGGCACGCGAGCCGACTGCCTGGGTACGGGGGCCGACCGCCCAGGCACGCGAGCCGACTGCCTGGGTACGCGGGCCGACTGCTCAGGTACGCGGGCCGACTGCCTGGGTACGCAAGCCGACTGCCTGGGTACGCGGGCCGACCGCCCAGGCACGCGAGCCGGCCGTCCGGGCAAGTCCACACAGGACCGTCAGCCCAGCTCGGCGTTGTCCCGCAGCCGTCGCAGCATCAGGGCCAGGTGCAGGCGGAAGCGGCCGGACGGCGAATCCACCTCGAACCCCAGCACCGCCTCCGCGCGGGCCAGCCGGGCCGGCATCGTGCTGTGGTGCCGGTGCAGGACCGCCGCCGCCTTGCGGGCCGAGCCCGTTGCGCACAGCGCGTCCAGGGCCGCCAGCGTGTCCGGGCCGTGGGACTCCGCCGCCAGGCTGTCGAGCCCGCGGACGTCCGGCAGGTCCGCCAGTTCCGGCGGGCTCAGCTTGCCCGCCACCGCCGCCAGGCCGCCCAGCCGCTCCCACCACACCACCGGCTCCGCCGCTGACGTGAACCGCAGGGCCGTCCGGGCCGCCGCCCAGGACCGGGGTGCCTCGATCGCGGGCCCCTCCGGGCCGATGCCCGCGCGGGCGCCGTCCGGCAGCTCCGGCACCTCGCCGGAAAGCAACACCACCCGCACCCCGCCCAGCCGCGCCGAACGCCCCGAGAGCGCGTCGACGCCCGTCCCCGCCAGCACGCACAACCGGGTCGCCGGGCCGAAACCCAGCAGGTGCAGGGCCCGTGACCGCTCCGCGGTGCCGGCGTCCGCGGACAGCGCCAGCTCGACCAGCGCCGGGTCCCCGAGCTCGGGCCGCGGCACGCCGGAGTGCTCCAGCAGGATCGCCGCCGCGATCGCGAACCGCTCCAGGAGCATGTCGTCGAGCGGGACCGGCTCGCCCGCCCGGGCCACCCACACGACCACGCCGCCTTCGAGGGGCCGTACCGCCGCCCCCGCGGGCGCCGTGCCCGGCGTGACGACGTCGGCTCCGGGTGACGCGCGCAGCGACAGCCCCTGGCCGGGCGCGTGCACGCCGACCGGGCAGCCGGCGAGGCTCGCCGTGCTGCGGACCAGGGCGTCCAGCCCGGCCCGCCCGGCGATCAGGCGGTCGAAGAACCCGATCACGCGCACCGCGTTCTCGGCGTCGGCGTCGAGCCCGGACAGCCTCAGCAGCAGCCCTTTCATGCCGTCACGATAGGCGCGCCCGCCGCCGGATGGCGAGGATCGGCCCAGCAACGCCCGCCGCGTGGCGGTGGCCGGGGTCACGCCGGGCGGCCGATGATCGGACCATGACCTACGCGATCGATCCCGAGCTGCTGCCCTGGCTGGACATGCTCCCGGCCGTGACCCTCACCGACCACGAATCCCTGCTGGCCGCGCGTTCCTCGATGGCGCAGCTCGCCGAAGTCCTGCCGGCCTACGAACCGGCGCACCCCGTCGACGTCCGCGACACCGCCGTGCCCGGCCCGTCCGACGCCCCGGACGTCCCCGTGCGCGTCTACACCCCCGGGAACCGCACCGCGCCCGCGCCCGGCCTGCTGTACGTGCACGGCGGCGGGTTCGTCATGGGTGACCTCGACACCTTCGACGCGCACCTGCTGCGCCTGGTCGACGAGCTGGGGATCGTGATCGTGTCGGTGGACTACCGGCTGGCCCCCGAGCACCCGTTCCCCGCGCCGGTCGAGGACTGCTACGCGGCCCTGAACTGGGTCGCCGCGAAGGCCGGCGAACTGGGCATCGACCCGGACCGGCTCGGCGTGGCCGGCGAGAGCGCCGGCGGCGGGCTCGCCGCGGCGGTCGCCCTGCTGGCCCGCGACCGCGGCGGCCCGGCCCTGTGCTTCCAGTACCTCGGCATCCCGGAGCTGGACGACCGCCTCGACACGCCGTCGATGCGCGCGTACACCGACACGCCGATCTGGAACCGCCCGAACGCGGTCTACAGCTGGACGGCCTACCTCGGCGCGGAGCCGGGCAGCGACGGCGTCTCGCCCTACGCCGCGCCGTCGCGGGCCACCGACCTCGCCGGGCTGCCGCCGGCCTTCGTGACGACCTGCCAGTTCGACCCGCTGCGGGACGAAGGCATCGACTACGCGCGCCGGCTGGCCCACGCGGGCGTGCAGGCCGAGCTGCGCCACTACCCGGGCACCTTCCACGGCTCCGGGCTGGTCGAGACGGCGGCGGTCTCCCGCCGCATGTTCGCCGACGAGCTCGACGCCCTGCGGCGCGGCCTCCACATCACCGCCCCCTGACCGGAGAGCGGCCCGGCCCCCACCGGGCCGCCCCACCACGCCCGATTCCCCGGCTCGTCAGGAATCCGGGCCGACGTCGATCAGCACCTTTCCGGTGACCCCGGCTTCGGACGCGGCGTGCGCCTTCGCCGTTTCGGAAAGGGGAAACCGGTGGACCGGAACGCCGTGGTCCTCGCCGAGCCGCAGCGCGCCGTCGGCGAACGCCGCGGTGATGTCTTCGGCGCCCGCGCGCAGCTTGTCCTCGCCGACCGTGTAGAGCACCAGGAACTGGTACCGCAGGTTCAGCCACAGCGCCGGCCCGAAATCCAGGGCGACGGTTCCGGTGCCGCGGTCGTCGCCGTAGGCCGCGACCGTGCCGCGGGGCCGCAGCACCTCGGTGTGCAGCTTCGCGTTGACCCCCGCGGCGACCTCCACCACCACGTCGACGCCCTCGGGCGCGACCTCGCGGATGCGGGCGCCGAGTTCCGGGTCGGGGTAGCGCAGCACGTACTGGGCGCCCGCCGCGCGCGCGAGGGCGGCCTTGGCGTCGCTGCTGACCGTCGCGACCACCGTCGCCCCGGCCCACCGCGCGAGCTGGATGGTCGCGTTGCCGACCGCGCCCGCACCGCCGCTGACCAGCACCGTACGGCCGTCGAGCGCGCCGGGGGACAGCCGCGACGGCCCGTCTTCGGCGACGGTGAGCGCCCGGTGCGCGGTCAGCGCCGGGACGCCGAAGCCGGCGCCCTCGTCGAAGCCGGCGCCCTCGGGCAGCTTGACGAGCTTTTCCGCGGGCAGCACGGTGTACTCCTGCGCGGTGCCGGACAGCGGCCCGTACGCGCCGGCGATGACCGTCCACACGCGGTCGCCCGGGGCGAAGCCGGTGACGTCCGGGCCGACCGTGTCGACCACGCCCGCGCCGTCCTGGTTGGGCACGGTTTCCGGCACCTCGGCCCCGGGTTCGGCGCGGAGGCCGCCGCGGGCCTTCCAGTCGGTGGGGTTGACCGCGGACACCACGATCCGGACGCGGACTTCGCCGGGCCCCGGGTCCGCGGCGGGCCGCTCGGTCAGCGACAGGACCTCGGGACCGCCGTGGCGGCGGTAGACGACTGCTTTCATGCCCGGTGCAATCCGGCGCGTCCCCGGGTTATTCCCGCACCCGCCGGGAATTCGGCCTCGGAAAAGGGCTTTTTCACCGCCGCGGAAAAGGGAAATCGGCGCCGCGCGGGTGATCCCCCGGCCGGGCGATTTTCCGGGCCGGCCCCAGCGGAATCGCCGGCCGCCCCGGAAACTGGGCGCGTGGGAGAGGAAAAGCGCACGCCGGGGGACGATCGGCCCAAGCGCGACGAGGGTGAGCCGACGCCGATCTTCGACGCGGTGTTCAGTGCGACGCGCGCGAAGGCGAATACGCCGAAACCGGCCGGCGAGCCGGACAAAACCGGGCGGTGAGCGGACCGCCGGACCATGACGTACAGCACTTCGTTCGACGTCCGCGGTGAACATGTAGCATCCCGGGTGCCCGTGCACCCGCGCTCGAGGAGTCGGCCTTTGGCAGGCGTCGTGAACAGCATGATCGCCGCCGAGTACGCGGCGGGCGCCTCCATCTCCGAGCTCGCCGAGCGCTGGGGGATCGACCCCCGGCAGGTCGTCGAGCGGATCTCGGCGGCCGCCCGCTCCTGAGCGCCCGGCTCAGATCGCCCGTTCCCCCTTGCCCAGCACGACGATGCCGCCCTCGCTGACGTGGTAGTGCCCGCGGTCGCGGGCCAGGTCGACGCCGATGTGCGCACCCGCGGGCACCACGACGTTCTTGTCCAGGATCGCCCGCCGCACCACCGCGCCGCGGCCGACGCGGGCGCCGTCGAGCAGCACCGAGCCCTGCACCACCGCGCCCTGTTCGACGATGACGTCGGGGGAGAGCACCGAGTCGACGACCTGCGCGCCGGAGATGATGCAGCCGTTGCTGACGATCGACTGGTTCGCCGAGCCGCCTTCGACGAACTTCGCCGCCGCCCGCTGGCCGGGGTGGGCGAGGATCGGCCACCGCCGGTTGTAGAGGTTGAAGATCGGGTGCGTCGAGATCAGGTCGACGTGCGCCTCGTAGTAGCTGTCGATGGTCCCGACGTCGCGCCAGTAGCCGTGGTCGCGTTCGGTTTCGCCGGGCACGACGTTGGTGTTGAAGTCGTAGACGGCGGCCTCGCCCGACTTGACCAGCGCCGGGATGATGTCGCGGCCCATGTCGTGGTGCGAGGCGGCGTTTTCCGCGTCGGCGTAGAGCGCTTCCAGCATCACCTTCGTGGTGAAGATGTAGTTCCCCATCGACACGTACGCCTCGTCGGGGGAGTCCGGCAGGCCCGGCGGGTCCGCCGGCTTCTCCATGAACGCGTCGATCATCAGCCCGTCGGTGGTCCGGATGACGCCGAACGAGCTCGCCTCCGCCCGCGGCACCCGGATGCCGGCGACCGTGACGCCGGCGCCGGAGGACACGTGCGCCTCGAGCATCTGCCGCGGGTCCATCCGGTAGATGTTGTCCGCGCCGAACACCGCGATGTACTCGGGGTTCTCGTCGTGGACCAGGTTGAGGCTCTGGTGGATGGCGTCGGCGCTGCCCTGGTACCAGCGCGGGCCCAGCCGCTGCTGCGCGGGCACCGGCGTGACGTACTCGCCGGTCAGCGACGACAGCCGCCAGGTCGTCGAGATGTGCCGGTCGAGCGAGTGCGACTTGTACTGCGTCAGCACGCACAGCCGCCGGATCCCGCCGTGCACCAGGTTGGAGAGCACGAAGTCGATCAGCCGGTGCGTGCCGCCGAAGGGCACCGCCGGTTTCGCCCGGTCCGCCGTCAGCGGCATCAGGCGCTTGCCCTCCCCGCCCGCGAGCACGATGCCCAGGACATGGCATTCGCTGTTCACAGCGACCTCCCGCACGCCTCGTAGAGGGCGACCGTCCGCTCGGCGATCGCCTCCCAGCCGAACTCGCCGACCGCGCGCTCGCGGCCGGCGGTACCCATCGCGGCGGCCCGGTCCGGGGAGCCCACCACCTCGTTCAGCGCGGCGGCCAGGCCCGCCTCGAACGCTCCCGCGTCCTGTTCGTCGTAGTGCACCAGCAGCCCGGTCCGGCCGTCGTCGACGACCTCCGGGATGCCGCCGACGTCGCTGGCCACCACCGGGGTGCCGCACGCCATCGCCTCCAGGTTCACGATGCCGAGCGGCTCGTAGACCGACGGGCAGGCGAACACCGCGGCGTGCGTGAGCAGCTGCACGACCTCGTTCCGGGGCAGCATCTCGGGGATCCAGCGGACGCCGGTGCGCGTCTTCTCGAGGTCGGCGACCAGGCCGCGGAACTCGGCGTCCAGCTCGGGCGTGTCGGCGCCGCCGGCGCACAGCACCAGCTGGACGCCCGGGTCGAGCTTCGCGCCGGCGCGGACGAGGTGCGGGACGCCCTTCTGCCGGGTGATCCGGCCGACGAACAGCACGTACGGCCGGTCCGGGTCGATGCCGTGCCCGACGAGCGCGTCGGTGCCCGGGTCGGGGCGGTAGAGCGCGGTGTCGATGCCGTTGTGGATCACGTGCACGCGCTCGGGCGGCACCGCGGGGTAGGCGGCGAGGACGTCCCGGCGCATCCCGCCGCTGACCGCGACGATCGCGTCCGCGGACTCGTAGGCCTCGCGCTCGATCCAGGACGAGACGCGGTAGCCGCCGCCGAGCTGCTCGGCCTTCCACGGCCGCAGGGGCTCCAGCGAGTGCGCGGTGACGACGTGCGGGATGCCGTGCGTCAGCTTCGCCAGGTGCCCCGCGAGGTTCGCGTACCAGGTGTGGCTGTGCGCGAGGTCGTGGCCTTCGAGGGCGTTCGCCATGGACACCGCGATGTCCATGGTCGTGAACGCGGGCTGCCGGTAGCCGTGCGGGTCGGTGTGCCCGGTGGCGTCGGGGCGGTCCGCGCCCCAGCAGTGGACGTCGAGATCGACCAGCGGCCGCAACTCCCGGGCGAGGAACTCAACGTGGACCCCGGCGCCGCCGTAGACCTCCGGCGGGTATTCGCGGGTGAGCAGGCCGACCTTCATGGTGGAACCCTATGGCCTTTCCCGGCCGCGGCGCAGTCTGGCGTCCAGGGGAATCCGGCGAGTTTTCCGTCACGGCCCCGGTGTCAGGGTGAAGTGGCCGTCGCCCTTCGCCGCGGACCGGACCGGCCAGCTGTCCGGTCCGGTCGCCGGACCCGAGCCGTACTGCAGCCGGTAGTCCGGCCGCCGCGGCGCGAGCGAGGTGTCCAGCCAGTGGTAGTTGATCCGCAAGGCGAGGCTCATCACCGGGTTCGCCAGCTCGATCCGCTTCCGGATCAGCTCCACGGCGTGGCCGCGGTCGGAGAACTCGTCGATGATCGTGCACTCGCAGTAGTAGGCGAGGGTGCCGATCTCGCCGGGGCTGGCGACGCTCGCGCCGCGCAGCCGGGCGCCGAGTTCCGTCCCGACCCGCGCGTAGTCCCGGGCGCTCGCCCAGTTCCCGAACACCACCGGCGACGGCCACGGCAGGCCCTGCGCGGCGTCGACCGCGGCACCGCCGAAGGCGAGCACGGCGGTGAGCCCGAGCGCGAGCACCGGCGGCCCGGTGCGCCACGCCGTCCGCTCGCGCGCCTGGGCGTACCAGGTACCGGAGGCGGCCACGGCGAACGTGCTCGCCGCCGTCACCGGGGCCACGTAGTACCAGTGGAACGGGCCGACACCGAGGAACGAGTAGGCGAGGTAGTACAGGACGCCGCCGCCGGCCAGGGCGGCGACCGGGCCGAGCGCGGGGAACTCCGGCCAGCGCACGGCGAACCGCGCCGCGGCCCAGGCGACGAGCGCGACGACCCCGGCCAGGGCGGGGAGGAACGACACCAGCACGGTGACCGGCCAGCCGAGGTAGTACATCATCGGCCCGGTGCTGTAGCTCCACGGCGCGAACACCCCGGCCTGGAGCTGCTTGATGACGAGCGTGTCGGGCACGAACGAGCCGAAGGCGAGCCAGCTCACCAGGAACCACGGCGCGGCCGTGAGCGCGGTCAGCCCCGCCGCGGGCCGCCACCGGCGCCGGATCGCGGGCGTGCTCACCCCGATCACCACGACGAACACGACGAGGTCGAGCCGGGTCAGGACGGCGAGGCCGCCCGCGACGCCGAACCAGGCCGTCCTGCCTTCGAGCGCGCAGACCGTGAGCGCCAGCAGCACGACCGGGATCAGCAGCACCTCGAGCCCGATCGCGGACAGCACGAACGGGTTGACCAGCACCAGCGCCACGCCGATCACCCCGGCGGCGGGCGGCAGCGCGAGCACGCGGCCGATGCGCTGCCACGCCCAGCCGAGCGCGGCGCCGGACAGGATGGTGAGGACGCCGAGCGCCACGACCGGGTGCGGGTCGCCGGCCACCCGCGTCACCAGGGTCAGGGCGGCCAGGAGCAGGACGTTCAGGGGCGACGTCGCCGAGTTGGCGGGCGAACCGGGGACGATGCCCCATTCGCCGTGCACGGCGAGGTTCCGCGCGTACGCCAGGGTGATGTAGCCGTCGTCGGTGAGACTCGTTCGCACCAGGAGGAAAACGGCGGTGCCCAGCACCGCTCCGAAGACGGCGGGGAGCCACCGGCCCCGCGTGCTCGTCGTCCGTTCCGCGTTCGTTACCGCCAGCAACCTGCCTACCTTGTCATGCGGGACTTCACCCGAGCGTGGCATGTCCCGCGTGGGTTCGCAGTACGGCGAGTGAGCGCTCCCGCGCGTTCAGGGCCCGGCGGGGGCCGCCGTCCGCACGCCGGCCGAGCGCACGGCCGCGTGGGCCGCGTCGAGCCCGGCGTGCAGCGGCAGCACCCGGTCCAGGCCGAGGATGTGCAACGGCCGGACGACGGCGACCTCCCCGGCGGCGATGGCGTAGGGGACATCGCGCGCGGCCGCGGCGCGGAAGGCCTCGGCCAGCGCGCTGAAGACGGTCGAGTCGCAGAAGGTCGTCCCGGTGAGATCGGCGACGACCCCGAGCGCGCCGGCGTGGATCGGTGCCAGCAGGACGTCTCGGAAGCGGCACGCGCTGCCGAGGTCGACCTCGCCGGTGCAGTGGACGGTGACGATCCCGGCTTCGGTCGTGGTGTCGAATCGGGGCGCGGTGCGGTGGTCGGTCATCGGGTCCCTCCTCACTCGGGCGCCTAGCGGGTGGTACCCACGACGGCGTGAGATCACTCCCCGCGGCCGCCGGGCACGCTGCGACATCCGAGGGAAGACGATGCACAACCGTTGCAGCTTGGGTATAGCTTGTCATGAGAAACGGGGAAGACGTAGCCGGCCGCCCCGGATGCCACACCGGGCGGCCGGAGCGGATCCGGCTGACGCGAGCCGGATCACCGGCGCCGGGCGGCGCCGAAGGGGACGCGGCCGGCCTTCGCCCCGCCCGCCGCGTCCCCGCCCGCCGGTTTCGGCGAATGCGCTTTCCGGGGCCCGGGGCTTGCCCGCCCTGGGATCTGCCGGATCCCTGCCGGCGGCCCGCTACCGGCCTGTGAATGCCGCCGCTGTGACCTGTCGGCCGTCCGCTGCCGGCCTGCGACTGCCGCCGCTGCGACCTGCTGGCCGCCCGCCGCGGGCTGTCGCTGCTTCCTGCCGCATCGCGGCTGGTCGGCGCCGGGCCACGCCGTCCGCCGGGCGCTTCGGCAACCTCGCTCACCGGGTGCCGCAACCCCCTGTAACCCTGCGCCTCTTCGCCGTGTCATCGGTGCGGTGCCGTTCGCGTCGCTAAGCTCGGAACGTTCGCCGTCCGCGAGCGGAAGGATGCGGTGGAACCCGAGAACGTCGACGTGCCGTCCGTGGCAGGAGCCTGGGCGCCCGGCAAGGTGGCCGGGCTGCTGGGCGTGTCACCGGTGACGCTGCGCAGCTGGAGCGCGCGGTACGGGATCGGCCCGCCGGCCGGCGCCGGACGGCACCGCCGGTACTCCGACGCCGACGTCCGCCGCCTCCAGCAGATGCAGCGGCTGGTCGCGCGCGGGATGCCGGTGCGGGAGGCCGCGGCGGCCGCGTTCGGCGCCGGGCCGGGTGCCGGCGGGCCGCAGGTGCCGGCGTCCCGCCGCGCGGACGAGCTGGCGGACGCGGCGGACGAGCTCCGGTACGCCTCGGTGGCCGGCCTGCTGGACGAAACGCTGGGCACGATGGGCCCGGCGGCGGCGTGGACGGACGTCCTGGCCCCGGTCCTGCGCGCCCTGGGCGACCGCTGGCAGCGCGGCAACGCGTGCTTCGCGTCGGAGTGGGCGCTGACGACCGAGATCTCGCTGGCCTTCGAGCGGTTCAGCCGCCGGTTCCCGGCGGCGGTGCCGGGCCGTCCGGTGCTGCTGGCGTGCTGCCCGGCCGAGCGCCACTCCCTCCCGATCGAGGCGTTGCGGGCGACGCTGGCGGACGCCGGGATCCCGGTGGTGTACCTGGGCCAGCTGGTCCCGGCGGAGACGGTGGCGGACCTGGCGGCCCGCCTCGACCCGGTCCTGGTCCTGCTCTGGTCCCAGACACCCCCGACCGCCGACGACCTCCTGGCGGCCCGCATCCGCGACCTCGGGTGCCCGGTGGGAACGGCGGGTCCCGGGTGGGGCCACCTGGGGGACCGCGGGTTCGCGCGGGTGAACGACCTGGCTTCGGCGATGGAACTCGCGGCGGAACACGCGCAGGTGTAGCCCGGGTGGGTGACCTGGGCGCCGCGGTCGGCCGCGCGCGGGCCGATCGTCCGGCGGGGGAGACCCACCGTGCCTCTGGGCGCCCGGCGCTTGGCTCGGCGCCGGACAACCGAGACCCGCCGGCCGTCGCTCAGCCCAGCGCGCCCAGCACCCGGCTCAGCGCCGGCGCCACCTCGTCACCCAGCCGCTCGAACTCCCGCTTCAGCAACGGCCCCGCCAGCTTCGCCCAGCCGTTGAACTCGATCGTCGCCTGGTAGCGGACTGTCGTCCCGTCCGGGCCCGCCGTCAGCGTGAAGTCGTCCGTCGACGTCGCCGTCTTGTTCTTCCCGACGAACGTCACCCGGCCGGCCGAACGGCGCGTCAGCCGGTACTCGAGCTCCGTCCGCCGCCCGCGGAACTCCGAGACGTTGTGCCACTGCGTGCCCACCTCGATCGGGCCCGGCGACGTGCGGGAGCACGAGATCGTCCCCGGGTCCCACTCCTCCGTGTGCGCGAAGTCCGCCAGGTACTCCGCCACCGGGCCGATCGGCGCGCCCACCGTGACCGTGCGTTCGACCTGCACCACGCCAACCTCCCGAGAATCCGTTGCAAATGCGTTGCAACGCTACCCTGATCCGCTCAGCGGGGCAGCACGGACCACGAACACCGACATCGATGTCATTAATCCGAATTCTTGTCCTCCTTGTCGTCTTGACGCTCCCGACGGGCGCGGCGGAAGCTTCCTGGCAACGTTGTCAGCCCGCGGCGCGGCACCCCGCCAGGTCGCGCGCCGGGACCCGGGCTGCCGCTTCGAGAACGGAGTTCGCATGGCGGAAAAGCACGAGCGGGTGTCGCGGCGGCACGTCCTGACCGCCGGGTCGGGGCTGCTGGCCGGGTTCGGCCTCGCCGCCGTCCTGCCCGGAACCGCGGCGGCCGCGGTGGCTGCGGCGGGCGCACCCGCCACGGAGGCTGCGCAGAACGGCAGGACCGACCTCGCCCTGTTCCGGCCGGTGCAGGTGTCCTCGACCGACTACGCCGCCACCCCGGCCGAGTTCGCCGTCGACGGGCTCGCCCAGGTCGGCGTCCGCGGCTCCGGCTGGCGCGCCGCCCCGGGCGACGGCCAGTGGATCGTCGTCGACCTCCAGGCCCCGTGCGCGATCGAGTCCGTCGTCCTCACCTTCGAGGCCCAGCCCGGCGACCCCGCTTTCGACGCCGGGGCGTCCCGCAGCCACACCAGCGGCTTCGAGGTCCAGTCCAGCTACGCGACGGCGTTCGACCTCGACGTCTCCGGCGACGGCAAGGCCTGGCGCACCGTCCACCACACCGACGCGGGCACCGGCGGCGTCGTCACGATCCCCGTCGCCGTCACCGCGCGCTGGGTCCGGTTCACCGCGAGCCGCCGTGCGACGAGCAACCCCCTGGGGCTCAACGGCTTCCAGGTGTTCGGCACCAGCCGCGGCGCCCGGCCGGCGGTCCGCGGCTGGACGAGCTTCCCGGTGCGCCCGGACGACCACCCGCCCGCGCTCGCCGTCGCGGCCGACGGCACCGTGCCGCTCGAGTCCGGCTGGGTGCTCACGATGGACGACTGGGCGCCCGCGGGCGGCGGCCAGGCCCTGTCGGCGTCCACGGTGGACACCCGCGGCTGGCTCCCGGCGACCGTTCCCGGCACCGTGCTGGCCTCGCTCGTCGACCAGGGGCAGCTGCCCGACCCGGTGGCCGGGATGAACCAGCTGCACGTCCCGGAAGCGCTTTCCCGTCACGCGTGGTGGTACCGTCGCCGTTTCGCCCTCCCGCGCGGCCTCGACACCTCGCCCGGCCGGCACGTCTGGCTCGAGTTCGACGGCGTCAACCACGAAGCGCAGATCTGGCTCAACGGCGCCGAAATCGCCACGCAGAGCCACCCGTTCGGCCGCGGCGTCCACGACGTCACCGCGGCGCTGCGCCGCACCGGCGAGCAGGTCCTCGCCGTGAAGATCGCGCCGATGCCGAAGCCCGGCAGCCCCGGCGACAAGGGATCGAACGGCAGCTCCTGGGTCGACGCCGGCGGCACGATGTTCGAGAACTCGCCGACCTACCTCGCCGTCTCCGGCTGGGACTGGATGCCCGCGGTGCGGGACCGCGCGGCCGGCCTCTGGGACCACGTGCGCCTGCGCTCCACCGGCGCCGCCGTGCTCGGCGACGTCCGCGTCGACACGAAGGTGCCCGACGCGAAGACCGCCGAGGTGACGCTGACCGTCCCGGTCCGCAACGCCGCCGCGACCGCCCAGCGCGTCAGGGTCACCGCCGCCTTCGGCCCGGTGAGCGTGACGAGCACGGTCACCGTCCCGGCCGGGCAGACCGCCGACGTCGTCTTCCCGAAGCAGCGGATCGACAACGCGAAGCTGTGGTGGCCCAACGGCTACGGCGACCCGGACCTCCACGACCTGACTCTGACCGCGGCCATCGGCGCCACCACCAGCGACCGCCGGACCGTCCGGATCGGCCTGCGCGAGATCGGCTACCAGTACGACCTGCCGATCGTGATCGACGGCGGCCGGGCCACCCAGACCGTCGGCCTCGCGCCGCAGAACGCCCGGTTCGTCCGCATGCAGGGCCTCCGGCGTGCCACCAGCTGGGGCTTCTCCCTCTGGACGATGTCCGTGCTGAACGGTTCGGGCCCCGACCTGGCCCAGGGCAAACCGTCGGCGTCGCAGTCGGTGGCCGACGGCAACCCGCCCGAACGCGCCTTCGACGGCGACCCGAACACGCGCTGGACGTCCGAATACAGCGACAACCAGTGGCTGCAGGTCGACCTCGGCGCCGCGACGGCGTTCGACCGGGTCGTGCTCACCTGGGAAACCGCCTACGCGGCGACGTTCAAGATCCAGGTGTCGCAGGACGGCGACACCTGGACCGACGCGGCTTCGGTCGACAACAGCCCGAAGCCGCTGACCTTCCTCGTCAACGGCGTCAAGATCTTCGCCCGCGGCGGCAGCTGGGGCTGGGACGAGCTGCTGCGCCGGATGCCGGCCGAGCGGGCCGACGCCGTCGTCGCGATGCACCGCGACATGAACTTCACGCTGATCCGCAACTGGGTCGGCTCGTCGTACCGGTCCGAGCTGTTCGACGCCTGCGACAAGTACGGCATCCTGCTGTGGAACGAGTTCTGGGACGGCTGGTCGACCGACCCGGCCAACCACGACGTCTTCCTGGCCCAGGCCGAGGACACCGTGCTGCGCTACCGCCACCACGCCTGCGCGACCGTCTGGTTCGGCTGCAACGAAGGCACCCCGCCGCCGGTCATCGACAACGCGTTGCGCGACATCGTCCACGCGAACACCGACCTGCTCTACCAGGGCAACTCGGCCGGCGGCGTGATCACCGGCGACGGGCCGTACTACTGGCAGGACCCGAAGCGGTACTTCACCGGCGAGGCGACCGGCGGCAAGTACGGGTTCTGGAGCGAGATCGGGCTGCCGACGGTGTCGGTGGTCGAGAGCATGCGCAACCTGGTCGGCGCCGGCGACCCCGGCTGGCCGATCGGCGCGCCGTGGTTCCTGCACGACTGGTCCACCAACGGCAACCAGTCGCCGCAGAGCTACCTGGCGGCGATCGACGCGCGGCTGGCGCCGTCGACGAGCCTGGCCGAGTTCTGCCGCAAGGCCCAGTTCGTCAACTACGAGAGCATGCGCGCGATCTTCGAGGCGTGGAACGCGAAGCTGTGGAACGACGCCACCGGCGTGCTGCTGTGGATGTCGCACCCGGCCTGGCACAGCACGGTCTGGCAGACCTACGACTACGACCTCGACGTCAACGGCAGCTACTACGGCGCGCGCAAGGGCTGCGAGCACCACCACGTGCAGGCCGACCTGACGACGTGGCAGATCCGGGTGGTCAACCACACGCCGTCGGCCCTGACCGGCGTCACCGCCACCGCGCGGCTGTACGGCCTCGACGGCGCGGCCCTCGGCCCGGCGCAGCAGCAGAAGCTCGACGTCGCGCCGGTTTCGGCCGCGGCCGCGTTCACCGTGCCGTTCGCCGACGGCCTGCCGGACCTGCACCTGCTGCGGCTGACCCTGACCGACGGCCGCGGCGCGGTGCTGTCGGAGAACACGTACTGGCGGTACCGGACGGACTCGGCGATGCGCGCGCTGAACCAGCTGCCGGGCGCCCGCCTGACGACGTCCCTGCGCCCCGACGGCGACGCGTACACCGCCACGATCCGCAACGACGGCCGGACGGTGGCGGCGATGATCCGGCTGTCGCTGAGGGAGCGCAACGGCACCGACCGCGTGCTGCCGACCCGCTACGACGACAACTACTTCTGGCTGCTGCCGGGCGAGACCCGCACGATCCACGTCGAGCCGCGGCGGCGGGTGCCCAACGCAAAACTGCTGGTGGAGGCGTACAACGTCGCCGCGAAGCTGAGCTGAGCACGGTGGGTGCTCGTCGAGCACCCCCGATGGGAGGAGTTCGTCGGCCACGACGAAGGACAAGGCTGATTTCGTCCGCCGCGACGAACTAGGCTCGCGGGATCGCGCCTAGCTTCGGGAGGTGCTCGTTTCGGTGAACCTGCGCCCGCACGCCAGCCTCGGCCGCGTCCTCGACGACCTGGGCGGCACCCTCCTGGACCTGGTGCTCGGCGACGGCGACCGCCCGGGCGGCATCGGCGGCGTCGCCATCCACGACCCGCTCGACGAACCCGCGCTGCCGCAGCACGCCCTGGTGCTGGGCGTCGGCCTCGCCGACCCGGAC
Organism: Amycolatopsis sp. NPDC004625; assembly: GCF_040609695.1. Taxonomy (NCBI): domain Bacteria; kingdom Bacillati; phylum Actinomycetota; class Actinomycetes; order Pseudonocardiales; family Pseudonocardiaceae; genus Amycolatopsis; species Amycolatopsis sp. NPDC004625. Next base: position 138,988 of record NZ_JBEXKX010000014.1, read on the forward strand.
GAGGTCGTGCGGCAGCTGCGGACCCTGGCCCGCCACGACGCCGCCGGGCTCGTCCTGCGCGCCCCGGTCACGGTGACCGCGGCGATCACCGCCGCCGTCGAGGAAACCGGCGTCGCCCTGCTGAGCCTGACCCGCGGGGCGTCCTGGGCCCAGCTCGCCGCCATGCTGCGGTCGCTGCTGGCCGAGGGCGACGTCGGCGACGCCCAGCCGGAAACCCTCGCCGGGCTGCCGTCGGGCGACCTGTTCGCGGTGGCCAACGCGATCGCCGCGCTCATCGACGCGCCGGTCACCATCGAGGACCGGCGGTCCCGCGTGCTGGCGTTCTCCGGCCGGCAGGACGAAGCCGACGCTTCGCGCGTCGAGACGATCCTCGGGCGGCAGGTGCCCGAGCGGTACGCCCGCGCGCTGGCCGACCGCGGCGTGTTCCGCGAGCTCTACCGCACCGACCAGCCGGTGTACGTCGACCTGCTCGACGCCGGCCTCGACGGGCTGAAGCTGCTTCGGGCAGCTGTTGCGGTCCGCGCGGGCGACGAGATCCTCGGCTCGATCTGGGCGGCGGTGCGCGAACCGCTGACCCCCGACCGGACGCAGGCCCTCTGCGACGCGGCGCGGCTGGTGGCGCTGCACCTGCTGCGCGTCCGGGCGGGCGCCGACGTCGAACGCCGGTTGCGCGCGGACCTGCTCAGCACGGCCCTCGAAGGCGGGGCCGCCGCGCGCGAAGCGCTGAGCCGGCTCGGCCTCGCCGACCAGCCCGTCGTCGTGCTGGCGCTGGCGGTGCTGGGGTCCGGCGCCGCCGACGCCGAGCTCGCCGCCGACCGCGAGCGGCTCAGCGACGGCCTGGCGATGCACCTGAGCGCGGTGCACCCGCGCTGCGCCGCCGCGCTCGTCGGCGACACGGCGTACGGGCTGGTCCCGGTGACCCGCGACGCCGACGGCGAGCGGCGCGCGCTGCGGATCGCCAAGGACTTCCTGGACCGGGTGGGCGACCGGGTCCGGGCCGTGGTCGGCATCGGCCCGGTGGCGCGCAGCGCGGCCGAGCTGCCCGAGGCCCGCGGCAGCGCGGACCGGGCGTTGCGGGTGCTGCGGTCGGGCAGCGGCGCCGGCCGCCGGGTCGCCCTGCTGGCCGACGTCCACGTCGAGGCGCTGCTGCTGGAACTGCAGGACCTGGTGGCCGCGCGCGGCGACCGCCCGACGGGACCGGTGGCCCGCCTGCTCGACTACGACCAGCAGCACCACGCCCACCTCGTCGAGACGCTGCGGGCCTGGCTGGACGCCTTCGGCGACGTCATCGCGGCCGCCGCCGCGGTCCACGTGCACCCGAACACGTTCCGCTACCGCCTGCGCCGCCTCGCCGAAGTCGGCGGCTTCGACATGGCCGACCCGGAGGCCAGGTTCGCAGCCATGCTCCAGCTCCGCGTGGTCGCCCCACCCGCCCCCTGACCCCGTGCGTAAAGAGGCATCACGCGTGATGCCCCTTCAGACACGTGAGATGCGCGGAAAATGTGTTGGCTGCTGGGTTGTGTGCGGCTAGGCTGCGCCGGAACCTGTCCGCCGCGTCGAACGAAGGGAGCCGGCCGTGCGTGTTCGCATCGTCGTCGCTCCCCGGTCGCGGTCCGAGGTGATCCTGGTGTCTCCGCGTCTTCGGTGCCTGCCGCGCGGCCTGCACCGGACCCCGTGACGCGCGCCTGACAGTCGCGGGCAATCGCGCCGCCCTGATCACTTCGTCCACAAAGGACAAGGCTGTGCGTACCCCGAACACCGTCCGCAACCTCGGCATCCTCGCCCACGTCGACGCGGGCAAGACCACCGTCACCGAACGGATCCTGCGCCACACCGGCGTCACCCACAAGACCGGCGAGGTCCACGACGGCACCACCGTCACCGACTTCGACCCGCAGGAACGCGACCGCGGCATCACCATCTTCGCCGCGGCCGTCAGCTGCACCTGGGCCGGCCACCGGCTCACCCTCATCGACACGCCCGGCCACGTCGACTTCACCGACGAGGTCGAGCGGGCGCTGCGGGTGCTCGACGGCGCCGTCGCGGTGTTCGACGCCGTGGCGGGTGTCGAGCCGCAGAGCGAAACCGTGTGGCGGCAGGCCGACCGGCACGGCGTCCCGCGGATCGCGTTCGTCAACAAGCTCGACCGCGCGGGTGCCGACCTCGACGCCGCCGTCGCCTCGATCCGGGCGCGGCTGCACCCGGCGCCGCTGGTCGTGCAGCTGCCGGTCGGACGCGAGGACGGCTTCACCGGCGTCGTCGACCTGCTGCGCCTGGCCGACGTGCCGGACGGCCTCCTCGCCGAGGCCCGGCGGCGGCGCCGGGTGCTGGAGGAGGCCGTCGCCGAGCTGCACCCGGTGGCGCTGGACGAGTTCTGCGCCACCGGCACGGTTTCGGCGGAGACGCTGGAGAAGGCGCTGCGCGAGCTGACGCTCAGCGGCGCCGGGCTCGTCGTGCTGTGCGGCGCGGCCTACCGCGACCGGGGCATCGAGCCGCTGCTCGACGCCGTCGTGGCGTACCTGCCCTCGCCGGCGGACGTCCCGCCGGTGCGGCCGGACCGGCCCGCCGACCCGGCCGCGCCGCTGGCCGCGCTCGTGTTCAAGGTCGTCTCGGCGGCCACCGGACGGCTGACGTACCTGCGGGTGTACTCGGGAACGCTGCGGAAGGGGAACCAGGTGACGGACGCGGGACGCACCGAACGCGTCGCGCGCGTCCTGCGCGTGCAGGCCGACCGGCAGTCCGAAGTGGACAGTGCGGTGGCGGGCGACATCGTCGCGGTGGCCGGGCCCAAGGCGGCGCGCGTCGGCGCCACGCTCTGCGCGCCGGGCGACCCGGTGCTGCTGGAGCCGCCGGTGACGGCGGACCCGGTGGTCTCGGTGGCCGTCGAACCGCGGCGCGCGGGCGACGGCGAGCGGCTGACGGTGGCGCTGGCGCGGCTGGCCGAGGAGGATCCGTCGCTGGTCGTGCGGGTCGATCCGGAGACCGGGCAGACGGTGCTGTCCGGGCTGGGCGAGCTGCACCTGGAGGTGGCGGTGGAGCGGCTGCGGCGGGACCGCGGCCTGGACGTCGCGGTCGGCCGTCCGTCGGTGGCGCACCGCGAGACGGTGGTCAGCGGCGTGTCGGGGCTGGTCTACCGCCACGTCAAGCAGGACGGCGGCGCGGGCCAGTTCGCGCACGTGGTCCTGGACGTCGCACCGGCGGCCGAGGGCTTCGAGTTCGCCTCGGCGATCGTCGGGGGCCGGGTGCCGCGGGAGTACGTCCGCGCGGTCGAGGCCGGCTGCCGGGACGCCCTGGCGGAGGGCCCGCTGGGCGGCCACCCGGTGACGGGCCTGCGCGTGACGCTGACCGACGGGGCGACGCACTCGAAGGACTCGTCGGACCTGGCGTTCCGCACCGCGGGCCGCCTGGGCCTGCGGGAAGCGCTGCGCGCGTCGGTCCTGCGGCTGCTCGAGCCGGTGGCCGAGGTCGTGGTGACGGTCCCGGCCGACGCGGTCGGCTCGGTGCTCGGCGACCTCGCGGCCCGCCGCGGCCGGGTGGCGGGGTCGGCGGTGCGCTCCGGAACGGCGGTGGTCACGGCCACGGTCCCGGTGGCGGAACTGTTCGGCTACGCGAACCGCCTGCGCAGCCGGACCCAGGGCCGCGGCACGTTCACCGCCCACCCGGCAGGGTTCGCGCCGGCGCCGTGAGCGTCGTGAGTGGTAAGGCGGGTTCTAACCCGCCTTACCACTCACGAGAACCCTGGACGTGCTCAGCCGCGGGGGAGCGACGCCACTCCGGCCAGCAGGCGGTCCACGTCTTCCTCCGTCGTGTACGGGGCGATTCCCGCCCGTACCGCTCCCGTGTCACCCAGCCCCAGGTGCCGCGAACACTCGATCGCGTAGAAACTTCCCGCGGGCGCGTTCACTCCGAGCGCCCCCAGGTGCTCGTACACCGCCTGAGAAGCGACACCCTCCACCGAAAACAACACCGTCGGCGTCCGCCGTCGCTCCGGCGCCCCGTACCGCGTCACCCCCGGCAGCGAAGCCAGCCCACCGTCCAGCCGGGCCAGCAGAACCTCCTCGTGCGCCTCCAGCCCCGCCATCGACGCCACCAGCCGTTCCCGCCGCGACCCCGTTCCCGGCACCAGCCCGGCGAGGAAGCCGATCGCCGCCGTCGTTCCGGCGAGCAGCTCGTACGGCAACGTGCCCAGCTCGAACCGTTCCGGCACCACGTCGGTCGACGGCAGCAGCTTGTCCGGGTGCAGCGTTTCCAGCAACGCCGGCGCCGCCGCCAGCACGCCCAGGTGCGGGCCGAGGAACTTGTACGGCGAGCACACGTAGAAGTCCGCCCCGAGGTCCCCGATGGCGACCGACGCGTGCGGCGTCAGGTGCACGCCGTCCACGTACAGCAGCGCGCCCGCCGCGTGGACCTCCGCCGCGATCGCCGGGATGTCCGGGCGGGTGCCCAGCAGGTTGGCCGCCGCCGTCACTGCGACCAGGCGCGTCCGTTCCGACAGCAGCGGGCCGATCGGCGCGAGTTCGCCGGTCGCCGGGTCGAAGTCCGCCCAGCGCACCTTCGCGCCCGTCTGGACCCACGGCCGGATGTTCGCGTCGTGGTCGAGGCGGGTGACCACGACTTCGTCGTCCGGGCCCCAGTTGCGGGCCAGGGTGCGGGAGAAGTCGTACGTCAGCTGGGTCATGCTGCGGCCGAACACGACACCCGCCGGGTCGGCGGCGAGCAGGTCGGCGACCGCCTGGCGGGCCTCGGCGACCACCGCGGCCGCCCGGCGCTCGGCCGCGGTGACGACGCCGCGGTTGGCGATCGCCGCGGTCAGCGTCCCGGCCACCGCCGCCCCGACCACGTCGGGGACCTGGGAGCCGCCGGGGCCGTCGAAGTGCGCGGCGGTGAGGGCGGGGAAGTGCTCGCGGATCTTCCACACGTCGTAGGTCACCGCGCCAGCATGCCTCAGGATCGGCGCAGCGGGGCGGCCGCGGTGACGGGCAGCTGCGGCGGGGCCGCCACCGGCCGCCGGACCGGCGCGGGCGGGCGCAGGTGCCGGCGCAGCCGCTGCGTCGGCTTTTCGACGTAGGTCCAGGACAGCTGCCCGACGACGTAGGCGGCCGGCACCGCGAGCAGGATCAGCAGCCACACCTGCCGCACGCCGGCGAGGATGAGCAGCTGCTGGATCGGGAACCCCCAGATGTAGGTGCCGTAGCTGCCGTAGACGTACGGCGCCGCGGCCTCCAGCTTCCGCGGCCAGTGCGTCGCCAGCGTGATCGCGCCGTAGGCCGCGCTCAGCGCCAGCGCGTACCGGCTCGCCGGCGTCTGGCTCAGCCCGAGGTAGGCCCCGAACAGCACCAGCGCCACCCACGGTTTCAGCGGGATCCGGTCGCGGTAGGCGTGCAGCACCACCCCGATCACGAACGGCACCAGGAACGACACCGTCGACCCGAGCGGCACGACCAGCAGCGAACCGCCCGCGCCGTGGTACTCGAACGTCGCCCGCAGCACGCTGTCGGTGTAGACCATGCCGCCGAGGACGAGCACCAGGAACCAGCGCGGCACGCCGATCAGCACGATCACCCCGGCCACCAGGACCAGCCCGTAGCCGAGCAGCTCCATCGGCAGCGTCCAGAGCGCGCCGTTGACCGAAAACGGGTACGGGTTCGCCGCGAACACCCCGGGCAGGTCGTGCTGCATGTAGAACAGCACGGTCGTGCCGACCAGGTAGCGCCAGGTCTGGATGTGCGTCCAGTAGGCGTGCGCCGGCCACGTCGTCACCAGCGGCCCGATCACGAACACCGTCACCAGCAGCACGACGACCAGCGGCGGCATGATCCGCAGCAGCCGCCGCGCGGCGAACCGCCACCACGACGGGTCGCGCGCCCAGCTGTCCTGGATCTGGTAGCCGCTCATCGCGAAGAAGCCCATCAGCGCGATGTAGCCCGGCGACATGTGCCAGGACGCGGGGAAGATCGTCAGCCGCTGCGGGTGCAGCAGCGGCATGCTGTGGTCGACGATCACGGTGATCGCGCCGATCATCCTCAGCCACGCGAAGCCGGTGTTGGGGTTGGCGTGAATTTTTGACGAGGTCGGCACGGGACGGGATGCTAGCCCATCCGGTTGTGCCGCTTGCCCCGAACGGTCGAAAAGCTCAGCCTCCGCGGTTGCGCGGGTGCTCCCGTGCCCGGCGTTCGTTGCCGTGCTTGTAGTTGCCGGTCACGCGGGCCATGAGCAGCTGCTGGTCGTCGCCGCGCGCCACCGCGGCCAGGAACCGGGCGGCCGCGGCCCCGCGCAGCGTCCCGGCGGGCCGGCCGTGGTGGGTGATCGTCACCGTGCCGCGTTCGTCGCGGTAGGCGAAACCGTCCGGGGTCCCCATGCGTCCACTGTGGCACGGGCGGCAAGGGGGTTTTCCGGGGGCGGTTCGGGGGTTTCCCGGATGGCGCCCGGGCCGGGACCCGACAGAATGCGGGAGATGACCGGAGGGGGAGCAGGGGTGCGGGGCAAGCGGGGGAACGGGTACGTGCTGCTCGGGGCGCAGCTGATCGTGCTGGTGGCGGTGCTCGTGTCGTACAACGGCGGCCGGTGGCGGTTCCCGGCCTACCGCGTCGACCTGGACGTCTACCGGCTCGGTTCGGCGGCGCTGCTGCACGGCCAGGCGCTGTACGGGACGCTGCCGCCCACCGGCGACGGCCAGTCGCTGCTGTTCACCTACCCGCCGTTCGCGGCGATCGTGCTGGCCCCGCTGGCGCTGCTGCCGTACTGGGCCGCCTGCCTCGCGCTCACCCTGCTCACGCTCGGGCTGCTGGCCCTGGTCCTGGTGACGGTGCTGCGGGCGTTCGGGACGCGGTGCGACTGGCGGCGCGTCGGCGTGCTGCTGCTGGCGGCCGAAGTCCTGGAGCCGGTGCTGCGCACGCTCTACGCCGGCCAGATCGACCTGCTGCTGCTGGCCCTCGTCGTGCTGGACGTCCTGGTCGACACCCCGCGGTGGCCGCGCGGCCTGCTGATCGGCCTCGCCGCCGCGGTGAAGCTGACCCCGGCGGTGTTCCTGCTGTACTTCCTGCTCCGCCGCGACACGCGCGCGGCGGTGACCGCCCTGGTGACGTTCCTGGCCGCGACGGCGCTGGGTTTCCTGCTGGCCGGCGCGGATTCGGTGCGGTACTGGACGGGCGCGCTCTGGGACACCGGCCGCGTCGGCGAGCCGACCTACGCCGGCGACCAGTCGCTGCTCGGCCTGCTCGCCCGGGCCGGGGTGCCGCCGGAGGCCCGCACCGCGTGGTGGCTGCCGCTGGTGGCGGTGGTGCTCCTGCTGACGGCGTGGGGGGTGCGGGGCGCGCTGGCCGCGGGGGAGACCACCGTCGCGCTCGGCCTGAACGCCGTCGGCGGGCTGCTGGTCTCCCCGATCTCCTGGACGCACCACTGGGTGTGGGCCGTGGTCGTCCTGCTCGGCTGGGCGGAGCTGGCCCGCCGGACGCGGCGGCGCGCTTTCGCGGTCGTGGCGGGGATCGGCGCGGTGCTGTTCGTCGCGGGCCCGCAGTGGTGGTGGCCGCGCGGGGGCGAGGTGGAACGGCACTGGACCTTCGCCCAGCAGCTCACCGGCAACGGCTATGTCCTTTTCGGACTCGCGGTGCTGGTCACGGCGCTGCTCGTGCGGTTCGCGCCGCGCGACGACCTCCTCAGCGGGGCCGTGCCGGTCCGCGCCGGAGCCAGCCTGCGCCGAGGATGAGCATCGCGGTCCCGAGCGCCAGGTCGAGGCAGATCCCCGCGTTGTTCAGCGGGAGTGCGTCGGTGACCGCGTCCGGCAGCGGCAGCAGCCCGGCGAGCCCGGCCACGGCGTAGCAGGCCCCGGCGACCACCAGGAACCGCGCCGCCCAGCGCGGCGAGCGGCTGCAGAACACCGCGGCGGCGCCGGTCAGCAGGTGCACGAGCGTCCACACGCCGGAGACGGCCAGGCCGCCGAACAGCATGCGGGGACCACCGCCGGCCGCCGCTCCCGTCATCAGCTCCAGCGCGGCCAGCACGAGGAACAGCAGGCCGATCAGCATGCCCATGCCCTGGACGGGGGCGGGGCCCCGCCGCGGCGCCCGTGCGTCGGGTTCGGTGGCCGTCATGGTTGCGGGGTTCCCCGCGCGGCTCCTTTTAATGCACCACTTCACGGGTATCCGGCACGAAACGCCGACCGCCGAGCAGGAGTGAGCCGATGACCGAGTACCGCCACACCGCGACCGCCGACATCCCCGCCGACGAGCTGTTCGCGTTCCTGAGCCATCCCGAGAACCTGCCGCGCTACTTCCCGGAGATGAAGGTGGCCGAGCCGCAGGGCGGGGACACCGTCCACGTCGAGGCCGAGGTGCACGGCAACCGCGTCGCGAGCGAAGCGTGGCTGCACACCGATCCGGGTACGAAGTCGCTGAAGTGGGGCGCCGAGGGTCCCGACGACTACCACGGCGAACTGCGCATCCGCGAAGACGGCCCGGCCACCTCGGAAATCACCGTCACGCTGCACAGCGTCCGCGAGGCCGACGGCGACGAGGTCCAGCAGGGCCTGGAACGGACGATCGCCGCGATGACCCACGCCGCATCCGCCGACGCCGACGTCGAAGCGGCCGAAGGCCAGGGCGGCTGGACCTCCTACGACGACAAGAGGGACACGTCGAGCTGAGGCGGGTACGGCCCGTAGGCGTTGCCGCGCGCGCCGCGGGCGCGCACCCCCGGGATGGCGAACACGTACTTGAGCACCTTCGGGGGTGCGGCGCCGCGGCCGCGCGCCCGGGCGGCGGCCGACCGCCGCTCGACCCGGACCTGGTCGGCCTGCACCCGCTCGATCGCCCGGCTGCGGTCGGCCTGGATCCCGGCGAGGTCGTCCGGGGTGACGCCGCCGCGGCGGAAGGCCGGGATCAGCCGGTTCGCCGCGGCGACGGCGTCCTGGATCGCCATCAGGATGCCGTTGCCGCCGACCGGGGAGATGACGTGCGCGGCGTCGCCGAGCAGCAGCAGGCCGGGCCGGTGCCAGCGGTCCACGCGCGAGATGTCCACCGACAGCAGCGTCGTCTGCGAGAAGTCGGTGAGCAGGTGCGCGCGGTCGGCCAGCCACGGCACGCGCTCGCGCACGAACGCGCGGACCGGCTCGACACCGCGCTCGCGCAACGCCGGGTACGAGCCCTTCTCGAGGCTGTAGCCCACCTGCCAGTCGCGGACGCCGCCGAGGACGCCGACGTAGGCGTCGCGACCGAAGTAGAGGTCGAGGTCCGCGTCGGGCGGGTCGCCGGGGGAGCGGGGCAGCCGGAACCAGAGCAGGTCGGTGGTGGCGCCGAGCGACCGCGCTTCGAGCCCGGCCAGGCGCCGGACCGTGGAGAACCGGCCGTCGGCGCCGACGACGACGGACGCGGTGAGCTCGCCGCCGCGGTGGCGGACGCCGGTGACGGTGCCGTCGCCGGCTTCGAGCAGCCCGGTGACCTTGGCGCCGGTGCGCAGGGTGAAGGACGGCAGGGCGCTCGCCCGCTCGGCGAGGAAGTCGAGGAACCGCACCTGGGGCATCAGGGCGATGTAGGCGAACGGCGTGCGGAGGCGGCCGTAGTCGGCGGCGCGGTAGACGCCGTCCGGGGTGTGGAACCGGAACGAGCGCGCCTTGAAGTGGTCGAGTTCCAGCAGGTCGGCGGCCAGGCCGAGCCGTTCGAGCAGTTCGAGGGTGTAGGGGTGCAGGGAGTCGCCGCGGAAGTCGCGGTCGAAGTCCGCCCGCGACTCCAGCACGGTGACCTCGATCCCGGCCCGGGCGAGCAGGTAGCCGAGCAGCAGCCCGCCGGGCCCGCCCCCGGCGATCGCGACGCTCACGAGTCCACTGTGGACAGGCGGAACACGGCCATCCCCGGCAGGTGCTCCAGGATCTGCCCGGGCGTGGCGTCCTGGGGGACCGGGAACGCCCGGATCGCCCACGGCACCGACATCGAGGCCAGGTAGGAGGCGACCACCGCGGCCGCCTCCTCGCCGCCGGTGGGCTCGGCCCGGCGGTCCTCGCGGCGGCCGCCGGACAGCAGCGCGCACTCCGGCGTGGCCAGCAGGTTCTCCACCCAGTCGCGGTCGCGGACCGGGGAGACGAGGTACTGCCCGCCGTCGCGGGCGACGACGGCCAGCGGCACGCGCCGCGGCTCGCCGGTGCGGCGGCCGCGGGTCTCGACGACCCGCAGCGCGTACCCCCCTTCGGGTGGTGCCTCGGCGGGCGCGTCGATCAGTTTGGCGGTCATTTCGGCGTTCATCGCTCGGACGTCCACGGGCTCCACGGTAGCAAAACTAGCTAGATTGTCTAGCTAACTTAGAATGGCCCGGTGGAAGACCGTCCCGTCGCGCTCCGGGTGAACCTCGCCCTGCGGGAGCTGCTCGCGCTCGCGCACGACGTCCAGATCGCCCTGGCCCGGCGCCTCGGCCTCGGCGCCACCGACGTGCAGGCGCTGCAGCACCTGGCCACCGGCACGCCGATGGGCACCGTCGACCTCGCGCACGCGCTGAAGATCCGGTCCGCGTCGGCCACCGTCCTGGTCGACCGCCTGGAGGCCGCCGGCCACGTCCGCCGCGACCCGCACCCCCGCGACGGCCGGCGGGTGACCCTCGTCGTCAGCGAAGCGGCGCGCACCGAGGTCCGCGCCGCGCTGGCCCCGCTCGTCGACGCCATCACCCGGTTGACGGACGGCCTGCCGCCGGGGCAGGCGGAGGTGGTGGCGCAGTTCCTCGGCGACACCACGGAAATCCTCCGGGCGTACGCTGCGGAGCCGCCGGAAGCGGGTTAGCGTTCCGCGCATGCGAGACGAGCCCGCGCTGTGGCTGTTCGCCGACCAGCTCGGGCCGCACTTCCACAGCACGCCCGAACACCGCGGCCGCGAGGTGCTGCTGATCCGGTCGGCGGCGGCCTTCGCCGCGAAACCCTTCCACCGGCAGAAGCTGCACCTGGTCCAGGCCGCGCTGTACCGGCTCGCGGCCGACCTCGGCGACCGCGTCACGCTGATCGACGCCCCGGACTACCGCACCGGCCTGCGCCGCTTCGGCCGTCCGGTGGTGGTGCACGAGCCGACGTCGCACGCGGCCGACGCCTTCGTCCGGCGGCTGCGCGAGGAAGGCGTCGTCACCGGCATCCTGCCCACGCCGGGGTTCGTGCTGTCCAAAGAGGACTTCGCGATCTGGGCCGAGGGGCGCGCGCGGTTCGTGATGGAGGACTTCTACCGCGACCAGCGCCGGAAGTTCGGCGTGCTGCTGGAGGCCGACGGCGCTCCCGAAGGCGGGCACTGGAACTTCGACCACGACAACCGGCAGCCACCGCCGAAAGCCGTCCGGCTCGACGTGCCGGCGCCGTGGCACCCGCGCGAGAACGAGATCGACGAGCGGGTGCGCGCCGAGCTCGACGCGGCCGAGCGCGCCGGGGAGATTCACCCGGTCGGCGTGGATGGCCCGCGGCAGTTCGCCGTCGGCCACGACGAAGCGAAGCGGGCCCTGCGCCGGTTCCTCGACCACCGCCTGCCCTCCTTCGGCCCGCACCAGGACGCGATGCTGACCCACGACTGGGCGATGGCGCACGCGTTGCTTTCGGTGCCGCTCAACCTGGGGCTGCTCGATCCCCGCGAGGTCGTCCGGCAGGCCGAGGCGCGGTACCGGGCCGGCGACGCACCGCTGAGCAGTGTCGAGGGGTTCGTCCGGCAGGTGCTGGGCTGGCGGGAGTGGGTGTGGCACTGGTACTGGCACGCCGGGCCGGAGTACCTGCGCCGCAACGCCCTGCAGGCCCGCCGCGAGCTGCCGGAGTGGTGGCGCACGCTCGACGCCGACGCGGTCGAAGCGGCGTGCCTGCGCACGGCGCTGGCCGGCGTCCGCGACCGCGGCTACGCCCACCACATCGAACGCCTGATGGTGCTCGGCAACCACGGCCTCCAGCGCGGCTACGACCCGGCCGCGCTGACCCGCTGGTTCGCCACCGCCTTCGTTGACGGGTTTCCCTGGGTGATGCCGGCGAACGTGATCGGCATGAGCCAGTTCGCCGACGGGGGAGTCGTGGCCACCAAGCCGTACGCGGCCGGAGGCGCCTACATCAACCGGATGAGCGACCACTGCCCCGGCTGCGTGTTCGACCCGAAGAAACGGACCGGGCCGGACGCCTGCCCGTTCACCGCGGGCTACTGGGCGTTCCTGGACCGGAACGCCGAACGGCTGCGGGGCAACCACCGGATGCGTCAACCGCTGCACGGCCTGGAGCGGCTCGCCGACCGCGCCGAGGTCGTCGCCCGGGAAGCGGACCGCGAGCAGTTCTGATCGTATAACGGCCTATACGGCCGCGGATGATCGAAATCACCGCCGCGAACAGAAAAAGCCCGGCAGCGACGGCCGCGGACGCCTGCACGCTCACCGTGCAGGCCGTCCGGGCCGCGGCCAGGAGCTCGGCGGCCTGCGCCAAACCGTGCGACGCCGCTTCCGCCTGGGCCGGGCCGGCCGACGCCAGCTGCTTCGCCGCGTCCGGCACGCCGGGCGGCACCACCAGGTGGGCCGCGTAGACGGCGGCGGCCAGCGAGCCGAACGCCGTCGTGCCCAGGCCCGCGCCCAGCTCGTAGCCGGTCTTCTCGACGGCGGCCGCGCCGCCCGCCCGGTCGGCGGGCGCGGCCGACAGCAGCGTGTCGGTGCTCGACGTCAGCGCGAGCGCCATGCCGAACCCCGAACCCACCAGTCCGACGGCCAGCCACCACGGTGAAGGCAACGCGCCTGCCGCGGGAAGCGCGAGGGCGACCGCGGCGAGCGCGAATCCCGCCGTCCGGACGGGCGCGTTGCCGAACCGCCCCAGCAGTACCGGGGCGATGACGCTGCCCACGGCCGACGCGCCGAGCACGAGCAGCAGCCGTGCCGCCGCGGCCGTCGGGGAAAGGCCGAGCACCACCTGCAGGTACTGGGCCAGGAGCAGGCCGAGCCCGACCAGCGTGCTCATCACCAGCAGCACGCCGCCGACCGCGCCCGGCACGCCCGGGCGCCGGAACAGCGCCAGGTCCAGCAACGGCGCGGCCGATCGCCGCTGGCGGCGCACGAACAGCGCGAGGAGCACGCCGCCGGCCGCCCCCGCCGCCGGGCCGCCCCCCGACGGTCCGGCGGCGAAGGCGATCCCGAGCACGCCGCCCGCGGCGAGCATCGCGCTGAGCGCGTCCCACGGCGCGCGCCCGGGTGGGGTCCGCGGCAGCCACCGCAGCGCCGCCGCGACCGCGGCCAGGATCACCGGCGGGTTGACCAGGAAGGTCGCCCGCCAGCCCGCCGTCTCGACGAGCAGCCCGCCGAGCACCGGCCCGAACACCGAACCGGCGCCGGCGATGCCGCTGCACACCGCGATGGCCGTGCGCCGCCGCTGCCGGTCGGGGAACAGCTCGCGCAGCAGCGACATCGTCACCGGCATGATCAGCGCGCCGCCGACGCCGAGGACCGCGCGGGCGGCGAGCAGCGCCGCGACGTTCGGCGCGAGCGCGCAGGCCAGCGACGCCAGCCCGAACACCGCGTAGCCGGTGACCAGGACCCGGCGCCGCCCGAAGCGGTCGCCGAGCGTGCCGGACGGCAGGAGCAGCGGCGCCGCGGTCAGCGGGTAGATCGCCACGATCCACACCTGCGCGGCGGCGCCGGGGCGCAGCTGCCGGACGACGTCGGGCAGTGCGACGTGCAGCACGGTGGCGTCCACCGCGACCAGGAACAGGCCGGCGCCGAGCACAGCCAGCAGCGGCCACGCCCGGACGCCGGCCGGGGTCACGGCCACAGCAGGCCTGCCAGGTGCCGCGCGACGACGTCGACGTGCGGCGGGTCGACCACGGACAGGTGGTGGGCGGGCACCGGCACGATCTCCAGCCGCGGGCACAGCTCCGCCCAGCCGGCAGCGAGGTCGGTGCGGGAGTAGCGCGGTTCCATCGCGAGGCCGGCGGCGTACGGCTCGGTCGCCCGGTAGAGCACCACGCGGCCGGTGTAGGGCCGCGGAGTCCCGCGTTCCGCGGCCAGGGTGTCCGAAAAGGACTGGTGCTGGTGGCGGAGCACGCCCGGGCTCAGCAGCCCGGCCTCGGCGACCCGGTGCATGGTGAGCTCGATCTGCTCCTCCTCGGGCAGCGCGGCGAGTTCGTCGTGGCCGAGCCGGACGGTCCGGCCGTAGGTGCCTTCGACGTAGCCGGTGAAGCGCAGGAACCGGCGGGTCGACGACGCGCGCGGGTCTAGGTCCGGTTCCGGCAGCGGCAGCATCGTGTCGATCAGCGCGACGAGTTCGACCGGCTCGCCCTCGTCGGCGAGCCGCGCGGCGACGCCGTAGGCGAGGGCGCCGCCGAACGACCAGCCGGCGAGCCGGTAGGGCCCGTGCGGCCGGCGCGCCCGGACCAGCGGCAGCAGCCGGTCGACGCGCTCTTCGATGCTCGCACCCGGCACGCGTTCGAAGCCGACGCAGGGCACGCCGGTGGGCAGCCGGTCCAACAGCGGCCGGTAGACCGTGCAGGTGCTGCCGCCGGGGTGGAACAGCAGCAGGGGCGCGGTTCCGGCGTCGCCCGCCTTGAGGACGTGCACGGGCCCGCGTTCTTCGCGCGTGTCGAGGACGGCCCGCGCGACGTCGGCGATGGCGGCGAGGGAGTCGTGCGCCAGCAGCTCGGCCGGGTCGACGGGCGTGTCGAGTTCGGCGGCGAGCCCGTCGGCGAGCAACCGGGCCAGGTGCTCCGAACCGGCCAGCCGGACGTGCGTCCCGCCCGCGTCGGCGCCGGTGTGCTCGCGCCAGAGGCGCAGGACGAGCCGGTCGGCGGCGTCCCAGGCCCGGCCGCGGGGCGCGAGGTCGCGGTTGAGGTCGGCGAGGGTGGCGCCGCGCAGGACGGCGGCGGTGTCGGGCTCGGTGCCCAGCTCGCGGCGGACGGCTTCGCGGATCCGGTTCGCCATCAGGGAGTCCAGCCCGAGGTCGACGAGCGGCGTGCCCGGGTCGAGGCGGTCGGCGGAGAGGCCCATGATCGCGGCGACGATCTCGGTGAGCCGGTCGCTCCCGGTGGCGGGTGCCGGTGTCGCGACGGGCCGGGGTTTTCCGGTACCCGGGGCCGGTTCCGTGTACCAGTGCCGCTCGTGGCGCCAGGGCATCGGCGGGACGTCGGTGAGCCGCGCGCCGTCGTCCGGGGTGGTGAGGGTGAGCCGCGTGCCGGCGCAGTACAGCGTGGCCGCGGCCGCGCCGAACGCGCGGACCTCGTCCTGGCCGCGGCGCACGGTGCCGGTCACGACGGCGCCGGCGATCCCGGCGGCCTCGAGCGTCCGGGTGAGCGAGCCGCGCAGGATCGGGTGCGGGGACACCTCGGCGAACACGCGGTACCCGTCCGCGGCCGCGGCGGTGACGGCTTGGCGGAACCGCACCGGACGGCGCAGGTGGGCGGCCCAGTACCCGGCGTCGAAGTCCGGCAGCTCACGCGGGTCGGCCAGGACGGTGTCGTACCAGGGCACCAGGGGACGCCGCCCGCCGAGCTCGGCGAGCGCGTCGCGCAGGGCGCCGAGGACGGGCTCGACCTCGGCCGAATGCCCGGCGACGCCGACCGGCAGCCGCCGCGAGGACCGCCCGGCGGCGGTGAGTTCCGCGACGAGCCCGTCCAGCACGGCCGCGTCCCCGGCGACGGTCAGCTGCCCCGGCGCGGAGTCGACGGCGAGCTCGACCCCGGGGTGGCGGCCGAGGTCGCCGGGGCTCAGCTCGACGGCGGCCATGGCACCGCTGTCGCCGAGGGTGCCGAGCAGCCGGGCCCGCGTGGCGACGAGGTGGACGGCCTCGTCGGCGGTCAGCGCCCCGCTCACGACGGCGGCGGCCGCGGACCCGAGCGAGTGCCCGACGACGGCGGCGGGCCGGACACCGAGCGCCTCCCACCGCGCGGCGAGCGCGACCTGCATCCCGAAGATGGCCAGCTGGGTCTCGGCGAGGTCGTGGAGCGGGCCGCCGGTGAGCAGCGCGCGCAGCGACCGCCCGGTGTGTTCGGTGAAGGGGTCGCCGAGCTTGTCGACCTGCGCGGCGAACGCGGGTTCGGCGGCGAGGAGCCGGCGGCCCATCCCGGGCCACTGGGAACCGTGCCCGGAGAAGACGAACACGGGCCCTTCCCCGGGGACGGCGGTACCCGTGACGGCGCCGGCGGGCAGGGGATCGGTTCCGGCGGCGACGGCGTGCAGCAGGGTGGCGAGTTCGCCGTGGTCGGCGGCGACGAAGGCGGCTCGGTGCGGGTCGCCGTTGTCGCGCCGGTGGAGGGTGTGGGCGACGTCGGCGAAGGGGCTGCGGCGGCCGGCGGGGGAGCCGAGCCAGGCGGCCAGCTGCGCGGCCCGCTCGGTGAGCCGGTCGCCCGAACGCGCGGAGAGGACGGTGATCCGCACCCCGGCACGGGGCGGCTCGCCGCGGTCTGCTGCCTTCCCTCTCGCCGGTTCCTCGAGCACCACGTGCGCGTTCGTCCCGCCGAACCCGAAGGCCGACACGCCCGCGACCGCGCGCCCTCCGTGCCGCGGCCACGGCGTCGCCTCCGTGACCACCTTCAACCGCAGCTCGTCGAACGCGATGTGCGGGTTCGGCGCCGCGAAGTGCAGCTGCGGCGGCAGCACCCCGTGCTTCATCGCCAGCACCACCTTGATCAGCCCGGCGATCCCCGCCGCGGCCTCCGCGTGGGCGATGTTCGTCTTCACCGAGCCGATCAGCAGCGGCCCGCCCGCCCCGCGGCCCGCGCCCAGCACCGCGCCGAGCGCGCGGGCCTCGATCGGGTCGCCCAGCAGGGTGCCGGTACCGTGCGCCTCCACGTAGTCCACTGTGGACGGATTGGACCCGCGGTACGCCTCGCGCAGCATCGCCCGCTGCGCCTGCGGGTTCGGCGCCGCCAGGCCGTTCGAGCGGCCGTCGGAGTTGACCGCCGACGTGCGGATCACCGCGAGCACCCGGTCGCCGTCGTATTCGGCGTCCGCCAGGCGCTTCAGGATCACCACGCCGCAGCCCTCGGCGCGCGCGATGCCGTCCGCCGCCGCCGAGAACGTCTTGCAGCGGCCGTCGCCCGCCAGCAGCCCGGCCGCCGCGAAGGCCGCTGTCGGGCCGGGGAGCAGCATCAGGTTGACCCCGGCCGCCAGCGCCAGGTCCGCGTCGCCGTCACGCAGCGCGCGCACCGCGTGGTGCACCGCCACCAGCGATGACGAGCACGCGGTGTCCACCGCCATGCTCGGCCCGCGCAGGTCGTAGACGTACGACAGCCGGTTCGCCGCGATGCTGCCCGCCGCGCCGGTCGCCGTCCACAGGTCCGGCTCGCCGCCGGTCATCGTCAGGTGGCCGTAGTCGTGGGTGGCGATCCCGGTGAACACCCCGGTCCGGCTGCCGCGCAGCGACGCCGGCGCGATCCCGGCGTCCTCCAGCGCCGCCCAGGTGACCTCCAGGAGCATCCGCTGCTGCGGGTCCATCGTCGCCGCTTCGCGTGGCGTGACGCCGAAGTGCCCGGCGTCGAACCCGGCGACGTCGTCGAGGAACCCGCCGGCCACCGGGGCCGCACCGGCGTCCCAGCGGCCGGGCGGCGCGGTCCGGACGGCGTCCCGCCCGCCGCTGAGCAGGTCCCAGAACTCGTCCGGCCCGTCCGCGCCCGGGAACCGGCAGCCGACGCCGACCACGGCGACCGGATCGGTCCGGCGGCGGTCGGTGCCGCGCGGGACGTCCGGCTCCTCGGTGCCGGTCAGGCTGCGGACGAGGTCGTCGATCGTCGGGCTCTCCCACAGCAGCGTCGCGGGCAGCCGGCGGCCGAGCCGCTCTTCGAGGTCGGCGGCGATGCCGACGGCCTGGCGGGAGGACAGGCCGTAGTCGCCGAGCGGGTGGTGCGGCTCGGCCCGGACGCCGGTGTGCTCGGCGACGGTGTCCAGCAGCCAGCGGCGCAGGGTGTCGGTCGTCGGGTCGCTCATCGCGCCAGTGCCTTTCCGTAGTCGCCGGCGAGGTAGCGGTCGCGGCAGGCGCCGCGCGCGATCTTGCCGCTGGAGGTGCGCGGGACCCGCCCGGGCGGGACGAGCAGCACGTCCCGCAGCGCGAGGCCGTGCGCGTCGGAGACGAGCCGCCGGATCGCCGCGGCGAGCGCCCGCTCCGCCGGTTCGGCCAGGTCCGCGTGGCCGCGGAGTTCGGCGACCACGACGACGGCCTCGGTGTCGGCGCCCTCGACGGCGAAGGCGGCGACGCTGCCGGGGCGGATGCCGCGGTCGGCCGACGCGGCGGTCGCTTCGACGTCCTGCGGGTAGTGGTTGCGCCCGTCGACGATGATCAGGTCCTTGATCCGGCCTGCGATGTAGAGCTCGCCGCCGTACCGGACACCCAGGTCGCCGGTCCGCAGCCACGGCCCCTCGGGCGACCCGCCGGACAGCCGCGCGCCGAAGGTTTCCGTGCTCTCCAGGGGTTTCCGCCAGTACCCCGCGCCGACGTTGGGGCCGTGCACCCAGATTTCGCCGACCCTGCCGTCCGGCAGCGCGACGGCGGTCTCCGGGTCGGCCAACGCGACGGACTGGCCGGCCGGGGCGCCGCAGGCGACCAGCCGGACGCCGTCGGCGGCGGGCCGCGCGGTTCCGGTGGCGAGGGCGTCGCGGTCGAACGTCGTCACGCGCGGGACCGCGGCCGGGCCGGTGGTGACGAAGACCGTCGCTTCGGCCAGTCCGTAGGCCGGGCGGGTCATTTCCGGCCGGTAGCCGGCCGCGGCGAACGCCGTGTGGAACCGGTCGAGGACGTCGGGGTTGATCGGCTCGGCGCCGTTGACGATCGCGGCGACGCGGCCGAGCCGCAACCGGGCGCGGTCGGGTTCGCGGATGCGGCTCGCGCAGTAGTGGAAGGCGAAGTTCGGGGCCGCGCTCCAGCTGCCGGCGTGGTCGCCGAGCAGCTCCAGCCAGCGGACCGGCCGTTCGATGAAGGCCAGCGGGTCCATCAGCACCGACCGCAGGCCCAGCGCGAGCGGCGTGAGCAGGCCGAGGACGAGACCCATGTCGTGGAACAGCGGCAGCCACGACACCGTGGTGGCCGCCGCCGGGTCGAGGCCGAGACCCTGCACCACCTGGGTGACGTTGGCGAGCACGTTCGCGTGGGTCAGCACCACCCCGGCCGGGCTGCGGGTCGAACCGGACGTGTACTGCAGGTAGGCGACGTCGTCCGGGGTGGCCTGCGGTGCGGGCCACGACCGGGCCGGGCCCGGGCGGTCCGCCGCGACGACCGGGACCTCGCCGCCGAGGAACCGCTGGACCGACGGCTGCGCGGCGGTGTCCGTGACGACGGCGGCGGGCTCGCAGTCGGCGAGGACCGCGGCGAGGCGTCCCGCGTGGCCGGGCAGGCCCGGGTCGAACAGCGGCACCGCGACGGCGCCCGCCGCGATCGCGGCCAGGAAGCCGACGACGTAGTCCGGGCCCTGCGGGGAAAGCACGGCGACGCGGTCGCCCGGCGAAACCGGCAACGCGGCCGCGGTGGCGTCGACGCGCTCGGCCAGCTGCCGCCAGGTGAGGGTGCGCCGCCGCCCGGCGGGGTCGGTGGCGAAGTCGGCGAAGGTCAGGGCCGGGGCGTCGGGGGTGGCCGCCGCCCAGTGGCGCAGGCACGCGATCAGGGTGCGGGGGAAGGACATGGGGTTCTCCTTGCTAGCGGCCGAGCCGCGGGCCCGCGTGCTGCCACGCGGCGACGGCCAGGGTGTCGAGGTCGAGGCCGGTCGTCCCGGCGTCGCGGAGCAGGACTAGCACGTCGCCGGCGGCGACGGCGACGGTGCGCAGGCGCAGGCCCGGCACCTCGGCCGGCTGGCCGGGCAGGGTCAGGACCTGCTGGTAGGACAGGGTTTGTGCACCGGGGACGACGGGCGCGGCCGCGACGGTGGTCGTCGAGACCGTCGGCAGGTCCTGGTCGTCTACGGTGACGCGGCCGCAGCGGCGCGCCTGCGCGGTCCAGGCGGCCAGGTCGGGCGGGTGCGGGGTGCGGGCGACCAGCTCGGACAGCTGGCCGCCGGGCACCGCCGTCTGGAAGCCCTGGCCGGCGCCGGCGCTCAGGAGCCGTCCGTGGACGACGTCGGCGCACCCGTCTTCCCGGTCCGAAGTGGACAGTGCGGAGAATGCGGTGCCGGCGTCGAACACGTCACGGGCCGCGGGTCGGCCGGGGATCGCGTCGGGGGGCAGGAGGGCGGTGGGCGGCACCGCGGGTGGCCCGGGGGCCGGTGCCGCGCCGGTGGCCGGGTGGGCGGGTGAAATGGTCGTCACGGCGGCCACGGCGATCAGCAGCGCGGCCGCCCGGACCGGGGACAAACGAATTCGGGCAGGCATGGGGAACCCTTCCGGGAGCATTCTCGGGGGAGGTGCGGTCCCGGCGCTGGAACCCTTCGCCGGGGACGTGCCAGCCCGGCGGCACGAGCCAGGCTACGGCAGGTAATCGGTTACCGGAACCACCTCAAGACGGCGTAAACATCTCCGTGTACGGGCGGTGAGCTGCCGAATCGCAGGTTACTGACGAGTTCGACCGGCTGGTGTGGCACGGGCGTCCGAGATTGACTACGGTCCGCGACCGATGGCTCACCCGAGTGGGGGAGTTTGTTTTCCTGCCATTCACATTGTCCGCCCGCATCGTGGACCGGACAATTGCGCCGGCAAACGGTGTTCGGCTAGCTTGACCGCACTTCTTCGGAATTTCGTGAACGGGAAAGGAAACGCATGCGCCTGGTTGCGAGGT
This sequence comes from Amycolatopsis sp. NPDC004625, assembly GCF_040609695.1. Taxonomy (NCBI): domain Bacteria; kingdom Bacillati; phylum Actinomycetota; class Actinomycetes; order Pseudonocardiales; family Pseudonocardiaceae; genus Amycolatopsis; species Amycolatopsis sp. NPDC004625. The sequence goes on from NZ_JBEXKX010000014.1 coordinate 159,641, forward strand.
GGTGCACGGTGCTGGCGGCCGTGGCGGGCATCCTGCCCGGGGTGCCCGCCGTGGCCGCGACGGCGGTGCCGGACGCGCGGGCCGACGACGGCTCGCACGTCGTCGCCCAGACCACTGTGGACGGTGACGGCCGGGTGCTCGACCTGACCGTGCGCTCGACGGGCGTCGGGGCGTACGCGATGGTCCGGCTGATCCTGCCGCGAACCTGGGCGGCCGAGCCGGACCGGCGGTGGCCGGCGGTCTACCTGCTCGCCGGCGAGACGCGCCTGCAGGACTACCGCGGCTGGAGCGCGAACACCGACATCCGGCGGCTCGCCGACGACGCCGGCGTCCTGGTCGTCATGCCGGGGTCGGGGCCGGCCGGCTTCTTCGGCGACTGGTGGAACTACGGCAAGGACATCGCGCTCAACCACTGGGAGACGTTCACCGCCGTCGAGCTGCCGCAGCTGATCGACCGCGGCTACCGCGGCGACGGGCGCCGCGCCGCGGCCGGGCTGTCCCTCGGCGGGTACGGCGCGATCGAGCTCGCCGCGCGGCGGCCGGGCGTGTTCCGCTACGCCGCGTCCTTCAGCGGCAACGTCAACCCGACCGGGCCCACCGGCGAGCTGCTGACCAGCGCGATCATCACCTCGGCCCACCTCGACCCCGAGGCGCTGTGGGGCGACCGGCGGCGCGAGGCCGCGCGCTGGGCGGCCCACGACCCGCTGGTGAACGCGGAGCGCCTGCGCGGCACCGAGCTGTACCTCTCGGCGGGCAACGGGCTGCCGGGCCCGCTCGACGCGAAGCTGCCGATCGACGTGCTGCCGGGCGCGATGCTCCTGGAGTTCCTGTGCGGCGCCCAGACCACGGCGCTGGCCGCGCGGCTGCGCGACCTCGGCGTCCCGGCGACGGTGGATCTCTACGGACCGGGCACCCACCAGTGGGCGTACTGGCAGGACCAGTTGCACAAGACGTGGCCGCGGATGCTGGCGGTGCTGGCGTCGTGAACCCGTCCTACGTGGTCACGGGAGCGGCCGGCGGGATCGGCCGCGCGTGCGTGGCGGAGCTGGTCCGGCGGGGCGCGCACGTGTGGGCGACCGTGCGCACCGACGCCGACGAAGCGGAACTCGGTCGCGCGTACGGCGAAGCGGTCACCGTGCTGCGCATGGACCTGCGCGACGCGGAGTCGATCGGGGAGTGCGGCGAGCGGGTGGCGGCGGCGGGACCGTTGCGGGGCTTGGTGAACAACGCGGGCCTGGCCCGGCCGGGCCCCCTGGAGCACGTGCCGCTGTCGGCGTTCCGGGAGCAGCTGGAGGTGAACGTGACGGGCCAGCTGGCGGTGACGCGCGCCATGCTCCCGGCCCTGCGGCGCGCGGAGTCGGCCCGCGTGGTGACGCTGGGGTCGATCGGCGGCCGCATCGCGGGCCCGATGGTCGGCCCGTACCACACGGCGAAGTTCGCCCTGGTCGGCTTGACCGACAGCCTGCGCGCGGAGCTGGCCCCGGAGGGCATCCACGTGGTGCTGGTCGAGCCGGGAGCGGTGACCACGGCGATCTGGCCCCGCGCCCGAGCGGCGGCGGAGGAGGTCCGGGGAGCACTGTCCCCGGCGGCGTTGGAGCGGTACGGAGCCCAGCTGGCGGCGGCGGAGCGAAGCGCGGCGCGTTCGGAGCGAACGGGAGTGCCGCCCCGGAGGGCGGCCGAGGTGGTGGTCCGCGCGCTGGTGTCCCGGCGCCCGGCCCCGCGGTACCTGGTGGGCACGGACGCGCGGCTGGCCGCGGTGGTGGCGAACCTCCCGTTCCGGCTGCGCTACCGGTTGACGGCGGCGAAGCGATGACCGGGGGCGAACCCGTGAGCCGTCTCGTGGTCATCGTCGCGCCCGGCTCGCGCGGCGACGTGCAACCCTGCGTCGCCCTCGGCCGTGGCCTCGCCGCCGCCGGCGATCGGGTCCGCATCCTCGCCGCGGCCTCCTTCCGGGGCCTCGTCGAAGCGCAGCACCTCGGTTTCGCGCCGCTGTCCGCCGATCCCGCCGCCGTGCTCGGCTCCGCCGCCGGGCGCGCGTGGACCGCCGGGAACCGCCTGACCTTCCTCTCCCGGCTTCGCGAGGTCCTGCGCCCCCTGCTCGACCGGCTCCTCGCCGACGTCCACGCCGGGGCCGCCGGGGCCGATCTCGTGCTCGCCCCCACCCTCGGCTTCCTCGGCGCGCACCTGAGCGCCCACCTCGGCGTCCCCCACGCCGAACTGCACCACCAGCCGAGCGTTCCGACCCGCGCCTTCCCCCACCCGCTCCTCCCGCAGGCCGGCCGGCTCGGGCCCTGGGCCCGGCACCTCAGCTTTCCCGCCGTCGACGCCCTCACCTGGCAGGTCCTCCGCCCCGAGATCGACCGCTGGCGCGTCGGCACCCTCGGCCTCCCGAAGGCCGGCGCACGGGGGCCGCAACGGCAATCGACCGTGCTGTGCGCGTTTTCCGACGCCGTCGTACCGCGGCCGCCCGACTGGCCGGACCGCGTGCACGTCACCGGCTACTGGTTCCTCGATACCCGCCCGCGGCCGGACCCGCGGCTGCGCGACTTCCTCGCCGCCGGGCCGCCACCGGTGTACGTCGGCTTCGGCAGCATGCAGCCCGCGGACGCCGAACGCACCTTCGGCATCGTCCGGACCGCGTTGCGCCGGGTCGGTTTGCGCGGTGTCGTCAGCGCCGGGCTCGACGCCGACGACCTCCTGGTCGCCGGGGACGTCCCGCACGACTGGCTGTTCCCGCGCACCGCCGCGGTCGTCCACCACGGCGGCGCCGGAACCACCGCGGCCGGCCTGCGGGCTGGCGTGCCCACGCTCGTCTGCCCGGTCTTCGCCGACCAGCCCTACTGGGGCGAACGGGTGTCACGGCTGAGCGCCGGCCCGAAACCGGTGCCGCTGAAGGAACTCGACGTAGACGTGCTGACGGCCCGGCTGCGGGACCTGACCGGAAACCCGCTGTTCCGGCGGGGCGCGCAGTATGTCGGCGCGCGGTTGCGCGCCGAGGACGGCGTGGCCCGCGCGTGCTCGGTGCTGCGCTAGGCGAAGATCGTCAGCGCCACACCGGCCCCGATGATCACCACGCAGGCGGCGATCGTCGTCCGGCGGTAGTACAGGATCAGCGCCGCGAACTCGCGCAGCAGCGCGCTCGGCAGGAAGTACCGGGCCGTCGGTGCTCCCGTCGCGTGGAACGGCAGGCCCAGCCGCCGGCACTCCACCGCCGTGCGGAACACGTGGTAGTTGCTGGTCACCGCCACCACCCGGCGCGCCTCGGCGGGCAGCAGGCCGGCCGAGAAGCGGAGGTTCTCCTCGGTCGTCGCGGCCTGGTCCTCACGGCGGATCCGGTCCGCCGGTACGCCGCGGTCCCGCAGGTAGGCGTCCATCGCTTCGGCTTCGCTCACCGCCTCGCCGGGTCCGCGGCCGCCGGAAACGACCAGCAGCGGCGGCGTCTGCTCCCGTGCGGCGAGCCGGATCGCGCGGTCGAGGCGGCCGGCGAGCAGCGGTGGCACGCGCTCGCCGTCGAGGCCGCAGCCGAGCACGATGATCGCGTCGAACCCGCTGCGGCGGCCGAGCCGGCCGTACACCACGGAGTAGATCAGCAGCGACAGGAACAGGAATCCGAAGTAGCAGGCCAGCACGGCCGCGATGGCCACCAGGGCCGACCCCCACCGGCCCAGCGGGACGAAGAACAACGCCTCGAGCGCGACGAGCCCGGCGCCGAGGCCGAGCGAGAGCAGGTTCCCGGCGCTGCGCCCTTCCCGCCGCCACATCCGCACGCCGTTCGCGATCAGCGCGGCCGGCAGCACCAAGGCGACGAGCACCGCGGCCCCGCCGAGCAGGCCCACCAGCACCGGGGTCAGCCACTGCAGGTGCAGCGCCGCGCGCAGCAGCCACAGCGCGGTCAGCAGCAGCGCCACCCCGAGCCAGACGGCGTTGCCCAGCCGCCGCGGTTCGCGCGCCAGCCGCACGGCGAACACGACGAGCGCCACCCCGGCGGCGGCCGGCAGCACCCCACCGGCGACGTTCACCCCGGCCTCCCTCGTTTCCCGTTCGCGTGCACCCGGCAGTCTGGCAGGGTGACGAACGTGACCGAACGGCGACCGGCGTTCGTGCTGCACGAGCACTGGCGCCCGCGGCACCACTTCGACCTGCGCCTGGAGGAGGACGGCGTCCTCCGGTCCTGGGCGGTCCCGCGCGGCCTCCCCCCGGACCCCACCACCAACCGGCTCGCGGTCGCGGTGCCCGACCATACCCTCGACCACCTCGCCTACGAGGACGAGACGAAGAAGGTCGCCGACACGGGCTGGTGGGAGGAACACGACCGGACGGCCAAGCGGATCCTGTTCACCCTGCACGGGCGAGCGGGCTCGGTCCGGTACGCGCTGATCCGCACGGCGAGCGACTGGCTCCTGCGCCGCACCCGCGACCAGCCGGGCGAGTGATCGGGTCTCGTCCCGCTCCGGCAACCGGCCGGTCGCGCGACCGGCCACCGCACCCGCGACAGCCGGGCGAAGGGACCGAGGCACAGCACCGCCGGCGTAGCGAACGGCCCGGCCCGCGCGACTTCCCCGCGTGCTGACTTCACTCCTGCCCGGCGTCCGCGAGGTGCGCACCCCGGTGGCCAGCGGGTTCGCCTGGCTGCTCGTCGGGTGGCTCGTGCTGGCCGACCACCTGCCGCGGGGCCGGCCCGCGCAGCACGTCTTCGCCACCCTGTGGGACCTCGGCTCGTACGTCGGGAAGGGCGGGCTGCTGGTCGCGGTGTCCTTCGCCGCCTACCTGCTCGGTGCCTTCCTGGAGGTCGACCCCCTGCACCTGTGGGAGCACGGGGGCCGGCCGGCGTGGATCAACCACCTGCGGGACATCGCGCGGCGGGGCCGGTTCCACCGCGCCGGGATCTTCCCGCTGTCCGGCCAGACCCAGCGCGACCTGCACGACTTCACCGCCGAGGGGTACGCGGCCGACCACCCGCTGATGTTCCTCGCCTCCGGCATCATGCGGGAGGAGCGGCAGCTGGCGACCAAGTTGCAGGCAGCCAACGTCGAGCTCTACAACCGCTACGACCGCGCGCTCGCCGAGGCCACCTTCCGCATCAACGTGACGCCGCCGCTGGTCGTGCTCGCCGTGGTGCTGGCCTGGGGATCCGGGGCCGGCCCCTGGCTCGTCGCCGGCGGCACCGCCGCGGCCGGGGGCGCCGGAGTGCTGTTCTTCCGGCAGGGCGTCCGGTGCGCGATCCGGTCGCGGGACATCATCGTGCAGGCGGTCGTCGCGGAGGTCGTGCCGTCCCGGTTCCTGGGGAACCTCGATCAGACCGCCGGGGAGACGCCCGCGTAGGCCCGCCGTGCCGGGTGCATCGCCCGGTGTGCCCAGTGACCAAGGACGCCCAGCAGCGCGATCTCCAGCACCATCATCAGCCGCTCCACCAGGCCGGTCGCCACCGTCGGCAGGTGGCCGCCCAGCACGACGTTCACCGCGAACGGGACGATGAACGGCAGGTAGAACGGGATCGCCGCCAGCGCCAGGCGCCGGGACCAGGTCGCGAACCGGCGCCAGCGCGGGTCGTCGCGGTGGCGGCGGCCGAGCGCCCAGCCGACCACCGGCAGGCTCAGGCACGTCACCGCCGAGGCGTAGAGGTGGATCTTGCCGGTCGCCGTGATCGCGCCGCCCTGCGGGTCCTTCGCGAACACCGCGACCGCCAGCAGGCTCACGCACCACAGCACCTTCGCCGCCACCAGCACCGGGTTCGCCAGCAGACCGCGGCGGTACAGCGCCACCAGCAGCAACGCCGATCCCGAACTGGTCAGCAGCAGCGCGCCCTCCCACAGCACGCGGCCGGGGCTGAGCGCGTAGTCGCTGAGCATCGTGCTCACCGGGTCGAGCGGGGCCAGGCGCCGGTCGACGTGCAGCACGGCGAGCAGGACGACGGCGCCGGCGAAGGCGGCGAGCGCCCCGGGCACGAGGAGGCGGGCACGCAGGCGGGGACGGACGGGTGCGGGACACAGCATGTAGGGAGACACTCCGGGACGGTTCGGCTGGTTCAGGCGCAGCCGCGCACGCTACCCGTGACCATTCCGTGACCATGGCTGACGCGCCCGCGCTGTGACGCAGGACACCGTCAGTGGTCGCCGTCCTGGGGGATCTCGGCCGAATCCGTGAGCCGCAGCTTGCGCCGCGCCCGCTGGTAGAACGTCGTCATGCCGAGCCGGACCACCCGCGCCGCGCTCGGCCGGCCGCGCAGGTCGAGCCGTTCGCCGGGGGAGACGTACCCCTCGACCTGGCCGTCGACCTCCACCGCCAGCCGGCCGCTGGTCGGCAGCAGCTCCAGCGTCACCTCGTCGTGCACCGAGAGCACCACGCCCCGGCTGTACGCCGAATGCGGCGCCGCCGGCGTCACCAGCAGCGCCTCCACCGCCGGGCTGGTGATCGGGCCGCCCGCCGAGAAGCTGTAGGCCGTCGAGCCGGTCGGGGTCGCCACCACCACCGCGTCGGCCGAGTAGCTCACGAACGGCTGGCCGCCGACCCGGACGGCGACCACCGCGCTGCCGTCGCCGGGTACGCGCACCACGGCGATGTCGTTGAACGCGGTGATCTTGCGACCCTGCAGCACCGCGTCCACGGCCAGCCGCGGCTCCACGGTGAACTCGTGGTCGTCGATCGCCGACAGCGCGCCGGGCAGGTCGGGGACGTCGACCTCGGCCAGGAAGCCGAGCTTGCCGAGGTTCACCCCGAGCACCGGCGCGCGCTGCCCGTCGGCCAGCCGCATCGCCCGCAGCATCGTGCCGTCGCCGCCGAGGCTGACCACCAGGTCGGAGCGGCGCCCGAGCTCCTCGGGCGTCACCCCCACCGCGGCGCAGTTCAGCCGGACGATCTCGTCCGCGATACCGAGCACCTCGATGCCCCGGTTCCCGGCCCAGCCGAGCACGGCTTCGACGGCGGCCGCGGAGTCGCGGCGGGGGTGCAGCACGAGTCCGGCGGAGTGCATGTCAGCGGTCCCGCGCCGGGGAGAAGGGCGTCATGCGCTCAGTCTGCCCGCTCCCGCCCGTCCGCGCCGCGAGAACCGCAGGGCCCCGTCGTCGATCCTGCCGTGCCGCAGCTTGACGACGTCGTGCGCGTAGCTCATGCCCAGCTGCCACGGGGCTCGCGACCCGGCCTTCGGGAACTCCTCGATGGACCGCAGCACGTACCCGGCGTCGAAGTCCAGCAGCGGCCGCTCGGTGACCGCCGGGTCGTCGTTGACCGGCACGCACTGGTCGTGGCCGGTCCGGTCCAGGTGGCGCAGCAGCCGGACGACGTACTCGGCGACGAGGTCGGCCTTGAGCGTCCAGGACGCGTTCGTGTAGCCGATGGTGAAGGCGAAGTTCGGGACGCCGCTGAGCATCATCCCCTTGTACGCCATGGTTTCCGGCAGCTTGACCGGGTGGCCGTCGACGACCAGGTCGATCCCGCCGAAGGCGAGCAGCCGCAGCCCGGTCGCGGTGACGACGACGTCCGCTTCGAGCTCGTCACCCGATTCCAGCCGGATGCCGGTCTTCGTGAAGGACGCGATCCGGTCGGTGACGATCGAGGCGTCGCCGCGCTTGATCGACCGGAACAGGTCGCCGTCCGGGACCAGGCACAGGCGCTGGTCCCAGGGCTGGTAGCGCGGCTTGAAGTGGGTGTCGACGGCGTACCCGGGCGGCAGCTGCTTCATCGCGGCCTTGCGGATCATCGCCTTGACCACGCCGGGGCGGCGCCGGCTGAGCTGGTAGATCAGCGTGCTCACGGCGACGTTCTTCCAGCGCGCGATCGGGTACGCCAGCCGCGGCCCGAGCAGCCCGCGCAGGCGGTTGGCCAGCGCGTCCTCCGAGGGCAGCGAAAGGATGTAGGTGGGGGAGCGCTGCAGCATCGTCACGTGCGCGGCGCGGTCGGTCATCGCCGGGACGAGCGTCACCGCCGTCGCGCCGCTGCCGATGACGACGACCTTCTTGCCGGTGTAGTCCAGGTCCTCGGGCCAGTGCTGCGGGTGCACGACCGTCCCGCCGAAGTCCTCGAGACCGGGGAACTCCGGGGTGTGCCCGGCCGCGTAGTCGTAGTAGCCGCTGCAGAGGTACAGGAACTTCGCGGTGAGCTCGACCGGGTTCCCGTCGTGCTCGGCCGTGACCGTCCACTGTGCGTCCTCTGTGGACCATTCCGCGCGGACCACCTTGTGCCCGAACCGGATGTGGCGGTCGATCCCCGCGTCGGCCGCGGTGTCGCGGACGTACCGCAGGATCGACGGGCCGTCGGCGATGGCCTTCGCGTCGGTCCACGGCCGGAACCGGTAGCCGAGGGTCTGCATGTCCGAGTCGGACCGGACACCGGGGTAGCGGAACAGGTCCCAGGTGCCGCCGATCGCGTCCCGGGCCTCCAGGATCGCGAAGGTCCGGCGCGGGAACGCGGCCCGCAGGTGGTGGGCGGCGCCGACGCCGGACAGCCCGGCGCCGACGATCAGCACGTCGACGTGGTCGGTCATCGGACGGCCTCCGTCCGCCGGGCGCGCTGCATCACGCGCGTGAGCACGGCGTTGTAGTGGGTGGGGGTGATGCGGGCGAGCGCGTCGAACAGGTAGGCGTCCGGGCCGACCAGGATGCGGGCCTTCCCGCGGTCGACGCCGGTGTGGATGATCGCCGCCGCCTTGTCCGGCGACGTCATCGTCATGGCCTCGAACTGGGCGGCCATCTGCTCGTGGGTGCGGCCCCGGCCCTCCGGGTCGCGGCGCACCCGGGCGTTGCGGGCGATGTTCGTCGTGATGCCGCCCGGGTGGACGGTGACCGCCCGGACGTCGGTGCCGCGCAGCTCCTGCCGCAGCGCCTCGGTGAATCCGCGGACGGCGAACTTCGCCGCGCAGTACGCGCTCTGGTACGGCACGCCGAGCAGGCCGTACACGCTGGAGGTGTTGACGATCGCGCCTTCGCCCTGCTCGACGAGGATCGGCAGGAACGCCCGCGTCCCGTGCACCACTCCGCGGAAGTTGATGTCGTGCAGCCAGTCGTCGTCCTCGGGCACGGCGTCGAGCACGGACGACGTCACCGCGACCCCGGCGTTGTTGAACACCGCGGCCAGCGGGGCCGGGAGCCAGTCGCGGACCTCGGCGGCGAACCGCAGCTGGTCCTCGGCGTCGCGGACGTCGAGCACGCGGGTCAGCACGCGCCCGTGCAGCGCGGCCGCCGTCGCCTTGAGGCCGTCTTCGTCGACGTCGGCGAGGGCGACCGGCGAACCGAGCCGCGACAGCCGGGTGGCCAGCGCGCGGCCGATGCCCGACGCCGCGCCGGTGATCACGACCGGGCGGCCGATCATGCTACGGGGCCGTGACATCGCTGCTCCTCGCGTGCTTGTCGATCAGTTCGAGCACCGTGGGCCAGGCGCCTTCGGGCAGGTCGTGCCCCATGCCGCGGACGGTCTCCAGCCGGGCGCCGCGGATGGCGCGCGCGGTCGCGGCCCCGCCGGTCGGGTGGACCATCCGGTCGCGGTCGCCGTGGATCACCAGCGTCGGCGCGGTGATCCTGCGCAGCAGCGGCGTCCGGTTGCCGGACTTCATGATCGCGGCCAGCTGGCGCCCGACACCGCCGGACGTCGGGTCGCGGTCCCAGCCCGTGCCGGCCAGCTCGCGCACGAAGGCCTCGTCGAACGGGAAACCGTGCGAGCCGATGTGCCGGAACATCCGGACCGCACTTTCGACCGCCTCTTCGCGGGACTTCGGCGGCTTCGCGCCCATCATCCGCAACGTCGAGAGCGCGGGGCGGCCGAGCAGGCGCGAGCCGGTCGTCGACATGATCGACGTCAGCGTGCGGATCCGGTCCGGGTACAGCGCGGCGACGGTCTGGGAGATCATGCCGCCCATCGACACGCCCGCGATGTGCGCGGTCTCCAGGTCGAGGGCGTCGAACAGACCGATGGTGTCGGCGGCCATGTCCCGCAGGTCGTACTGCTGCGCGGGGAACCGGCCGGCGAGCATGCCGAGCAGGCTCGGCGGCCGGAACCGCGGGTGCGTCGAGCGGCCGACGTCCCGGTTGTCGAACCGGATGACCTCGTACCCGCGCCCGGCGAGCTGCGCGCAGAAGGCGTCCGGCCAGCTGTGCAGCTGCTGGCCCAGCCCGGCCACGAGGACCAGCGGCTCGGCGCCGGCGTCCCCGATCCGTTCGCAGGCCAGGGAAATCCCCCGGCCGGCGTCGACGATCTGTTCGGTCAAGAAACACCTCCGATGGTGGTCCGGCGGCGCACCACCGCGCGGCCGCCCTTGGCGGGGGCGTAGGCGACACCCCGCGAGTGCCAGCGTTCGCCGGGCTCGCTCGTCGGTTCCAGCGTGAAGTCCCGCAGCAGGGTCCGCAGCACGACGCTCATCTCCATGGTCGCGAAGGCGGCGCCGAGGCAGCGGCGGGTGCCGCCGCCGAACGGGATCCACTGGTAGAGGTCCGGCCGCGCGCCGGCGAAGCGGTGCGGGTCGAAGGTGGCCGCGTGCGGGAAGACGGCGTCGTCGTCGTGGATCAGCGCGATGCTGACCAGGACCGCGTACCCCTTCGGCAGCGTCCACCGGCCGAGCCGGAAGCCGTCCTGCTTGACCTGGCGGGCGGTGAGGTCGATGACCGGGCGGGTGCGCTGGACCTCCAGGATGGTGGCGTCGAGGAGCTTGTCGTCCCGACGCAGTTCGTCGAGCAGCGCGGGGTGGCGGCGGAGGCGTTCGACCGCCCAGGCCAGCGTGGTCGCGGTGGTTTCGTGGCCCGCGGTGAGCAGGGTCAGCAGCTGGTCGGCGATCTCCTCGCGGCTGAGCCCCGACCCGTCGTCGTAGCGGGTCTGCAGCATCATCGAAAGGACGTCGTCCTTTTCTTCGGCGCGGGCCTTGGCGATGAGCCGGTCGACGATGGCGTCGTACTCGCGGCGCATCCGCTCGAAGCGGCGCCACGGGTTGAAGCGGCCCTTCTTCGAGATCGGCGCGACGGCCAGCCGCGAGCCCAGGGTGACGAACGGCGGCAGCAGCTCGCGCAGCTCGGCGAACTCGGCCCCCTCGGCGCCGAAGACCGCGCGGAGGATGGCGTTGAGCGTGATCCGCATCATCGAGGGCAGCGTGGCGAAGGCGGTGCCCTCCGGCCAGGTCGCGAGCTCGCGGACGGTTTCCTCTTCGACGATCTTCTCGTAGGCGGCGAGGCGGCGGCCGTGGAACGGCGGCACCAGGAGTTTGCGCTGCCGTTTGTGCTCGTCGCCGGACAGCGCGAACAGCGACCGCGGCCCGAGCACCCGCCCGAGGTTGACCTCGAGGTTGTCGACGAGGTCGGGCCCGGCGGTGAACAGCTGCTTGATCTCGGCGGGGCCGCTGATCACGACGGCCCGGCCGAAGATCGGCACGTTCACCGTGAAGGCGTCGCCGTAGCGGTCCTTGAGCCGCCGCATGCCCCGCAACGGTTGCGTCAGCGCGTAGGCGCCCTGGACGGCGCGGGGCGCGGTCGGGCCCGGCGGCAGCGTCACGGGGCTTGTCACGGTCGTCATCGACCCTCCAGGGGAACGTGGTACGCGAGCGTACCGTCGGTACGGTACGCCGGTGTACCATTCCGGGGCAAGAGGAGGCGTATAGCGTGACGTCAGTGGACGTAGACACCCGCCCGCACCGGCAGCGTCTCCTGGACGGCCTGGCCGAGTCGATCACCGAGGCCGGCTTCCGCGAAACGACGGTGGCCGACGTCGTCCGCCGTGCCCGCACGTCCCGGCGGACGTTCTACGAGCACTTCTCCAGCCGCGAAGAGTGCCTGATCGCCCTCCTGGCCGAGGCCAACCGCGCGATGATCCAGCAGATTTCCGAGGCGGTGGACCCCCACGCGCCCTGGGCGCTGCAGGTCCGCCAGGCGATCGAAGCGTGGATCGCGTGCGCGGAGTCCGAACCGGCGATCACCCTGAGCTGGATCCGCGACGTACCGGCCCTGGGCGCACCGGCCCGCGGTCTGCAGCGCGACGCGATGGAGGGGTTCATCGCGATGACGCACCGCCTGACCGACACCCCGGAGATGCGCGCGGCGGGGATCAGCCCGCCGTCCAGGCAGCTGTCGATCATGCTCCTGGGCGGCCTGCGCGAGCTGATCGCAACGACCGTGGAGGACGGCGGCCGGGCCGGCGACGTCACCGAGGTCGCGGTGCGGGCGTCGATCGCCCTGCTCGGCCCGGCCTGACTTCCGGTCAGAACACCGGCTTGAGCACCTCGCGGCACCACGTCCGGAAGCTCGTCGGCGCGATCGCCGCCTTCGCCCAGTCCGCGTCGTAGATGCCCTCGTCCTGCGCCGCGAACATCTCGGCCGCGTCCGCGATCACCCGCTCGCTCGCGCCCTGGGACCGGCGCATCGCGGCGAAGCCGGCCAGGGTGATGCGCTGGTAGGCGACCGGGCGGCCGAGTTCCTCGCTCAGCACCCCGGCCATGCCGTCGGGGGTGAGCCGGTCGGGGCCGAACAGCGGGACGTTCTCCTGGCCGGTCCAGGAGCGGTCCGTCAGCAGGTCCGCCGCGGTGGCGGCGATGTCGCGGGTGGCGATCGTGGCGAGCGGCTCGTCGCCCGCGCAGGTCAGGGAGAACGCGCCCCCCTCGCGGATCGCGGCCACCTGGCCCAGCAGGTTCTCCATGTAGAAGGGCGGGGACACCGCCCGGTGGGCCGCGCCGGACCTGCGCAGCTCGGCGTCCATCGCGAAGGCCGCGGACAGCACGCCGGCCGGCCGGGGCCAGCCGTGTCCGGCGCTGCTCACCGCGACCACGTGGCCGACGCCGTGGCGGCGGACGGCTGCTCCGCCGGCCCGGGCGAAGGCCAGGTAGTGCGCTTCCGCGCTCTCCGCGGCGGGGTTCGGGGGCACCAGCCAGAACAGCGCGTCGGCCCCGGGCAGGGCCGCGTCGAGCACCGCGGGGTCGTCGTGGCTTCCCTCGACCACCTCGGCCCGCTCGCGGACGTCGTCGTCCAGCCGGGCGGCGTCCCGGACGACGACCTTGACCTTGCTGCCCCCGTCGAGCAGGCGCCGGACGAGCCGGCGGCCGATCTTCCCGGTCGGGGTGGTCACGACGATCATGGAGGCTCCTAAGGTGAAGGTGAATTCCGGTTCCGAATATAGCCCGGAAGCCGCCTCCGTCAAGTACGCTGGGCCGACCATGACCGCTTCCCGACGTGTGCTGCGCGCCGACGCCCGGCGCAACCGCGACGCCATCCTCGACGCCGCCGGCGACCTGTTCGCCCAGCGCGGCGACGCCGTCCAGATGGAGGAGATCGCCGACCGCGCCGGCCTGGGCGTCGGCACCCTCTACCGGCACTTCGCCGACAAGCAAGCCCTGCGCGCGGCGATCATCGGCCGCCGGTTCGAGGAGATGACCTTCCTCGCCCAGGGTGCCGAAGAGGCGGCGGACCCCTGGGTGGCGTTCGAGTCGCTGCTCTACGGCTACCTGGAGGCGGCGGAGCCCGACGCCGCGTTCCGGTTCGCCCTCCTCGGCCCGGAAGAACCGAGCTGGGCCGACATCGAAGAGCAGAAGGCGGCGTTCTCGGCGATCGTCGGGCGCATCGTGGCACGCGCGGTCGAAGCCGGCCGGCTGCGCGCCGACTTCGGTCCCGGGGACTTCGTCCTCGTCACCCGCGCGGCGATGGCGAACATGGCGGGCGACGGCCGGTGGCGCCGGCTGATCGACCTGCAGCTCGAAGGCATCCGCGCCTGAACGCGCGGCGAGGGCGCGGCACCGGTGTGCCGCGCCCTCGTGGTGTGCGCCGGTTACGCGTCCAGGTCCTGGGCGATCAGCGCGGCCAGTGCGTCGACCGAGGTCTGCGCCTGGTCGCCTTCGGCGGACAGCTCGACCTCGTCCCCGTGGGCCGCGCCCAGGGTCATCAGGCCGAGGACGCTGGCCGCGTCGACCGGGTCACCCGCCACCCCGCCGGTGATCTTGGCGATCTTCACCTTCGCGGGCTGGCCGGCGGCCGTCTTCGCGACCAGCCCCGCGGGCCGGGCGTGCAGACCGACGCTGCTGGCGACGAGCGTACGACGTTGGTACACAGTGGACTCCTTCACGCGTTGACCGGCTGACCGGAGACGGCGGCGGAGCGTTCCGCCGCGCGGAAGCGCACCTGCTTCAGGGCGATCACCGAACCGGCGGCCACCGCGGTGCCGGCGAGCAGCGCCACCAGGAACAGCAGCGGGCTGCCGATCAGCGGCAGGACGAAGATCCCGCCGTGCGGGGCGCGCAGCGTGGCGCCGAAAGCCATCGACAGCGAGCCGGTGACGGCCGAGCCGAGCATGATCGACGGGATCACCCGGAACGGGTCCGCCGCCGCGAACGGGATGGCGCCTTCGGTGATGAACGACGCCCCGAGCAGCCAGGCCGCCCGGCCGTTCTCGCGTTCGGCCTCGGTGAACAGCTTCGTGCGGACGGCCGACGCGAGCGCCAGCGCCAGCGGCGGCACCATCCCGGCCGCCATCACCGCGGCCATGATCTGCAGCGACCCGGTGGCTCCGGTGGTCAGGCCGCCGACGGCGAAGGTGTAGGCCGCCTTGTTGACCGGGCCGCCCATGTCGAAGGCCATCATCAGGCCGAGCAGCGCGCCCAGCAGCAGCGCGCTGGCCCCGCTGAGGCTGTTGAGCCAGTTCGTCAGCCCGCTCGTCGCGGCGGCCATCGGCTTGCCGACCACGACGTACATCAGCACACCGACCACAATGGACCCGAGCAGCGGGTACACGACCACCGGCATGATGCCCCGCATTGCCTTCGGCACCCGGATCTTCTTGAGCCACAGCACCACGCCACCGGCCAGCAGACCGGCCACGAGACCGCCGAGGAACCCGGCGCCGACGGTGACGGCGATCGCGCCGCCGACGAAACCGGGGGCGATGGCCGGGCGGTCGGCCATCGCGAAGGCGATGAACCCGGCCAGCACCGGCACCAGGAACTTGAAGGCGGCGCTGCCGATCTGGAACATCAGCGCGGCCCAGCCCGCCACCGAACCGGCGTCGAAGTGCTCGGTGACCGGGGGCGCGTCGGAGATCTTGTAGCCGCCCAAGGCAAATCCGAGCGCGATGAGCAGCCCGCCCGCGGCGACGAACGGGATCAGGTAGCTGACACCGGTCATCAGCCACTGCCGGACCTTGGTACCGGCCTTGTCGTTCGCGCCGACCTTCGAGGTCAGCTCCGGCGCGACCGCGGGAGCGACGGGCTCGCGGGCCGCGGCCTTGGCCCGTTCGAACAGCCCGGCGGCGTCGTTGATCGCGGCCTTGACCGGCGCCTCGACGAGCGGCTTGCCGGCGAACCGGTCGCGGCCCTGCACGGCGAGGTCGGCGGCGAAGATGACCGCGTCCGCGCTCGCGATGTCCTCGGCGGACAACGGCTCGGAGCCGGCCGACCCCTGGGTTTCGACGACGATCTCGTCGCCGTTGGCCTTGGCGGTCTGCTCCAGCGACTCGGCCGCCATGTACGTGTGGGCGATCCCGGTGGGGCAGGCGGTGATGGCGACGAACTTCATGGTCAGGCCACCTCCTGGCGGATGTAGCCGGCGACGGCGGCGGGGTCGGCGGCGTCCAGGAGGTTCTGCTTGAACTCCGCCCGGACCAGCCGCCGGGCGAGGGCGGCCAGGACCTTGAGGTGGTCGCTGCCGCCGCCTTCCGGCGCGGCGATGAGGAAGATCAGCTTCGCCGGGCCGTCCGGCGCGCCGAAGTCGATGCCCGCGGCGCTGCGGCCGAAGGCCAGCGTCGGCGCGGTGACCGCGGCCGACCGGCAGTGCGGGATGCCGATGCCGCCTTCGAGCCCGGTGGCCATCTGCTCCTCGCGAGCAGCGACGTCCTCGAGGAACAGGTCGAGGTCGGTCACCCGCCCGGCGTCGACGAGCCGCTGCGCGAGGCCGCGGACGGCGGACTGCTTGTCGGCGGCGTCGAGGCCGAGGTCGACCAGGTCGGCGGTGATCAGGTCTGGGGTGGTCATGCGGCGGCTCCGCTGAGGGTGAAGGTGGGGTCGGCGTCGAGCACGCGCACCTGGTCGGGGTGCACGTCGTGCGGGGTGGGCATGCGGCTGCCCTCCTGCGTGACCGCGGCGGTGCCGTAGGCGACCGCGGTCCGCAGGGCTCGGGGGCCGGTTCCTCCCGCGTGGAGGAACCCGGCGAGGGCGGCGTCTCCGGCGCCGACGGTGCTGCGCACGGCGACCAGCGGGCCGAGCGCGTGGCAGGTTTCGGTCTCCTCGACGAGCACGGCACCGCGCGCGCCCAGGCTGACCAGCACGCGGCCGACGCCGCCGGAGATCAGCTCCCGGCAGAACGCGACGACGTCGCCGAGCAGCGGCAGCGGCCGGCCGGCGAGCTCGGTCAGCTCGTCGAGGTTCGGTTTGAGCAGGTCCGGGCCGCCCGCGCAGGCGGCGGCGAGCGGCGCGCCGGAGGAGTCGACGGCGACCTTCGCGCCGGCTTCGTGGGCGAGCTTCGTCAGCCGCGCGTAGAAGTCGTCGGGGACGCCGGCGGGGAGACTTCCGCAGCACACCAGCCATTCGCCGCGCGCGGCCAGTTCGACGGCGCGGCGTTCGAGGGTGGCCAGCTCGCCCGCGGAGATCTCCGGGCCCGGCTCGTTGATCTTCGTCGTTGTCCCGTCGGCCTCGACGAGCGTGATGTTGCTGCGGGTCGACCCGGCGATGGGCACCGCGACGACCGGGACGCCTTCGGGCGCCAGCAGGTCGGCCAGCCGTTCGCCGACCGGTCCGCCGGCGGGCAGCAGCGCGACGGTCGGGGTGCCGGCGGCGGTCAGCGCGCGGGCGACGTTCACGCCCTTGCCGCCCGGGTCGAGCCGGACGGCTTCGGCCCGGTTGACCTCGCCGCGGCGCAGTCCGGCCAGGCGCGCGGTCCGGTCGAGGCTGGGGTTGGGGGTCACGGTGACGATCACGCCAGCACCACCTCCGGGCCCGCTTCTTCGAGTTCGGCCACGGCACCGGCGTCGATGCCGCTGTCGGTGACCAGGACGTCGATCTCGGCCAGCCGCGCGAACCGGCTGAGCTGGTCGGTGCCGTACTTGCTGTGGTCGGCCAGCAGCACCCGCTTGCGCGCGGCGGCGACCACCGCGGCCTTCACCGCGGACTCGGCCATGTCGGGCGTCGTGCAGCCGTGTTCGGCGGAAAAGCCGTTGGCCCCGAGGAAAGCCACGTCGACGAGCAGCCCGTCGAGCGCGTGCAGCGTCCAGGCTTCGACCGCGGCGAGCGTCGTCCCGCGGACGCGGCCGCCGAGGATGTGCAGCGTGATGCCCGGGCGGGTGGCGAGGATCGAGGCGACCGGGATCGAGTTGGTGATCACCGTCAGCTCGCGGTCGGTGGGGAGCAGCGTCGCGAGCCTGCTGGTCGTGGTGCCCGCGTCGAGCAGGATCGAGCCGCGGTCGGGCACCAGGTCGAGGGCGGCCCGGGCGATCGCGTCCTTCTCGGCGGCGTTGGTCTGGTCCCGTTGCGCCACTTCGGGTTCGAAGTCGAGCCGCTCGACGGCGACCGCGCCGCCGTAGACGCGGCGGACGATGCCCTGGCGTTCGAGAACGCCGAGGTCGCGGCGGATGGTCTCGGGGGCGACACCGAGTTCGCCGGCGACGTCGTTGACGTCGACCCGGCCGTCGCGACGTGCGCGTTGTGCCAGGAGCTGGTGCCGTTCGGCGGCGTACATGCCCGTTCCTCTCCGATGTTTGCCCGTTGCCGTTTGATTGTGCCCGTTGTTACCGTACTGTCAATCCCCAGTTACGAGATCCTTTGCTTCCGGAGGTCCTTCCATGCAGTTGTCCGGAGTCGGAGTCAGCCCGGGCCGGGTCGCCGGTCCCCGTGTCGTCGTGCCCGCTGACCTGCCGGAACCCGCTTCCTCGCCCGTTCCGCCGGACCTGGCGGCCGAAGCCGGCAAGATCGGGCCGGCCGCCGCTTCGGTGGCGACCGCGTTGTCCGATCGTGCCCGTTCCGTGTCCGGAGATGCCCGGTCCCTGCTGGAGACGACCGCGGTGATGGCGTCGGACCCGGCTCTGCTGGCGTCCGCGGAGAAGCTGGTGCTCGAACGTTCGCTGCCCGCGGCGCGGGCGGTCTGGGACGCGGCGGCGGAGTTCATGACGGCGCTGCGGGCCGCGGGCGGTTACCTGGCCGAGCGTGCGCGGGATGTCGCGGACGTCCGGGACCGGATCGTCGCGGCCCTGCTGGGGGTGGCCCCGCCGGGCGTCCCCGAGCTGACGTCGCCGAGCGTGCTGGTGGCCCGCGACCTGGCGCCGGCCGACACCGCGGACCTCGACCCGGACCTGGTGCTGGCGCTGGTGACGGAGGAGGGCGGCCCGACGAGCCACACGGCGATCCTGGCGCGGGCGCTGGGCATCCCCGCGGTCGTCGCGTGCGCGGGCGTCCTCGGCCTGGACGGCCCCGGGCTCGCGGTCGACGGTTCCGAAGGCACGGTGACCCCCGCCGACGGCACGGTCCGGGCACCGGCCCGCACCGCCCGTCCGACGTGGGACGGCGTCGGCCGCCTCGCCGACGGCCACCGCGTGAAGCTGCTGGCGAACGTCGGATCACCGGCCGACGCCACGGCGGCCGCGGCGGCCGGCGCCGAGGGAATCGGCTTGTTCCGCACGGAGTTCTGCTATCTCTCGGCGACATCGGAGCCGACGGAGGCCGAGCAGCGGGCGGCGTACGCGGCGGTGCTGTCCCCGTTCGCGGGGAAACCGGTCGTGGTCCGCACCCTGGACGCGGGGTCCGACAAGCCGCTGCCGTTCCTGCCGATGGGCGAGGAACCCAACCCGGCACTGGGCGTCCGGGGACTGCGAGTGGCGTTCGACCGCCCGGAGCTGCTGGACCGCCAGCTGTCGGCGATTGCGGCGGCGGCCGCGGAGACGGGCGTGGAGCTGTCGGTGATGGCCCCGATGGTGGCAACGGCGGCGGAAGCGGCCTGGTTCGCCTCCCGAGCACGCGCGGCGGGCATCGCCCGAGTGGGCGTGATGATCGAAATCCCGGCGGCGGCGTTGTGCGCGGAGGCGATCCTGGCCTCCGTCGACTTCGTGTCGCTGGGAACGAACGACCTGGCCCAGTACGTGTTCGCGGCGGACCGCCAGCTGGGCGCGGTGGCGTCGTTGAACGACCCGCACCAGCCGGCATTGCTGCGGTTGGTGGGAATGGTCGCGGAGGCGGCGGGGGAGAAGCCGGTGGGAGTGTGCGGCGAGGCGGCGGCGGACCCGTCGTTGGCACCGGTGCTGGTGGGACTGGGCGTGACGTCTTTGTCGATGAACGCGGCGGCCCTGCCGGGTGTGGGCGCGGCGTTGCGTGCGGTGGACCTGGAGACGTGCCGGGTTAGGTCACGGTCGGATCGCCCAGAGCCAGTTCGGGTGGCCGGCCTGGCCGGGTGACGACGACGGCCGCGGAGCCGAAGGGAGACGCCGCCGCCCCCGGCCGGGACATCTCCAGCCGCAGGACGCGGGCACCGGAGACGTCGACGTCGATCTGGGCCGGCTTTCCGGCCGACACCTCGTGTTCCGACCGCGGTGTCCCGTCGAGGACCACGCGGAAGCGCCCGACCTGGAAGGGGTCGCGGGCGTTGTCGAGCACCCCGGCCACCGTGGTGAACCGCTGGTAGTGGCCGCCGAGGTCCAGTTCGATGAACCCCGGCCCGCCGGGGGACGGGGTGTTCGGCCGCAGGACGATGCTGTTTTCGTAGTGCAGGCCGTCGATCCACGCCTCGCCCCGCCGCACGCCGGAGCTGGCGCACATCCACGGCAGCTCGCCGGCGAGCACCCGCCGCGGCTCCCGAACCCCGCCGAGCCAGACTCCGCGGCGGGGCATCGGATGCTGCCCCCGACCGGTGATGGCGGCGAGCAGGTCGCCGACCCCGTCGTCGGTGAACTCCGTGATCTCGTACCGGGTCATGGAGTACGGGTTGAGGAACTCGGGGATCTCGTCGATCGACCGGCCGGGCAGGACGACCGGCAGGACCCGGCGGGTGCCGTCTTCGAGGTCCCTGGTCAGCTTGTTCCGGATGATCGCGGTCTCGAACTGGGCGCCGCGGCCCTCGTGCGGCGGTGCCTCGCCGTCGGCCCGGGCCCGGTACAGGGGAGACGCCACGACGATGACGAAGTCCGCGGCCTTGAGATGCCGGGTGGCCCACAGTGACCAGTCGATGCGGACGTTGTCGTACCACTGGTCGAGCACGACCTCGAGGCCGATCCGGCCGCGCAGGAAGGTCGCGAACCGCCGGACCAGGTCCTTGTGCTCCGGCGTGTCGTGCGAATAACTGAAAAACACCTTCGGCGGATCGGGTTCGGACATCGGCTTCCCCTCGGATCGGTCGGTGAATCACCGATCCGGGAGATCGGTTTTCCGCAAACGATTCGGCCCCTCGTGCTCCGTGTTCGCCTGTCATATATCTGCCGGTCGGCGGGTTGTCAAGGGCGCGTTTCCCGGCCGGTTCGGGCGCTGGCCAGGTATTGTCCTGAATCTGTCAGGTTTCCCGTCTTCTTCGGTGGCCGTCGGCGGATCTAGGATCGGTCCGCCTGGCGGGAGCGGTGAAGGGGCGGCGGCACGCGTGTACGAGTACGACGTGTACATCAGCTACTTCCGCACCGCAGGTGACATATCGGCGTGGATTCGCCACCATTTCCACCCGCGTCTCCAGGAAGTGCTCGACAACAACCGGTACGAGGACGTCCGGATTTTCTTCGACGACCAGGTCCGGGTCGGATCCAGCTGGCCGTTGGAACTGAGTTCGGCGCTGCAACGCTCGCGGGTGCTGCTTCCGGTGTGCTCTCCCAAGTACTTCCGGGACGAATGGTGCCTGGCCGAATGGGCCTCGATGGAAGAGCGGGAAGCGCTCACGCCGGCGCCGCCGGGCAAGCGCGGGCAGCCCCTGATCTACCCGGTGATCTTCTGCGACTCCCGGCACTTCCCCGACTGGGCCCACGCGCGGCGCCCGCGTGACCTGCAGCAGTGGAACCACCCCTTCGAGCACTTCCAGACCGCGCCGGCCTACCTCGACTTCAACCAGCAGATCAAGCAGATCGCCGTGGAACTGGAACAGCTCATCGACCGCGCGCCGGAGTGGCGGGGCGACTGGCCGGTGCGCACCCCCGCCCCCGAACCGCCGAAGCGGGCACGGATGCCGAGGTTCTGACCGATGCCGGGATCGATCTTCACCTTCTACTCCTACAAGGGCGGCGTCGGCCGGAGTTTCACGCTGGCCAACATCGCCGTGCTGCTCGCCCGCTGGGGCCACCGCGTGCTCTGCCTGGACTGGGACCTCGAGGCGCCCGGCCTCGGCGACTACTTCCGCCCACAGCTGCCCGCGCGGCCGACCGGTGGCGTGGTCGACCTCGTGGACGACTTCCGCCACGGCCGGTTCGCGCCGGACACCCACGTCCAGCGGCTGACCGGCGTCGGCGTCCTCGACTTCGTCGCCGCCGGCCGCGAAGAGCCCGGCTACGTCACCCAGGTGCAGGAGATCGACTGGGACGGCCTGTACGACGACGGCTTCGGCGAATACCTCGAGCAGTGCCGTGCGCACTGGGTCGCCCGCTACGACTTCGTCCTCGTCGACAGCCGCACCGGGATCTCCGACATCGGCGGGATCTGCACGGCGCACCTGCCCGACCACCTCGTCCTGCTGTTCACCGCCAACCGGCAGAGCATCCTCGGCGCGATGGAGGCGGCCCGGCGCGCCGACGCGGCGCGCAACCTCCTGCCGTTCGACCGCGCGCGGCTCACCGTGCTGCCGGTGCTGTCGCGGTTCGACAACCGCGAGGAGTACGACCGGTCGGAGACCTGGCGCCGCATCGTCGTCGACGAGACGGCCGAGCTGTACCGGACCTGGCTCGACCAGACGGTCGAGCCGGCGACGATGGCCCGGCACCTCACCCTGCCGTACGTGTCCTACTGGAGTTTCGGCGAGCAGCTGCCGGTGCTGTCGGAGCAGACGCCGGGGGCCGACCAGATCGGGTTCGCCCTCGAGACGGTCGCGGCCGTGGTCGCCTGCCGGCTCGACCGGACCGACCTGCTGGCCGAAAACCGTGACGCCTACGTTGCTTCCGTCCGGTCGAGCCGGCGGGAGTTCAAGCACGAGCTGCGGGTCAGCATCCCGCGCACGTTCGTCCACCCGGCGAACGAGCTGGTCGACGAACTCAAGAAGCGGGACGTGCGCGTGGTGAAGTCGCTCTCGGGCGACCGGTCGCTGCTCGCGCGAGCCGAAGACGACGCCCGGCACCTGTGCCTGCTCGTCGACGGCAAGGTCAGCCGCTGGCAGGCGGCCGAGGTCGAGCTGTTCCTGCACCGCACGCTCGGCCAGGACCGCCGGGTGATCCCGATCCTGACGGCGGGCACCGAGGCGTCGTCGCTGCCGGGCTACGTCGGCAACCTCCGCTACCTGCGCCTGAGCGGCACGCGCGGCCCCGCCGAAGTGGCCCGCGACCTGGTCGGCCAGCTGAAGGGCTTCACCCCGCTGGTCGACGACGACCTCGACCTGTCCGTGCTGCTCGAGCAGGCCCGCGAATCCCGCCTGCGCCCGTCCCGCTGGGACCTCGTCGACGAGCTGGTCACGGCCCTGCAGGCGGCCGTCGGCGCAGGCGACGGCGCCCGCGCCCGCGACCTGGCGACGGACCTCGCGGTGGCGGTGAAACCCCGCTCCCCGGACGGCGACGACCACGCCCCGGCGCCGCCGGAAGTCCGCCGGTCGATCGACTGGCTCCGGCGAACGCTTGACACCCGCGCCCCAACCACGCAGCACCGGAAGGATCTCGGATGACCGACCGCTTGGGACACAGGCAGACCGCGGCGATGTTCACGCTCATGGTGCTGGGCCGGGAGGTGCCCAACCCGGAGCTGAAGGAGCTGGTGGGCTTCACCCTCACCGGCAAGGAACGCACGGAGCTGAACGACGGCGGGTACGTCACCAGCGAGAAGGCCGGCCGCACGTTCGTCCACCAGCTGACCGACAGCGGCTGGGCGTGGTGCGAGAAGGAACTCGGGGCGAAGAAGCCCCCGCCGCCGCGGCCGCAGAGCACGCTCTGCTCGGTGCTGTACCTGGTGCTGGGCGGGTTCGACGACTTCCGCCGCACCCGGAACCTGCGGCTGGCCGACGTGTTCGGCCCGCCGGCCCCGTCCGCGCCGGCGCCGGTCGAGGACCTCGAGACCCGGATCAGGGTCGCCTACCGCGAGCTGGTGCGGGAGCCGCGGGGATGGGTCGCGCTGGTGGACCTGCGCCCCAAGCTGGGTGCGCCGGCGGCGGAGGTCGACGTGGTGCTCAAGGAACTGAGCCGCGCGGGGAAGATCCACCTCGTCCCCGAAGACAACCGCAAGGCACTCACCGCGGCCGACCACGAGGCAGCGATCCGCATCGGCGGTGAGGACAACCACTTCCTTTCCTTCGAGGCGTTGTGATGGACGAGCTCAAGGCATTGGCGACGCTCAGCTTCGACTGGGCGGACACACCCGACCACGTCTGGCGGGATTCGCCCTACCACGTCGACGGTCTGCACGACGAGGCGCTCGCCGCCCTCAAGACGGGCATCCGCGACGCCGTGGCCAGCGACGGGCCCAGCCCCATCGGGCTGGTCATGCAGGGGTTGAAGGGCGTCGGCAAGACGCATCTGCTCGGTCTCGTCCGGCGCCAGACCCACCGCGCGCGAGGCTACTTCTTCCTCGACGACGTCACCGCGGCCGAGGCGTTCTGGGAGAACACGGCCGAAGCCCTGCGCCGCGGTCTGGCCCGTCCTGACGATTCGGGGGAGTCGCAGCTGAAGCGGTTCCTGCTGCGCGTGTGCCTCCGCGCGCACGTCGGTGCCGAGGTCGAGGCGAGGATCCGGCGCGGGCGCGGGTTGACGGCCGAGGATGTCGAAGCCTTCGTCGACGGGGTGGCGTCCCTCGACGAGGTGGTCGCCGAGGAATGCGGGGACACCGCGCGGGCGCTCGTGCTCATCGCGAGCCGGGATCGGAGTGCCAAGTACATCGGCGAGGACTACTTGGACGGCGATGCCGAGCTGACCTCCGAGGCCCGGCAGTGGAACATCTACTCGCGACCGAAACCCGCTCGCGTTCTCGTTAAGGAGATCACCCGGCTGCTCGCCCTCACCGGACCCGTGGTGATCGCCGTGGACCAGCTCGACACCCTCATCGCGCGCTCGACGCAGGGCATGCTCAAGGACGGTGCCGCGGATGACCTGCTCGTGGCGCGGATCGCCGACGGGCTGATGGGGCTGCGGGAGGTCACGCACAAGACGCTGACCGTGCTCGCCTGCCTGCCGAGCACGTGGGTGCAGATCAAGACGAAGGCCGCGGGCACCGTCCCGGACCGCTTCCGCGAATGGATGACGCTCGGCCGGATCACCGACGCCGGCCTCGGCCGGGCGCTGGTGGAGAAGCGGCTCGGGGTGGCCTACGAAGCGATGGGCTTCACCCCGCCACACCCCACCTGGCCGGTGGCGCCCGAAGCGTTCGAAGGGCCTTGGGAGCAGTGGACTCCCCGCGAGCTTCTCAAGCGCATCGGCGCACACATCGACCTGTGCCTGCGCACCGGGGAAGCCGCGGAACTCACCTCCTTCGACGAGAAGGCCGTGGTGCCGGTCGCGCCCATCCGCACCACGGTCGAAACCGACCGGTTCGCCGAGCTGGATGCCGAGTTCGAGAAGCTGCAGGCCGAAACCGATCCCGGTTCGCTGCTCGCCGAGATGACTGTGGACAGTGTCATGCCGGATCTTCTCTCCGCGGCCTTGCGCTGCTGGGTCACCGAGGTCGGTGACGACGAGCTGGAGTGGACGTGCGAACGCCAGAACCGGCGCAGCGAGGTGCACGCCTGGCTGTCCCGGACCCTCGACGAGGCCGCGGACCTGCAGGAGCACTGGGCGTTCCGGGCGATCGCGGCCCGCGATCCGAGGGCGGCGTTGAGCCGGTTCCGCAAGGCCCGCTCGGCGGCGGGGCAGCTGCAGGGGGCAGCCAACCGGCACCTCGTCATCCTCCGGGACGCCTGGGGACGCGGAGCCAAGACGCGGGAAGAGGTCGAGAAGTTCACCGCCGCGGGTGGCCGGACGGTCCGGCTCTCCGATGCCGATGCGCGGACCTTCTCGGCGTTGCAGAAGATGCTCGGCAGCGGCGGCCGCGAACTTCACGAGTGGCTGATCGACCGCCGCCCCGCCAGTCGGTCGGATCTTCTTTCCGCCGTGCTGCCCGACAAACCGGCCTCGCCGTCCGCCGAAACTTCCGCCGGAACGTCCGCCGAACAGCCGGCCGGACGCACCGCCGAGGCCACCCACCCGCCGCCCGCCGACGATGAGATCACCCTCGGTACCGTTGTCGGGTCCGGGGAACCCGTCCGGATCGAACTTTCCGCTCTTCGAAAGCACGCCGCCGTCTTTGCCGGGTCCGGGTCCGGTAAGACCGTTCTTCTCCGGCGCGTCGTCGAGGAGTGTGCGCTGCGGGGTGTCTCCGCCATCGTGCTCGATCCCAACAACGACCTCGCCCGGCTCGGGGACCCGTGGCCGGAAGCGCCGGACGGCTGGACGAACGGGGACGCCGGGCTCGCCGAGAAGTACCTCGCCGAAACCGATGTCGTCGTGTGGACGCCGGGGCGGTCCACCGGGCGGCCGCTCGCCTTCCGGCCGCTGCCCGACTTCGGGGGCGTTCTCGACGACACCGACGAGTTCACCGCGGCCGTCGAGGTGGCGGTCGCCACGCTCGCCCCTCAGGCTCGGCTCACCGGGAGCACCGCGAAAGCCAACATCGGGCTCGCCGTGCTGCGGCAGGCCGTCACGCACCACGCGCGGACCGGGTCGCGGAGCCTGCCGGACCTCATCGAGCTGATGGCCGATCTGCCCGAGGACGTCAGCAACCTCAACGACGCCAAGCGCATCGCCGCGGATCTGGCCGAAGTGCTGAAGGCCGCCATGGTCAACGATCCGCTCTTCGCCGGCGGTGGCGAGCCGGTCGATCCCGGGGCGTTGCTGACGCCGAAGGCCGGGAAGCGGGCGCGGGTCTCCGTGATCAGCTTCGTCGGGCTGCCCGCCGAGGAACAGCGGCAGAACTTCGTCAACCAGCTGCAGATGGAACTGTTCGCGTGGGTCAAGCGGAACCCGGCGGACGACCGGCCGCTGGGTGCGCTGTTCGTGATGGACGAAGCCCAGACGCTGGCGTCGTCGGGGAGCCTCACCGCGAGCACGCGCAGCACGATCGTGCTGGCCTCGCAGGCGCGCAAGTACGGCCTGGGCCTGCTGTTCGCCACGCAGGCGCCGAAGGGCCTGCACAACCAGGTGGTCGGCAACGCGATGACGCAGTTCTTCGGCCGCCTCAACAGCCCGGCCCAGATCGCCGCGGCCAACGAGCTGGCCCGGGCGAAGGGCAGCCCGGTCGCGGACATCTCGCGCCTGGAACGGGCGCAGTTCTACGTGGCGGGGGAGGCGTTCGGCTTCCGCCAGGTGGCGACGCCGCTGTGCCTGTCCCACCACCCGGCCGGCCCGCTGCGGCTGGAGGAGGTGATCGCCCGGGCGAACGAAAGCTGAGGGGCTGTCGATCCGGGCGGGGTTCGTTCGACGCGTGGGTGAAGCGAACCCGGCCCGAAGGAGAGTCCCGTGATCCGCCTCTACATGTCCGTGTCCCTCGACGGCTTCGTGACCGGGCCGGACGACCGGCCCGGCCAGGAACTCGGCCGCGGTGGAGGCCGGCTGTTCGACTGGCTGGACCACCGCCACGGGGACGGCGCCAGCGGGCAGATCTACCGCGAAGCGCTGGCGACGGGCGCGCTCATCTCCGGCCGGCGCACGTACGAGCTGGCCGGCCGGTGGGGCGGCGACCACCACGACGGCGTGCCGATCCACGTGCTCACCCACCACGTCGATCCCGCCGACACCCCGCCCGGCAGCGCCCGGTACTTCACCGACGTCACGGCGGCCGCGGAAGAAGCACGCGCCGCGGCGGGCGAACGCGCGGTCATGGTGCACGGCGCCGGAGCCGCACAGGCCTTGCTGGCCGCGGGGCAGCTGGACGAGATCGAACTCCACGTCGTCCCGGTGCTCCTCGGCGAAGGACGGCGCCTGTTCGGCGACACGAAGGCCGAGCTCGAACTCGTCCGCCGTCTCGAGGACCGCGACGTCCTCCACCTGCGCTATCGGGTGCGGTGACTCCGGCGCGGAAGCCGGAGCCACCGGTCACCTCAGCCGTGGCGGAAGCACAGCGTGCCCCACTGGAAACCCGCGCCGATCGACGACACCACGTACGTGTCTCCCGGCCGGACCTCGCCGGTCCCGAACCGCTCGTGCATCGCCGTGAAGACGCCCGCCGATCCGGTGTTGCCCAGGCGCTCCACCGTCATCGGCGCCCGGGCACGGGGCACGCTCAGCTTGTCCAGCGCCGCCGTCAGGATGTTGCGGTTCGCCTGGTGCAGGAACAGGTGCGTGAGGTCCTCGACCGGCACGCCCGCGTGGTCCGCCGCGCGCAGGATGCTGTCCGGGAGGCAGCGGGTCGCGGTGGTCCAGACCGCCCGGCCGTTCATCTTCAGGTACGCGCCCGGCGCCGGGATCTCCACGTCGTAGGACAGCTCGCTACCGAAGTCCCAGCCCAGCAGGCCCGCCCCCGGGGCCGCCCGCGAAAGGACCGCCGCGCCCGCCGCGTCGCCGAAGAACACCCTCGTCGTGCGGTCGGCCGGGTCCGTCACGCGGGACGCGCAGTCCGCCGCCAGGACCAGGACCGTCTCCGCCGCCGACGTCTGCAGCAGGTGCGCCGCCAGGAACAGCGCCTGGACACCGTTGGCGCACGCCGCCTGCGTGACGTCCAGCGTCAGCGCGCGGTCCGCGCCGAGCAGTTCCTTGACGATCAGGGCCGTCGACGGCAACGGCTGGTCGGAGGTGTACGACCCGACGATGATCGCGTCGATCTCGCGCGCGGAAATCCCCGCCGCCGCGAGCGCCGGGCGGGCCGCGGCCGCGCACATGTCCGACGTCGCCCGGTCCGGGGCCAGGCGACGGCGGGAGCGGATGCCCGTGCGGCTCACGATCCACTCGTCGGACGTGTCCAGGGTCGACGCGAGCTCGGCGTTGGTGACGACCTGCGGTGGCAGGTGCACGCCGGTGCCCGTGACCGCCACCGGAACGGACAGCGCGGTCACGCCGGACCTCCGGCGTAGACGTTGCGCGACGGGTGCAGCTGCTGGTCGAGGTCGGTGTAGAACCGGCCGGATTCGCACGGCTGCCCGAGCAGGATCCGCCGCGCCGCTTCCCCGCACAGCGCCCCGCCGAGCGCGACGCCGGACGCGAGCTGCGGCCAGCTGCTGAGCGTGCGTCCCAGCTCGCCGAACGAGGCCGCCAGGGCCGGGCTGATGCGGTCCGCGTCCACCATCGCCAGGATCAGCTCGGTCCGGTCCCGCGGTGCCGGGTCCAGGAGGTCGACGGACTTCACGTCGCCGAGCAGCCCGTGCAGCAGCGGCCGGTCCGGTTCGCGGTCGAAGCGCTCGACGTCGAGCATGCCGCGGTCGTTGCAGTCCATCACGACCGGGATGCCGAGGTCGCGGGCGTACTCGCGGGCCGCGATCTTCACCCACGGCGTGTCGCACTCCTCGACGAGGAGGTCGAGACCACCGGCGAAGAACCGCTCGATGGTCTCCGGCGTCAGCCCGGCCGGCTCGATCTCGACGTCGAGGTAGGGGTCGATCTCGAACAGCTGCCGCGCCGTCAGCACCGCCTTGTTGACGCCGAGGTCGTGCAGCCCGCCGCGCAGCCGGTTCAGGTTGGACAGCCCGAAACCGTCGAAGTCGGCGAGCCGGAACGCGCCGCCGATGCCTTCGAGCGCGAACGTCAGCGCCGCGCTGTTGCCCACCGACAGGCCGATCACGCCGATCCGCTTGCCGAACAGCCGCCGCTGCTCGGGCCGTTCGATCCGGCCGCGGTTGCGGTCGGTGCGGACCAGCCGGAACTCCTCGCGCGGCAGCACGTGCACC
This sequence comes from Amycolatopsis sp. NPDC004625, assembly GCF_040609695.1. Classification (NCBI taxonomy): domain Bacteria; kingdom Bacillati; phylum Actinomycetota; class Actinomycetes; order Pseudonocardiales; family Pseudonocardiaceae; genus Amycolatopsis; species Amycolatopsis sp. NPDC004625. Next base: position 188,518 of record NZ_JBEXKX010000014.1, read on the forward strand.
AGCCGCCCCGACCACGGGTACCACGCCCAGGTGCCGTACTCCCACGGCTCGGCGCCGGCCAGCTGCTCCCGTTTCCGGCGCTCGATTTCCCCGGTGTCCCGGCAGCCCGGTTCGCGGCTGCGGACCAGTTCGGTGAGCTGGTCGTCGATCGTGTCGTGCACCTCGCGGACGATCCCCGACGCGAGCAGCGCCTCGACGCCGTCCGCGGTGTGCAGCACCGGCCGCCAGCTGGCGCGGTCGGGCGCGGTGGTGGCGCTCGGTGTCACGCGCGCGGTGCGGCGCACCGGCGGAACGGGCAGCAGCGGCGCCGCTCCGGCGGCCGCGATCACCGGGAACTCGTCGCGCAGCCGGGTGACCAGGTCGTGGTGGCGGCCGCCGCCGTCGGCGACGCGGTGCAGCATGATCACGACGTCCTCGGTGTACTGCGGGACGTACCGGCGGGTGCCGGGCACGGGCCGGAAGCCGAACCGCTCGTGGAACCGGTCCTGGCCGTCCTTCGTGCCGGACGTGCCGATCATCGCCCGCGCGCCGAGGTGGTGGGCCGCGCCGATCGCCAGTGCGTTGAGGTGCAGCCCGAGCCCGAGCTTCCGGGCCCGGTGTTCGACCACCAGCCTGCTGTGCTCGAACACGGACCCGGCCGGGAACCCTTCGGCCGCCAGGAGTTCTTCGTAACGTCCGGCGCCGAGGAAGTCGCGGGACTGGAAGAGCGCGCCGGAGTCCGGGGTGGACAGCCGGATGTAGCCCAGCGGCGGCCCGCCGGGGCTGCGCCGGGCGAGGAAGTGCCAGGCGCCGAAGTCGAGGTCCTGGTCATCGGCGTGGGTGCCGTCCGCGCGGCGGAACGCGGGACGGCGGCCGTGGTCGAACAGGATGCGGGCGCGCAGCGCGCGGACGGCGTCGAGCAGCGGGCTGCCGCCCGCCGGCGGGGCGAGGAACGCGGTGACGTGCCAGTCCGGCGTCGGCTCGCCGGGGTCGGTCAGGGGGGTCAAGGGTCGCCTTTTCTCCGGAAGTGCACGGGCGGCAACGGAAAGCCGCCCGCGAAAAGGCCCCGGCCGGCGTGGTCCGGACCAGGGCGGCGGAACCGTAACAGGGTCCGGGCGCACCGGTCCGATGATGGCGGCCGGGCCGGGAAATCCTTTACCCACGGGCGAAAGACGACGTGGCGTGACGGCGGGTGCCGCTTCCGGTGAAGATCATCGGAAGCGGCCCACCCGAAGGGGTGGCAGTCGATCTCCGACGGCAACCGGAGGCGGGGAGGGAGTGCGACGGCGAGGGGCGCGTCCCGGGAACGCTTCACCCCGGCGGGGGAGGTGCCCGGTCCCGGAGTCCGGGACCGGGCACCGCGATCAGCCCGCTTCCGGGAAGTGGATGTCGGTGACGTGCACGTCCACGACCTCGACGTCCAGGCCGAGGTACTGCTCGACGGCGTCGATCACGGCGACCCGGACCTGCTCGCCCAGCGCCTTGACCGCGTGACCGAACTCGACCACCACCGGGATCGTGATCCAGGCGACCTCGTCGGCCAGCTCGACGGTGACGCCGCTTTCGTCGACGCTGTACACGCCTTCGGTCTGGGCGGCGATCCGGAGCACGATCTTGCCGACCACGCCGTCGGCGACCGTGGTGCTGCCGCGGGTGCCCGCGGCCGGCCGGGCCGCGGCCGGCTCGTCCTCGGCGACCGGCGCGGCTTCCGCGACGGGTTCCGCTTCGGCGACCGGCTCGGCCTCCGCGACGACGGTCTCGTCCTCGGAAGCCGCCTCGGCCTCGGCGGGCTCGTCGGCTTCGGCGACCGGTTCGGCCTCGACTTCGGCTTCGGTCTCGGCGACGTCTTCGTCCGCCTCTTCGGCTTCGTCCTCTTCGGAGTCGTCAGCTTCGGCGGAGTCGTCGGTCTCGGCCGCGTCGGCTTCGGTCTCGGCCGCGTCGTCTTCGGTCTCGTCCTCGGCGGTTTCCGTCGTGGCTTCCGCTTCCGGTGCGGATTCCGGCTCCTCGACGGCGGCATCCTCGACGACGGCCTCCGCGTCGACGGTGTCGTCGGTGGTGTCGACGGTCTCGACGGCGGGCGCCTCGGCGACCACCACCGGCTCGGGCTCGACGGTGCCGTAGGCGTACCCGCCGGTGTTTTCGTTCTTGGGACGGCCGAAGATGCTGTTGATGACGTCGGACATGGTTTCCCTTTCCGGGAGCGACGACTTCCTGTGGGGACGAGCAGACGGCGACATACTAGGGGCAGCGCCGTGATCCGCGGCACAGGGCCCCCGGCATCGAGACTCGCTTGTGTCCCAACAGGTATCCGGCGTGATCACCGTCCGTCAGATGAGGATCGGCGAACAGTGATCACGACCGGGAAAACCGCGTCCAGGAATTGTCCACTATTCGGCGGGAAACGTTTCCTTCACGAAAACAGCCGGAGCGGAACGCTCGAACCCAGCGCGCGATATCCGGCCGGGTTGAGGTGGAGGTGGTCGCCGACGTCGTAGGCCGGCAGCAGCTGCGCCGGCGCCGCCGGATCGCGGGCGACCTTGTCGAAGTCCAACAACGCATCGAAGTGACCCGGCTGGCGGATCCACGCGTTCACCTTCTGCCGGGCCGCCTCGCGTTCGGGCACGTCGTAGGCCGTGTTGCCGCCGAACGGCGTGATCGTCGCGCCGTAGACGCCGATGTCCTGGGCGTGCGCGCGGACCAGGATCTGGTCGTAGGCGTCGATCAGCTGGTCGGCGACGGCCGCCGCGTCGGCCGGGGCCGCCGTGCCGATGTCGTTGACGCCCTCGAACACGATCGCCCACGAAACCCCGCTCGTCGACAGCAGATCCCGGTCGAGGCGGGCCAGCACGTTCGGCCCCAGCCCGTCCTGCAGGACGCGGTTGCCGCCCGCCGCCTGGTTCACGACCGAGACGCCGGGCAAGCGGGACGCCAGCACGTTCGGCCAGCGGTCGTTGCCGTTCGTCGTCGAGCCGCGGCCGTCGGAGATCGAGTCGCCGATCACCGCCACCGCGGACGCCGGGGAAAGGACCTCGACGCCGCTGAGGAAGTACCAGTGGTCGACCGGGGTCGCGCCCGGCAGCTCGGCGTCGGAAACGTGGTTGCCCGCCAGCAGGTACGACGTCGTGCGCGAACCCGGGTGGGAGGTGATCGACGTCGAAGCCTGGCCGTTCGCCAGGTACGCCGTCACCGCGATGTTCTCCAGGGAGCGCACCGGGAAGGGCAGCGGGTCGGACACGACCTGGGCGCCCTGCGGGACCACCGTCGACGGCCTGCCGTGGAAGGTCACCCGGACCACGCTGCCCGGGACCACCGCGGAAACCCCGGCCGCCCCGGAAACCGGGCGCGCCACCGAGACCGCGGTCAGCGGCAGCGGCGCCCCGCCGAAGGCGTTGGAGAACCGCAGCCGGATCCGCGGGCCGCCGACCGTCACCTGCGCCGTTTCGCGCAGGGACGCGTTGTCGAGCACCCGGTCGGGGCCGGTGAACGGCGCCGGCGGCAGGTTGCCCGGCTCGGTCAGCTGGGGCATCGAGGTCCACGTCGCCACCCAGTGCGACGGCGCGGGACGGCCGGAAGCGCCCACGAAGAGGGCGGTCAGCACGGCCAGGCAGAGGATCACGAGCGGACGCTTCACGACGAGAACTCCGGGGCCAGGACCCGGTCGAAGCCGACGAAGCGGCGCGGCCCGGTCAGCGTGCAGTGCAGGGTGGCGATGATCTGCTCGCTCGACGTCCCGACCCGCAGCTCGACGTCGCCGGGATCGACCTGGCGGCGGCCGGCGCGGCCGGTGTAGGAGGTCAGGTCCGCGTGCAACGCGATGTCGAGCACGGTCGTGGCGCCCGGCGCGACGGCGACGCGGCGGGCGGCGATCAGCTGGCGCTCGGGCCTGGCGACGTCGGCCACCGGGTCGTGCAGGTACACCTGGACGACTTCGGACGTCTCGCGCTGGTGGTCGTTGCGCAGGGTGACCCGGACCCGGCAGACGCCGTCGGTCGGCCAGAGCGAGCCGGTCGCGCTGACGTCCAGCCAGGTCGCCGGGCTGTAGGACAGCCCGTGCCCGAACGGGAACAGCGCCGTCGGGTCCACTGTGGACACCTCGCTGCGGCGGCCGAGCGGCGCCGCCAGGTAGGTCGACGGCTGGCTCGCGCCGGTCGCCGGGAAGCTCACCGGCAGCCGCCCGGCCGGGTCGAGCCGGCCGCTGAGCACCCCGGCCAGCGCGGGCGCGCCTTCTTCACCGGGGTAGAAGCCGCAGACGACCGCGGCGAGCCGGGGGAGCTGCCGGGACAGCTCGTACGGCCGCCCCGAAAGCAGGACGAGCACCACCGGCTTGCCCGTGTCCAGCAGGGCGTCCAGCAGTTCCTCCTGGCGGCCCGGCAGCCGCAGGTCGGGCGCGTCGCAGCCTTCGCCGGACGTCCCGCCGCCGAACAGCCCGGCCCGGTCGCCCAGCACGGCCACGCACACCGACGCGTCCGCGCACGCCGCCACCGCCTGCGCGATCCCGTCGTCGTCCCCGCCGGTGACCGGGCAGCCGAGGGCGTAGGTGACGTCGTAGGACTCCTGCAGGGCCTCCAGCACGGTCGGCACCGTGACGCCGAACGGGACGTCGGGGTGGTGGACGCCGACGTGCAGCGGGAACGAGTAGCAGCCGAGCATCGCGCCGGGCGTGTCCGCGCGCGGTCCGACGACGGCGACGCTCGTGCCGGGGGCCAGCGGGAGCGTGCCGTCGTTGTGCAGCAGCACGATCGAGCGCTCGGCGACCTCCCGGGCCAGCGCCCGCGACTCGGCGTCGTCGAGGTCGATCTCCTCGGGCACCTCCGGCGCCCAGTCCGCGTCGAGCAGGCCCAGCTCGCACTTCTGCCGCAGCACCCGTTCGAGGGCGCGGTCGACGGCGGCGACCTCGACCGCGCCCCCTTCCACCGCGGCGAGCAGCGGCTCGCCGTAGCAGTCCATCGTGGGCAGTTCGACGTCGATGCCCGCGGTGAGCGCCTGCCGGGCGGCGTCGCCGCGGTCGGCCGCGACCCCGTGCAGCCGGTGCAGGAACGCCACCGAGAAGTAGTCGGCCACGACCGTGCCGTCGAAGCCGTAGGTGTCCCGCAGCAGGCCGGTCAGCAGCGTCGTGTCCGCCGCGGCCGGGACGCCGTCGGTGTCGGTGTAGGCGTTCATCACCGACCGGGCACCCGCCCGCAGCGCCAGTTCGAACGGCGGCAGCAGGACGTCGGCGATCTCCCGCGGGCCCGCCGAAACCGGCGCCAGGTTGCGCCCGGCCCGCGAGGCGGAGTACCCGACGAAGTGCTTGAGCGTGGCGACGATGCCGGCCGACTCCAGGCCGGCGACGTAGGCGCTCCCGATCGTCCCGACCAGGTACGGGTCCTCGCCGATGGTCTCCTCGACCCGCCCCCAGCGCAGGTCGCGGGCGACGTCGAGGACCGGCGCGAGCCCCTGGTGCACGCCGAGCCCGCGCATGGTCTTCCCGATCTGCGCGGCCATCCGGCGGACCAGGTCCGGGTCGAAGGTGGCGCCCCACGACAGCGGCGCGGGGTAGATGGTCGCCTGCCACGCGGCCAGGCCGGTCAGGCACTCCTCGTGCACCACGGCCGGGATGCCGAACCGGCTGCTGGTCACGATCTGCCGCTGGGTGCGGGCGAGGCTGCGCGCCCCGATCACCGGGTCGACCGGCCGGGTGCCGAACGCGCGGGTCAGCTGCCCGATGCCGTGCCGGACCAGGTCGTCGAGATCGACGCCGGCGTCGACGAAGTCGTGCTGGTGCGGCGCCATCTCGCCGCCGGCGTCGATGCCGACCCAGACGCCGTAGAGCTGCGCGAGCTTTTCGCGCAGGGTCATCCGCGCCAGCAGGGCGCGCACTCGCTCGCCCGGATCGGCCGCGGGGTCTCGCCACGGCTCTCCGGCCGTGGTGGGCTGCGTGGTCAAGGGATTCCGCCCTTCGTCTGGGGGAGGCGTGGGAACGGCTCAGGGGAGGGCGCGGGTGGAGTGCCGCACCACCAGGCCGGTGTCGAGGGTGACGTGGGTCGGCCCGACCTCGTCGCCGTTGATCAGCGCGATGAGCATCCGGATCGCCCGGTGGCCCATCTCGCGGATCGGCTGGTCCACTGTGGTCAGTGGCGGGCTGCAGAGCGCGGACTCGGGCACGTTGTCGAACCCCACCACGGACAGGTCGCCGGGCACGGTGAGCCCGAGCTCGCGGGCCGCGCCGACGGTCGCGATGGCCGAGATGTCGTTCGCGGCGAACACCGCGGTCGGCCGGTCCGGCCCGGTCAGCAGCTCGTGGGCCGAGGCCGCGGAGACCTCCGGGTCGTACGCGCCGTCGCGGATCAGCGCTTCGTCCGGGGCGATGCCCGCGGCCGCCAGCGCGCGCAGGTACCCGGTCTTGCGCAGCTCGGCCGACTGCAGGTCGGGACGGCCGGAGAGGAACGCGATCCGCCGGTGCCCCAGCTCCAGCAGGTGCTCGGTGGCCAGCTGCGCGCCGCGCAGGTTGTCGGAGTCGATCGTCGGCAGGTGCGACGGCCCGGTGTGCGGGTCGACCGCGACGACCGGGGTGCCGGGCACGGCTTCCAGCGAGACGGCCGGCGTGACCAGCACAGCCCCGTCGACGAGGGTGCCGCTCAGCCGGGAGAGGTAGCGCTTCTCCCAGCCCGCCGGGTCGCCGGTGCGCCCGCCCGCGGAGTAGACGACGAGTTCGAAACCGCTGCCGCGGATGGCGTCCGCGGCCCCCTTCAGCAGCTCGGTCGAGAACGGTTCGAGGTCGGCGACCAGGATCCCGATGACGTTGGTCCGGTGGTTTCTCAGGCTCTGCGCCACGAGGCTCGCCTCGTAGCCGAGCTCTTCGATGACGGCACGGACGCGCGCGAGCGTCGCGGCGGAGACGCCGTAGCGCTCGTTGATCACTTTGGAGACCGTGGCCACCGAGACGCCGGCCCGGGCGGCGACGTCACGGATGGTCACCCTCGAACTGGGCTGCATCGGCACAGACTAACCATGGAAAACGTTATCGACAACGATTGACATCCCATTTGCCCGGGGAGCAGACTCTTCGCCAACCCGGGCGCAGTCGCCCCGTCCAACTCGGCCGAAGTCGTCAGGAGTGGACCCACGATGTCTCTGAAACACCGGATCCCCGTTCTCGCCGCCCTGGCGGCCGTCGTCCCGCTCGCGCTCTCGGCGTGCAGCGGCGGAACCAGCGACACGCCCGCGCAGCCGAGCGGGCCGGTCACCCTGACCTGGTGGCACAACGGCACCACCGACCCGATCAAGTCGATCTGGGAGAAGGTCGTCACCGACTACCACCAGGCCCACCCCGACGTCACGATCAAGGCGCAGCCGCTGCAGAACGAGGACTTCAACACCAAGGTCCCGCTCGCCCTGCAGTCGGCGACGCCGCCGGACATCTACCAGTCCTGGGGCGCCGGCGACCTGGCCTCGCAGATCACCTCGGGCAAGGTCGCCGACATCACCGACGCGACGAAGGCGTGGATCGAGCCGACCACCGGCAAGTTCGGCCAGAACTGGCAGGTCGACGGCAAGCAGTACGGCGTGCCGTTCGAGCAGCACTTCGTCGGCTTCTGGTACCGCAAGGACCTCTTCCAGCAGGCCGGGATCACCACGCCGCCGAAGACCATGGACGAGCTGAACGCCGCCGTCGGCCAGCTGAAGGCGAAGAACATCGCGCCGATCTCCGTCGGCGGCAAGGACCGCTGGCCGGATGCCTTCTACTTCAACTACTTCGCCGTCCGCGAGTGCTCGGTCGACGTGCTCAAGCAGTCGGTCAAGGCGGTCAAGCTCGAAGACCCGTGCTGGACGAAGGCCGGGCAGGACCTGAAGAACTTCCTGGCCACACAGCCGTTCCAGACCGGGTTCGCCGGCACGCCGGCCCAGCAGGGCGCGGGCAGCTCGGCCGGCCTGGTCGCCAACGGCAAGGCGGCGATGGAGCTGCAGGGCGACTGGGAGCCCGGCACGATGTCGTCGCTGACCGACGACAAGCAGCTGGACTCCAAGGTCGGCTGGTTCCCGTTCCCGTCCGTCGCCGGCGGCCAGGGCGACCCGGCGGCCGTGCTCGGCGGCGGTGACGGCTTCGCCTGCACGACCCGCGCGGCCAAGGCGTGCGCGGACTTCCTGCAGTACCTGGGCAGCGAGCCGGTGCAGACGCAGCTCGCCGCGCAGGGGGCCGGCCTGCCCGTCAACACCGTCGCCGCGAAGTCGCTGAAGACCGACACGCTGCGGCAGGTCTACGACTACGGCACGAAGGCGCCGTACCTGCAGATGTACTTCGACCGGGCGTTCCCGACCGCGGTCGGGGCCGCGCTGAACGACGCGGTGGCCAACATGTTCGCCGGCCAGGGCACCCCCGAAGGCATCGTGGCCGCCGTCAACCAGGCCGCGGCGGGCAACAAGTGACCACGGCGACGACTCCGGTGCGGACGCCCCAGCGGGCGTCCGCACCGGCGGTCACCGCCCGGAAGCACCGGCCCGGCGTGCGCCGGCGCCTCGAGCTGGTGCTGCTGCTCGGGCCCGCCCTGCTGCTGTTCATCGGGTTCGTCCTGGTCCCGATCGGGATCGCGGCGTTCTACAGCGTCTTCAACTGGAACGGGTTCGGCCCGCTCGACGACTTCGTCGGGTTCGACAACTACGCGGACGCCCTCGGCGGCACGGTGTTCCAGAGCGCCATCGTCCACAACCTGATCATCGCCGGGCTGTCGATCGTGGTGCAGCTGCCGCTGTCGATCGGGCTGGCGCTGCTGCTCAACCGGAAGCTGCGGGGACGCGCGGTACTGCGTGCCCTGGTGTTCGCCCCGTACGTGCTGTCCGAGGCGATCACCGCGGTCGTCTGGTCGCTCATGCTGCAGCCGAGCGGTTTCGCCGACCAGGTGCTGAAGAGCGCCGGGCTCGGCGGGCTGGTCCACAACTGGCTGGCCGACCCGGGCATCGTGCTCTACACGCTGTTCGCGGTGATCACCTGGAAGTACGTCGGGTTCGGCATCATCCTGCTGCTCGCCGGCCTGCAGGGGGTGCCGGCCGAGCTGCGCGAAGCCGCGGCGCTCGACGGCGCTTCGGCGTGGCAGACCACCCGGCACGTCGTGCTGCCGCTGCTCGGGCCGACCATCCGGATCTGGATCTTCCTTTCGGTGATCGGCTCGCTCCAGCTGTTCGACGTCGTGTGGATCATGACGCAGGGGGGCCCGGCGAACGCCTCGACGACGATGGCGACCTACCTGATCGACCACGGCTTCAAGCGCTACGAGTTCGGGTTCGGCTCCGCGGTCGCGGTGATCCTGTTCGTCATCTGCTTCGTGTTCGCCCTGCTGTACCAGCGGTTCGCGCTCCGCCGCGACACCCAGGGTGCCCTGACGAGGATGGTGGGCTGATGCGGTCCGGCAAGTTCGGCCTGTCGATGGGCTACCTCGCGGCGCTCGTGGTGGTCGGCGTGACCGTCGTGCCGCTGCTGTTCGTGGCGCTCGGCGGGTTCCGCACCAACGCGCAGATCAACAACGACCCGGCCGGGCTGCCGGGGCCGTGGGTGTTCGACAACTACGCCTCGGTCCTCGGTTCGAGCGCGTTCTGGACCTTCCTCGGCAACAGCGCCCTGATCGCGGTGATCGCGACCGCGCTCGCGGTCGGGCTCGGCTCGATGGCGGGGTACGCGCTTTCGCGCTACCAGTTCAAGGGCCGCGAGGCGTTCTACACGCTGTTCACGCTCGGCCTGCTGTTCCCGATCGGCGTGGCGACGCTGCCGCTGTACCTGTGGCTGCGCCAGCTGGGCCTGCTCGAGAGCTTCTGGGGCGTGGCGATCCCGGAAGCGGCGTTCTCGCTGCCGGTGACCATCGTGGTCCTGCGCCCGTTCATGCACGCGATCCCCGGCGAGATCGAGGACGCGGCCGTGCTCGACGGCGCCACGCGGCTCGGGTTCTTCTGGCGCATCCTGTTGCCGCTGTCGACCCCGGCGCTGACCACGGTCGCCGTGCTCGCCTTCGTCACCAGCTGGAACACCTACCTGCTGCCGCTGCTGGTGTTCAACGACTCCGGGCACTTCACGCTCCCGCTCGGCGTCGCGATGTTCCAGTCCGCTTTCTCCCAGGACACCGCCCGGGTGCTGGCGTTCACCGCGTTGTCGGCGATCCCCGCGCTCGGTTTCTTCGTGCTCGCCGAACGGCGCATCGTCGGCGGGCTGACCGGATCCGTGAAGGGCTGACTCAGGAGGTCTGCCGTGCCGTCCGAGGTCCACCGTCGTTCCTTCCTCCAGTTGCTCGCCTTGGCCGGGGCGGGTTCCGTGGCTCTGCCGGGCCTCGGTCTCGCCGAGGCCGGAACCGGCTTTCCGATGGTGTCGCAGGGGAAGGCCGCGACGATCGTGGTCGGCTCCGGCGACTTCCCCGGTGTTCGTCGGGTCGCCGGGGACCTGGCCGACGACGTCGAACGCGTCACGGGCGTGCGGCCCGTGGTGTCGGCCGACGTCGTCCCCCGCGAGGGGCCGGTGATCGTGGTCGGCACGCTCGGGCACAGCCCGCTGGTCGACGGGCTGGTCGCGGCCGGGAAGCTCGACGTCACCGGGATCGCCGGGAAGTGGGAGACGTCGCTGAGCCAGGTCGTCGACGGACGGCTGGTGCTCACCGGCAGTGACCAGCGCGGGGTGATCTACGGCGTCTACGAGGTGTCGCGGCGCATCGGCGTCTCGCCCTGGTACTGGTGGGCGGACGTGCCGCCGCGGCGGCAGGCGGAACTGCACCTGCCGCGCGAGCGGTTCAGCCTCGGCACGCCGCACGTGAAGTACCGCGGGTTCTTCATCAACGACGAGAACCCTGCGCTCGGCACCTGGGCTCCGGCCTTCTTCGGGCCGGGCCAGGCGCCCGGCTTCCCCAACGGCTTCAACCACCTGTTCTTCGCGAAGGTCTTCGAGACCATGCTGCGGCTGCGGGCCAACTACCTGTGGCCGGCCGTGTGGGGCCGCGCGTTCGCCGAGGACGACCCGCTCAACCACGCCACGGCCAAGGAGTACGGCATCGTCATGGGCACCTCGCACGAGGCACCGATGATGCGCGGCATCGAGGAGTGGAACCGGCACGCCGTCCCCGCGGTCCGCGACGCGGCCGGCACCATCACCACGCCCGGGCACGACCCGTACGGCGGCACGGGGGAGTGGAGCTTCCGCCGCAACGGCGAAGCGATCAAGGCGTACTGGGCCGACGGGATCCGCCGGATGGTCCGCGAGGACTTCGAAGGCGTCGTCACCCTCGGCATGCGGGGCAACGGCGACGTCGGCCTGCCCGACGGCGACGGCATCGAGCTGATGGGCGAGATCATCGCCACCGAACGCGAAATCCTCGCCCGCGAAACCGGCCGCGACCTCACGACCGTGCCGCAGGTCTGGACCCTGTACAAGGAGGTCCAGCGGTACTGGGCGAAGGGCCTGCGCCCGCCGGACGACGTCATCGTCGTGTTCACCGACGACAACTGGGGCAACATCCGCAAGATGCCCGACCTGTCCCTGCCGCCGCACCCCGGCGGGTACGGGCTGTACTACCACTTCGACTACGTCGGCGGCGGCCGCAACTACAAGTGGGTCGACACCGCGCTGCTGGCGAACACCTGGGAGCAGCTGCACCAGGCGGCCGCCTACGGCAACGACCGGCTGTGGGTGGCGAACGTCGGCGACATGAAGGGCAACGAGCTGCCGCTGCAGTTCTTCCTCGACTACGCCTGGGACCCCTCGGCGCTGCCGGTGGAGCGGCTGTCCACATGGGAGCGTTCGTTCGCCTCGGAGAACTTCGGCGCGGCGCTGGCCGCGGACATCGCCGGGGTGCTGCACGACTACGGCCGGCTGCAGTCGCGCCGCAAGCCGGAGCTGCTCAACCGGCGGATCACGCTGCAGGCGGACGGCACCATCGCCTACGACGACCAGATGACGCCGTTCAGCCTGGTCAACTACGGCGAGCTGGACCGGGTCACGCAGGAGTGGCACGACCTCGCGGCGCGGGCGGCGAAGATCGGCGCGCGGCTGCCCGCCGGGTACCGTGACGCCTTCTACGAGCTGGTGGGCTACGAGGTCGAGGCGACGGCCAACCTGTACGCGCTGCGGCGCGCCGAGTTCACGAACCTGCTGTACGCGGCCCAGGGCCGGGCCTCGGCCAACGGCTTGGCGGCCGTCACCGAGGCTCGTTTCGCCGACGACCTCGCCCTGGCGGAGAAGTACAACACCGGCATCGCGGGCGGCAAGTGGAAGGGGTTCCAGACCCAGCCGCACATCGACTACGGCGACATCGCCCGCTACGGCCCGAACGCGCCCTGGCAGCAGCCGGAGCTGAACAACGTGGCCCTGCCGGACGTCATCTTCCCGGCGGTCAAACGCCTCGACCTGCCCACGGCGGCGGCCATGGGGGTCGCCGTCGACGGCTCCGCGGACGCCTGGCCCGGCGCCGCGGGCCGGCCGGCGCTGCCGGAGTTCAGCCCGTACCAGAGCGCGCCACCGCAGTACATCGACGTGTTCAACCGCGGCCGGACGCCGTTCCGCTGCCAGGTTTCCGTCGCCGGTGCGCCGTGGGTGCGGCTCGAGCCGCGGGGTGGCCGCGTGGAGGAGGAGCTGCGCATGACCGTGCGGATCGACTGGGCCCGCGCGCCGAAGGGCACCACGACCGTGCCGATCACGGTGTCGGGTGCGGGCGGTTCGGTCACGGTGGACGCGGTCGTGCGCAACCCGGCGGGCCCGGTCCGCGGGTTCGTCGAAGCGGGCGGGTACGTGTCGATCGAGGCGGAGCACTGCAGCGCGAACGTCGGCGCGGCCGACGTGGCGTGGCGGCGCATCCCGGACATCGGGCGCACCGGCGCGGGGATGACACCGTTCCCGGTGACGGCGGCGAGCCGCCCGCCGGGGTCGGGGCCGCGGCTGGAGTACCGGATGACGCTGTTCACGACGGGCCCGGTGACGGTGTGGGCGTACCTGTCCCCGCGCAGCAACGTGCTGCAGGGCGACGGGTTGCGGTACGCGGTCGCGTTCGACGACGCGGCGCCGCAGGTCGTGAACACCACGACGGCGACGGGGGCGGACGACACCTCGATGAACCGCCCGTGGGAGCGGACGACGTCGGACAACGTGAACCTGACGTCGACCCGGCACGTGGTTCCGGCGGCGGGGGCGCACGTGCTGAAGTTCTGGATGGTGGACCCGGCGGTGATCGTGCAGAAGCTGGTGGTCGACACGGGTGGCCTGCGGGCGAGCTACCTGGGACCGCCGGAGAGCGTCCGGTGCCCGTGGTGACCGGGGCGAAGCGGTGCGGCCCGGGTCTACTCCGGCGGGGAAGGCCGCGGAACACCCACCCGCCGGGGGCGCCCCCCGTTTTCCACTCTACCGGTGGGCACCGACAGTTCCGGGGCGCGGAAGCCGCCGATCGACCGCCGGCGCCGCGCCCGCCGGCCGTGGATCGGCCTCGATCCGCGCTACCGCCGGCCGCCCGAGAGGACGTGGTAGCCCTGGTGGGCCGGGGTCGCCGTGCTGTGGCGGACCACCAGGCTCGTCGCCAGCTCCAGGCGGTGGCTCTCCGGATCCACCCCGCGGGCCAGCGAAATCGCCAGCCGGGCGCCCGCCGCCGCCATCTCCTGCAGCGGCTGGCGGACCGTCGTCAGCTCCGGGGTCAGCCAGCGGGCGATCGGCAGGTCGTCGAAACCCACCACCGAAAGGTCGTCCGGGATGCGCAGCCCCGCGTCGCGCGCGGCCTCGTACACGCCGAGCGCCTGCAGGTCGCTGCCAGCGAACACCGCCGTCGGCCGGTCGGGGAGGGTGAGCAGTGACGCCAGCTCGCGGTAACCCGACCGGACGTGGAAGTCGCCGCGGCGGACCAGGGCCGGGTCGAACGCCAGGCCGGCCGTCTCCAGCGCCGTGCGGTAGCCGTCGATCCGGGCGCGGCTGCACAGCACCCCCTCCGGTCCGCCGATCATCGCGATCCGGCGGTGCCCCAGCTCCACGAGGTGCCGGGTGGCCGTCAGCCCGCCCTGCCAGTTCGTCGCCCCGATCGAGGGCGTCTCCGGCCCGGGCGCGCCCGCCGGGTCGACGACGACCAGCGGGATGTCCCGCGCGCGGAGCTTCGCCAGCTGCCCGCCGGTGAAGTCGGAGCAGACCGAGACGATGCCGACCGGCCGCCGGGCGAGCACGCTCTCCAGCCAGCTCTGCCCCGGCGTGTGCCGACCCGAAGATTCGGCCAGCACCACCGCCATTCCGTTTTCGCGGGCGACGCACTCGACGCCGCGGATGATTTCCAGCGCCCAGGTGCTTTCGAGTTCGTGGAACATGAGTTCCAGCAGCCGGGAACGACGGGAGCGTTCGTCGGCCCGGCGCCGGTAACCGTATTTCCCGATGACCGCTTCGACGCGGGCACGGGTCGTTTCGGCGACGTCGGGTCGGCCGTTCAGCACTTTCGAAACAGTCGGCACGGAAACACCGGTCTCGGCGGCGATCCGGGCGATGGTCACCCGGGACGCAGTCGGCTCGAGATCGTCGGACTTCGTTGTCATGAAGGAGATTCTAGGTCATCGAAACCCGATTTGAAACGGTTGGAAACTTTCGGAGCTCCATTGTCACGCGGAGGATGAAGATGTCGCGAAGAATTCCTAAGAAAACTGTCCTGATGGCGGTTGCGGCCACGCTGGGTATTGCGGTGTGGCAGGCGCCTGCGGCATCGGCGTCGGTACCGCTGCAATACATCACGAACCGTTACGTCGGGAGCGCGGTGGCGGCGGCGTACCTGGCGTCGGAAACCGATTACCGGGCGGTGCTCACCCGGGAATTCGACAACGTGACGCCCGAGAACGAGATGAAGTGGGGCACGATCGAAGCCGTGCGCGGGCAGTACGACTGGTCCGGCGCCGACGCGATCGTCGAGTACGCGCGGACGCACCACAAGACCGTCCGCGGGCACACGCTGGTCTGGCACTCCCAGCTCCCCGACTGGGTCGCCGCCCTGCCCGCCGACGATCTGCGCCGGGTGCTGCGCGACCACATCACCACCGAGGTCAAGCGGTACAAGGGGAAGATCCGCGCCTGGGACGTCGTCAACGAGATCTTCAACGAAGACGGCACCCGGCGTGACACGGTCTTCCGGCAGAAGCTCGGCGACGGCTTCGTCGCCGACGTCTTCCGCTGGGCGCACGCGGCCGACCCGCACGCGAAGCTCTACCTCAACGACTACAACATCGAAGGGATCAACCCCAAGAGCGACGCGGTCTACGATCTGGTGAAGACCCTGCGGCGGCAGGGCGTGCCGATCGACGGCGTCGGCGTCCAGGGGCACCTGTCGATCCAGTACGGCTTCCCGGGCCAGTACCGCGAGAACCTGGCCCGCTTCGCCAAGATCGGCGTGGAGACCGCGGTCACCGAGGCGGACGTCCGGATCCCGACCCCGCCCGACGCGGCCAAGCTCGCCACCCAGGCGAGCTACTTCGGGCAGCTGTGGGACGGCTGCCAGGCGGTCCGCAAGTGCGTCGAGTTCACGACCTGGGGCTTCACGGACCGGCACTCGTGGGTCCCGGACGTCTTCCCGGGCGAAGGTGCGGCCTGCCTGTTCGACGAAAACCTGCGCCCGAAGCCGGCGTACTTCGCCCTCAACCCCTGACCGGGCCGGGGCGCAGCCCGCGCCCGGCGAGCGCGGCGAGGATGCGGGGGACCGCATCGAGGGTGGCCGGGCGGCCTTCGTGCATCAGCACGACTCCGCCCGGCTCCACCTCGCCGGCCGCGGCCACGATCTCGTCCGCGGTGCAGCCGGCCCAGTCGCGGGTGTCGACGCTCCACAGCACCTCGGTGAGCCCGTGGCCGGCCAGCATCGGCCCGACCGAGGGATCCGTGTCGCCGTAGGGCGGCCGGAACAGGTCGGGCCGGATCCCGGTGAGCCGGGTCAGCAGGTCCTGCGTGCGCCGGACCTCCTGGTCGCGCGCGGCCGCGGACAGCGTGGTCAGCTGTGGGTGCGTCCACGTGTGGTTGCCGATCGCGTGCCCCGCCGCGGCGATCGCGCGGACCAGGTCCGGGTGGGCCGCGGCGTGCTCGCCCCAGAGGAAGAACGTCGCCCGCGTGCCGCCGAGCGCGGCCAGCAGGGCCGGGGTCGTCTCCGGGTAGGGGCCGTCGTCGAACGTCAGCGCGACCGTGTCCATCCCTCAAGATCACGCGGCCCGGCGACGGCGGGCAAGGACTTTCGGGCGGCTTTCGCTCAGCGGGCCAGCGCGGCCAGCCGCTTCGCGGTCGGCCAGCGCACGTTCCAGGCCCAGCCCAGCTTCTCGAACGCCCAGATCACCCGGGCCGAGACGTCGAGCTGGCCGCGCAGCACGCCGTGGCGGGCCGACGTCGGGTCCGCGTGGTGGGTGTTGTGCCAGGACTCGCCCATCGACAGGATGGCCAGCGGCCAGAAGTTCGCCGACCGGTCGCGGCTGCTGAACGGGCGCTCGCCGATCATGTGGCAGATCGAGTTCACCGACCACGTCACGTGGTGCTGGAAGGAGATCCGCGCCAGGCCCGCCCACAGGAACGCGGTCAGCGCGCCCCACCACGACAGCGTGAGCAGCCCGCCGAGCAGCGTCGGCAGCAGCAGGCTCAGCACCACCCACAGCGGGAAGAGCCGGTCGACGACGCGCAGGTCGCGGTCGGCGGCCAGGTCCGGGGCGAACCGGTCGACGTTGGTCTTGTCGCGGCCGAACAGCCAGCCCATGTGGGCGTGCCAGAACCCGCGGGCCAGCGCCACCGGCGACGTCCCGAACAGCCACGGCGAGTGCGGGTCGCCTTCGCGGTCGGAAAAGGCGTGGTGGCGGCGGTGGTCGGCGACCCAGACGAGCACCGGGCCCTGCGCGGCGAGGCCGCCGGCGATGGCCAGCGCGATCCGCAGGGCCCGCTTGGCCCGGAACGAGCCGTGGGTGAAGTAGCGGTGGTAGCCGACGGTGATGCCGAGCGTCGACACCACGAAGAACGCGCCGCCGAGGGTGAGGTCGAGCCAGCTGACGCCCCAGCCCCAGAACACCGGGACGGCCGCGGCGAGCGCGAGGAACGGGACGAGCAGGAAGGTGCGGATGGTGATCAGCTCGCCGACGGTCTGCCTGCCGTCGAGCACGGGTTTCGGGGTGGGTCGGGAAGCCTTCACGGAGGCGGTCATGCACTACTCGTTTCGAGGTCTGCGCCGCGCCGGACGGGGCCGCGCGGGACACCGGGGAGCGGGAACACCCGGCGGTCAGTGGTCTGCGGGCGGCCCGGGCGCGTCACCGCTCCTGCCGGTGATCTGCCTCGACGGCCACGGCCGAGAGGGAAACCGGCGGGCCGCCGACGTCCGAGGGTCCCTCGACCCGCTCCACGTTACCGGACCGTTGTGAATCCGCAGTGTGGCCGGAACGAGTAAGGCCCCCGCCCCGGGTGGGGGCGAGGGCCTTAGGGTGCCTCGTGGCTCAGATGACGCTCACGCGCTGGGCCTGCGGGCCCTTCTGGCCCTGGCCGATTTCGAACTCCACGCGCTGACCCTCGTCGAGCGACTTGAAGCCGCTGCCCTGGATCTCGGAGTAGTGGACGAACACGTCCGGACCCCCGCCGTCCTGCGCGATGAAGCCGAAGCCCTTTTCGCCGTTGAACCACTTGACACTGCCCTGAGCCATACCAATACCTACTCTTTGTAGTGAGCCTGGACGCCCCGTTCGGACACCCGGTCTCACGACCATCCTTCCATTGCCGGTCCGCTGAGGCCACCCCCGGTGGTCAAACTCCCCAATCGGGTCGCAGCGGCATGCCCATCCCGCCCTCGCTGTCGGTCCGGACGCCCAGGATGTGGTGCAGTTCGATCTCGCGGCGTTCGAAGGCCAGCCGGCAGGCCGCCAGGTAGAGCGCCCACACCCGGCTGCGCCCGGCGCCGGCCTCGGCGACGGCCTCGTCCCAGTGTTCGTCGAGGTTGGCGCACCACCCGGCCAGCGTCTTGGCGTAGTGCTCGCGCAGGTTCTCCGAGTGCCGCACCTCCAGCCCGGCGTCGTGCATGGCCGTCATCAGCTCGCCGGGGGACTCGAGCTCGCCGTCCGGGAAGACGTACCGGTCGATGAACCCGCGCGACCGGTGGGCGACGCTGGAGTCGGGGTTGGTGATGCAGTGGTTCAGCATCCGCCCGTGCGGCTTGAGCTTCCGGGCGAGGAAGCGGAAGTAGCCGGGGACGTTGCGCGCGCCGATGTGCTCGGTGAGCCCGATCGAGGAGATCGCGTCGAACCCCGTCTCGGTGACGTCCCGGTAGTCGAGGTGGCGGATCTCGGCCCGGTCGGCCAGGCCCAGCGCGACGATGTTCTTCTGCGCCCACTGCGCCTGTTCACGCGAAAGGGTGACCCCGAGCGCCTCGACGCCGTAGTGCCGGACGGCGTGCGCGACCATCCCGCCCCAGCCGCAGCCGACGTCGAGCAGCCGCATCCCCGGCTGGAGGCCGAGCTTGCGGCAGACCAGGTCGAACTTGTTGGCCTGCGCCTCCTCCAGCGTCGCGTCCTCGGTCGGGAACACCGCGCAGGTGTAGGCCATGGACGGGCCGAGGACCAGCTCGTAGAACCGGTTGGACACGTCGTAGTGGCTGGCGATGGCTTCGCTGTCGCGCTCCTTCGAGTGCCGCAGCGCGGTCATCCCGCGCCGGAACCGGCTCGGGTGCTCCTCGGCCGGCGGCTTGACCGGGCGCAGGTGGCGCGGGCCGAGCTTGCGCAGCAGCCACAGCCGGTCGGCCGGGGTGAGCTGGTCGACCTGGGCCGAGAGCGCGTGCAGCGCCGTGTAGAGGTCGCCTTCGACGTCGAGCGCGCCGGCGACGTACGCGCGGGCGAGGCCGAGGTCGCCGGGGGAGGACATCAGGTAGTCCAGCGCCAGCGGGGAGCGCACCCGGATGGCCACCGGGGCGTCCGCCGGGCCGCTGCTGCTGCCGTCGTAGGCGGTGATCGACACGGTGGCGCGGGGTCCGAGGAGCCGCTCGAAGACTTCGCCGACCGTGGTGCTGTCCTGGGTCACGTTCGTTCCTTTCACCGGCGGCGGACGCACTTCTCGTAGAGGCCGAGCAGCCGCTCGCCCGGGTCGTAGGCCTGCTTGAGCGCGCGGTAGGCGTCGCCGTTGTAGAGCCGCCAGAACTCGTCCTCGGTGTAGAAGCTGTCCGAGTAGAGCGATTTGTGGCCGCCGAGCCGGGTGACCTCGGCCTCGACCAGCCGGTTGTGCACGCCGTCGCGCTCGCCGGGGTCCAGCGGCACGGCCGACCAGAACCCGAAGTTGACGTACAGCTCTTCGGGGTCCAGCTCGTACAGCGGCCAGCGGACGCCGCCGGGCCGTTGCCGCAGCGGGCAGATCCAGACCGGGCTGATCGGGATCTCCCGTTCGAAGAACTCGAGGAACTCCGCGGCGCGGGCGAGCGGGACCTCGACGTCCTGCACGATCGTCTCCTCCGGCGGCAGCCGCCGGAGTTTCAGCAGCCGCTGCGCGATCCGGAACCGGCGGTCGAGCGCGACGGCCTTCCAGTAGACCGACGACCGCAGCAGCCGGCGGCCCAGCAGCAGCCGGGGCAGCCGGTGCTGGACGCCGAACGCGCGCGAGCACCAGAACCAGTCCGTGTCCCAGCGCCACAGGTAGTCGCGGACGGTGAGGTGGTCGACCTCACGTCGCCGGATGCTGCGGTAGTAGATGTCCAGCCAGGTGTAGTCGCTCGTCGCGGGCGCGGTGTCGGTGAACTTCGCCAGCGTGAGGTAGAGCTCGTCCGGGCCGAAGACCGTGCCGTCGACGAAGTCGTGTTCGCCGCTTTCGCACGCTTCGCGCAGGGCGCCGAAGTAGGTGTCCCGGTCGTGGAACCGGACGTGCCGGAGCTCGACGAACGGCTTGACCGGCTCCAGCAGGATCTTCAGCCGCAGCGCGTAGCCGAGGGTGCCGTAGGAGTTGGGGAAGCCGTGGAACAGGTCGCGGTGCTCGTTGTCCGCCGTGGCGACGACGATCCGGCCGTCCCCGGTGAGCACTTCGAGCTCGAGCACCGACTCGTGCGGCATGCCGTTGCGGAACGACGAGGACTCGATGCCGAGGCCGGTGACCGCGCCGCCGAGGGTGATGGTCTTCAGCTGCGGCACGACCAGCGGCATCAGGCCGTGCGGGAGGGTGGCGTCGACGAGCTGTTCGTAGGTGACCATCCCTTCGACGTCGGCGGTGCGGGTCGCGGGGTCGACGCGCAGCACGTGGGTGAAGCCGGAGACGTCCAGCCCGGGGTGCTTCGCGGCGGCCCGGGAGCGGAACAGGTTGGAGGTCCGCTTCGCGAGCCGGACGGTCGCTTCACCGGCGATCGCGGTGAGCTGCCGTCTCAGAGCGTCGACGCGGGCTTCGTGCGCGGGGAACGGCGGGGCTTCCGGCACCCCGGCCTGATCGATGGTCACGAGCTCGATCCTGCCTCACGCCGACGACGGGCGCACTGTGCCACCAGGGCAGGATTTTCCGGCCTGTCCCGGGTGGTGGGAACGGTTCAGGTGCCACCTTGCCCTCCGGGCGCCCCGCTCCTACCATGTCGTCGCAACGATGACAATCTGGATGTCGCCGGATGGACGACATCCGGTGCCCGGTTCGCCGGGATTGAGCGGCGGAACACGGGGGTACCCGATCGGGCGACCGCGGAGGATCCCGCGGCGGAACGGGGAAAGCGAGGCGGCGTTGAGCATTCTGATCGACTTCGGGCGCGACACGGAGTTCTCGTTCGAGCGGCGGTTGCGCGGCTACCTGGGCGCGGTGGCCCGGGCGGTGGGGGTGGGACTGGAGTCCTGCACGTTCGACCCGGGCACCCCCGCGGCCGCCTACATCGCGCTGGACTGGCGCCTGGCCCGGTTCCCCGGCCACGACCTGGCCCTGGTGTGGGACGAGGTCCACGGCTGGGCGGCGGCGATCGAAGACGGCACGGCGACGATCCTCGCCTACCTGGGCGGCGAAGTCCTCCCGGAACCCCGGGCGGTGGTCCGCTTCCTGGCGGCGGTCCGCGCGGACGACCCGGACGCGGGCACGCCGGAGGCCCCGGTCCTGCGCGAGGCGGGCGACCACGAAGATCTGCTGAAGCTGGTCCCGGAGGTGGCGCCGGCCGGCCGCGGCTAGGCAGACTGGGGCGGGTGGGGGAACCGGTGGGGGAACTGACGGCGGAGTTCGTGGTCGACCAGCAGGTGCCCGGAACTTCGCGGGTGTCACCGGACGGCCGGTGGGTGGTCTTCGTCAGCGCGCCGGTGGGCCGCGAGGGGCCTCATCCGGCGAGTGCCTTGTGGCTCGCCCCGGCCGACGGCGGCGAGCTGCCCCGGGAGGCGGCTCCGGGCCCGGCGGAGGATCGGGACCCGCGCTGGTCGGCTGATTCGGCGTGGGTCTACTTCCTGTCCGATCGAGCCGAACGCGGGACGGCGCAGCTGTACCGGGTGCGCCGGACGGGCGGCGATCCGGAGCGGCTGACGCAGTGGCGGGCGGGGGTCCAGGCCTATGTGCTGCTGCCGGACAGCGACGAGGTGGTGGTCATCGCCCCGGCGGAGGACGACGGGGTGGCCGACCCGCGGGTCCGCGTGGTGCGGCGGGGTCCCCAGGCCGCTGAGCCCGGCTGGCCCACCCCGACCGCCGGGGCCGTTTGGGACACCGCGGCCCGGCCCGGCCGTCTCTGGCGCCTCGACCTCCGAACCTGCTCGATCCGCCCCCTCGCCGACTTCGGCGAGCGGCACGTCGTCGAAGCCGCCGTCCGGCCGGACGGCCACACCCTCGCCGTGCTCACCTGGTCCGTCGCCGATCGGGAACCCGGGCTCTTCGACGCGCGCCTGCACCTCGTCGACCCCGCCACCGGGGTCCGGCAGGAACTCGGCGCGCCCGCGCTGGACGCCGATTCGCTCACCTGGTGGCGCGACGGCACCGGCTGGCGCCTGGCCTACCTCGGCTACACCCCGCCCGGCCTGATCGCCGGCGACGCGATCTTCGACGCCGCCGGCCACCGGAACCTCACCGCCGGGCGCCCCGACTGCCCGACCGAACTCGCCCGGGCCGGCGACGGCTCGCTGCTGGCCCTGTTCGCCGAAGGGCTCGACACCACGATCCGGCGCCTCGACGCCGGCACCTTCACCGAGCTCACCCGCGCGACCGGCAGCCTCCAGGGCCTCGACGCGGGCGGCGGGCTGGTCGCCGTCGTGGGCAGCACCGCCACCGAACCCGATGCCGTCCACTGTGGACCACCGGCCGGCCCGCTCACCCGCCTCGGCGCACCGCCGCCGCGCGGGATCCGGTGGGGCACCCAGGAACGGCTCTCCTACCGGGCCGGCGACGGCGTGGAGCTCGACGGCCTGCTGGTCCTCCCGCCCGGCCGGACCCGCGCCGACGGGCCCTTCCCGCTCGTCACCCTGGTCCACGGCGGCCCGTACGACCGCTTCGCCGACCGGTTCCAGCTCGGCTGGTTCCGCTGCGGCCAGTGGCTGGCCGCGGCCGGGTTCGCCGTCTTCCTCCCGAACCCGCGCGGCGGCCTCGGGCACGGCCACGCCTTCGCCGCGAGCGTCGCCGGGGACGTCGGCGGCGCCGAGTTCACCGACCTGCTCACCGGCATCGATCTGCTGGTGGAAGCCGGCGTCGCCGACGAAGACCGGCTCGGGATCGGCGGCGGGAGCCACGGCGGGTTCGTGGCCGCCTGGGCCGTCACGCAAACCGACCGCTTCCGGGCGGCCCTCGTCCACGCCGGGGTGATCGACTGGCCCCTGCTCGCCGCGACCGGTGAGCACAGCCGGTTCGAGCTCGGCCTCGGCAGCCGCGAAAACAGCCCGATCACCCACGCCGGCCGGATCGCGACGCCGGTCCTCATCGTGCACGGCGAGGCCGACACCAACGTCCCGCTCTCGCAGGCCGAGCTCCTGCACCACGCCCTCGGCGACCGGCCGCACGAGTTCGTCGTCTACCCGCGGGAGGGCCACTCGCTCCGCGAGCGCGGCCACCAGATCGACTTCCTGCACCGCACCCGCGGGTGGTTCTCACACCTGCTCGCCTAGCTTGTACTCCGCCCCGCCGGTGAACGAGAACCCGTCGGCGCCCACGGTGACGTCGGCTTCGCGCGGCTCGGCCCGCGCGACGACCGGCTGCACGGCGCCGTCGAGGTCCAGCACCACCGACGCGTCGGTGTACCAGCTCGGCACCACCGGGTTGCCCCACCAGTCGCGGCGCTGGTTGTCGTGGACGTCCCAGGTGATCACCGGGTTGTCGGGGTCGCCGGTGTAGTAGTCGTGCGTGTAGATCTCGATGCGGTGCCCGTCCGGGTCGCGGACGTACAGGTAGAACGCGTTCGACACGCCGTGGCGGCCCGGCCCGCGCTCGATCATCCCGGACCTGCGCAGCGCGCCGAGGTGGTCGCAGATGTGCAGGATCTGGTGCCGCTCGTGCGAAGCGAACGCGATGTGGTGCAACCGCGGCCCGTCGCCGCCGGTCAGGGCCACGTCGTGGACCGTCGGCTTGCGGAACATCCAGGCCGCGTACACCGTGCCTTCGTCGTCCTGGATGTCCTCCGAGACGCGGAAACCCAGGCCCTCGTAGTACTTCCGGGCCGCCGGGACGTCCGGGGTGTCCAGGTTGAAGTGGTCCAGCCGCGACAGCGCACCGGCGCCGTGGACGTCGTAGCGCTGGGTGAACCGCTCGACGTGCTCGGCCTCGTGGAAGAACTCGACCGGGAAACCCAGCGGGTCGAGCACCCGCACCGCCTCGCCGATCCCGCGGGTGGCACCGGCGGGCCGGCGGGAGACCGGGCAGCCCAGTTCCCGGTAGTACGCCTCGGCCAGGTCGAGGTCGGCCGGCGTCCGCACCCGGTAGGCCAGCACGCCCAGCGCGGGTTCCGGGCCCTTCCGCAGTACCAGCGAGTGGTGCAGGTACTCCTCGAACGCTCGCAGATACAGCGCGGAGGCGTCCTCGTGGGTGACGACGAGCCCGAGCACGTCGACGTAGAACGCCCGCGACGCGGCCAGGTCCGTGACGACGAGTTCGGCGTACGCGCAGCGGATGACGTCCGGCGGGGTGGTGGTCATGCGATTTCCTTCCCGGCGCCGAACCGGGCCGTGTGCACCGGCCCGAGCGAGACGTGGACGGCCTGCTGGTGGGTGTAGAAGTCGAGCGAGCGGTAGCCGCCTTCGTGGCCGAGGCCGGAGGCCTTGACCCCGCCGAACGGCGTCCGCAGGTCGCGGACGTTGTGCGAGTTCAGCCAGACCATCCCGGCTTCGACCGACTGCGCGAAGGTGTGCGCCCGCGTCAGGTCGGCCGTCCACAGGTATGCGGCCAGCCCGTACTTGACGTCGTTCGCCAGCGCGAGGGCCTCGGCTTCGGTGTCGAACGGGGTCAGCGCGACGACCGGGCCGAAGATCTCCTCCTGGAAGATCCGCGCGGTCGAGGGGACGTCGGCGAACACCGTCGGCGCCACGTAGTTCCCGCTGTCCAAACCGGACGGACGGCCGCCGCCGGCCAGCAGCCGGCCCTCGGTCTTGCCCAGCTCGACGTAGCTCATCACCTTGTCGTAGTGCTCGGGGTGCACCAGCGCGCCGACCTCGGTGGCCGGGTCGTGCGGATCCCCGACGACGATGTTCGCCGCGCGCGCGGCGTACCGTTCGCAGAACTCGTCGTAGACCGGGCGTTCGACGAGGATCCGGCTGCCCGCGGTGCAGCGTTCGCCGTTGAGCGAGAACACGCCGAACAGCGTGGAGTCCAGCGCCGCGTCGAGGTCGGCGTCGGCGAAGACGATCGCCGGGGACTTGCCGCCCAGTTCCATCGACATACCCTTGAGGTGCGCCGCGCAGTTGCGGTAGATGGTCTGCCCGGTGGTGGTTTCGCCGGTGAAGGAGATCAGCGGGACTCCCCGGTGCTTGACCAGCGCGTCGCCCGCTTCCTCACCGAAGCCGTTGACCAGGTTGAACACGCCCTCGGGCAGCCCGGCGCCGGCGAAGATCCCGGCCCACAGGCTCGCCGAGAGCGGGGTGAACTCGGCCGGCTTGAGCACCACCGTGCAGCCCGCGGCCAGGGCCGGCGCGAGCTTCCAGCTCTCCAGCATGAACGGCGTGTTCCACGGCGTGATCAGCCCGGCCACGCCGACCGGCTTGCGGTGCACGTAGTTCACCTGCCGCCCGGGCACCTGGTAGGTGTCGTCGGCCTGGGCGACGACGAGGTCGGCGAAGAACCGGAAGTTCTCCGCCGCGCGCTGCGCCTGCCCGAGGGCCTGGGTGATCGGCAGGCCGGTGTCGAACGTCTCCAATTCGGCGAGCCGCCGGTCCTGCGCTTCGACGGCGTCGGCGATCCTGTTCAGCACGCGCGCCCGCGCCCGCGGCAGCATCCGCGGCCACGGCCCGTCGGTGAACGCCTTGCGAGCCGCGGCGACGGCCCGGTCGACGTCCTCGGCCTGGCCCGCGGCCGCGGTGACGTAGGGCGTGTTCGACACCGGATCGAGGACGTCGAACGTCTTGCCGGACACGCTGTCGACCAGTTCACCGCCGATGTAGTGCTTCAGCTCGCCCGGGAGTCCTTCCGGGACGTAGTGGCTCATTGCTTTCCTTCCACGGTGAAGCCCTCGACCGGGCTGAGGTACTGCGAACCTTCGGCCATGAAGTCCTTGATCCGGGCGATGCCGGACTCGGTCGGCGTGATCAGCGGCGGCCGCACGTGCCCGGACGCGATCAGCCCGCGCTGTTCGAGCACCCACTTCCCGGGCGCCGGGTTGGTCTCGACGAACAGCAGGTCGACCAGCGGGTGCAGGCCGTAGTGGATTTCCCGCGCCCGTTCGTGGTCGCCGGCCTGCCAGGCGGTGTACATCTCGGCGCACGCGGCGGGGGCGATGTTGGCCGTCGCGCTGACGAATCCGGCGCCGCCGAGGGCCAGCAGCGGCAGGCAGAGCAGCTCGATCCCGGACCACACCACGAGTTCGCGGCCGCAGAGGTGCAGCACGCGCGAGAAGTGCTCGAAGTCCTTCGTCGTCTCTTTGATCCCGACGAAGTTTTCGCACGAGCGGTACAGCCGTGCGACGGTCTCGGGCGCGAGGTCGACCGCGGTCCGGCTCGGCACGTTGTAGGCGACGATCGGCAGGTCCGGGAACTCGCGGCAGACCGTGCGGTACCAGACGAACAGGGCGTCCTGGGTCGGGCGCGCGTAGTACGGCGTGATGACGAGCGCGGCGTCGATCCCGGCGTCCTGCGCCAGCGCCGTGAGCTCCAGGGTCTCGTCGAGCTTCGCCGAGCCCGTGCCCGGCACGAACGGGACGCGGTCGCCGACCTCCGCGGCCACCGTCCGGATCGCCTCGGCGCGCTCGGCCACGGTCTGGGAGCCGGGCTCGCCGGTGGACCCGCCGATCGAAATGCCGTGCGTGCCCGAGGCGAGCTGCCAGCGCACGAGGTTCTTCAGGCCGTCGTGGTCGACGGCGCCCTCGGCGGTGAACGGCGTCATCAGCGGCGCGATCGACCCGCGGATGGCCCGGGGGTCGGAGCGGAATCGCATGGGTTTCCCTTCCTGCGTCAGTGGCGGCGGTAGGCGAGGTAGGCGTCCAGGGTGGCCAGCCGGTGGGCGCGGACGGCCTGTTCGACGTCCGCGCCGGGGGCGCCGCGTTCGAGCAGGTCGAGGATGGTTTCGTGCTCGGCGACCGACTCGCGGGCGCGGCCGGGCACGAAGCTGAACGTCGAGGTGCGCAGGCCGCTGAGCCGGTCCCAGCCGCGCCGGACCAGGTCCAGGACCTGCGGGTTGGGGCAGGCTTCGAACAGCACGGCGTGGAAGTCGCGGTTGAGCCCGGTGAACCGGGCCGGTTCGAAGTGGCCGAGGCAGGCGGCCAGCTCGGTGTTCAGCGTCCGGGCCCGGGCGAGCGACCCCGGCGGGAGGAGGGGCGCGGCGAGCGCGGCGGCGTAGCCCTCGACCAGGGCGAGGGTCTGCATCGTGTGCTGGTACTCGCTCTCGTCGACCATCGCGACCTGCGCGCCGACGTTGCGCTCGAAGGTCACCAGGCCCTCGGCCTCCAGCAGCCGGATCGCCTCGCGGATCGGCACCACGCTGACGCCGAGCTCCTGGGCGAGCTGGCCGAGGACGAGCCGGTAGCCGGGGGAGAAGGTGCCGTCGGCGATCCGCGCCTTGATCCACTGGTAGGCGATGCGCGACTTGCTCATCGCGGCGCCGTTCACCGTTTCGCGCGCCATGCGGCGTACCTCCCGCGCCAGTGCTCGTCCATCGGGTAGAGCCCTTCGACGCGCTCACCCGCGGCGACCTGCTCGGCGATGAACGTCTCCTGCAGTTCCTGCTCGACGGCCGCGTCGACGACCTCTTCGACCAGATCCGGAGGGATGACCAGGACACCGTCGCCGTCGCCGACGATCACGTCGCCGGGGCAGACGGCCGCGCCACCGCAGGCGATCGCCACGTCGACGTCCCACGGCACGTGCCGGCGGCCGAGCACCGCCGGGTGCGGCCCGGCGTGGTAGGCCGGGATGTCCAGAGCGGACACCGCGGCCAGGTCGCGGACCCCGCCGTCGGTGACGATCCCGGCCGCGCCGCGCACCTGCGCCCGCAGCGCGAGGATGTCGCCGACGGTGCCGGTGCCGCGCTCGCCGCGGGCCTCCATGACGAGGACGTCACCGGGGCCGAGGCTGTCGATCGCGCGTTTCTGCGCGTTGTAGCCGCCGCCATGGGCCTTGAATAGGTCCTCGCGGTAGGGCAGGTACCGCAGGGTCCGCGCCCGGCCAGTCAGCCGGGCGCCCGGCCGGGTCGAGGTCAGCCCGTCGATCGACACGGCGTTGTACCCGCGCTTGCGCAGCTGGGCCGAGAGCGTGGCGGTGCCGACGGATTCGAGCTTCGCGCGCAGGTGCGGGGTCAGCTCGAACCCCGGCTCGGCGGTCCCGTACGCGTCCGCGCGCTGCTTCTCGTCGGCGCGGGGGAGGGCACCGTACGGTCCGAAGGGGACAGTCCCCTCGGTGATGGGCGTGACGAGCCGGCCGGTGGTGTGGCCGCCGCCGTCGACCTCCACCTCGACGACGTCGCCGGGGACGGCGACCGACGCGCCCGCGGGCGTGCCGGTCAGCACGACGTCGCCGGGTTCGAGGGTGATCAGCTGCGAGAGGTCGGCGACCAGCCGGCCGAAATCGAACAGCAGGTCACCGGTGGTGTCCTCCTGGACGAGTTCGCCGTTGAGCCAGGTCCGCAGCCGCAGCGCCGCCGGGTCGACGTCCGCCGCGGGCAGGACCGCCGGGCCGAGCGGGGTGAAGCCGTCGCCGCCCTTGGAGCGCAGGTTGCTGCCCTTGTCGGCGTAGCGGAGGTCGTAGACGCCGAAGTCGTTGGCCGCGGTGACGCCTTCGACGTACGACCAGCCTTCTTCGGGCGTCACCCGGCGGGCGGTGCGGCCGATGACCAGCGCGATCTCGCCTTCGAAGCCCAGCAGTTCGGTGCCCGCGGGCCGTTCGAGGGCGGTGCCGCTCGCCGCGGCGGACGTCGGCGGCTTGAGGAAGTACGACGGCTGCGCCGGCACCCGGCCGCGCTGGGCCGCGCGGGAGCGGTAGTTCAGGTGCAGCGCGATGATCTTGCCGGGCCGCGCGATGCTGGTCATCCGGGGTTCCTGCCTGCCGGTACGGGAAGATATTTCAAATGATATACGATCGACGGCGTGGGGAAACCCCTTTCACCCGCCGTAGTGCAGCCACACGGATTTGGTTTCGGTGTAGGCGTCGAGCGCCCACGGCCCCATCTCGCGGCCCCAGCCGGACGCCTTGTAGCCGCCCCACGGCGCCGCCATGTCCGGGATCGGGGGCATGTTGACGAACACCGCGCCGGCCCGGATGCCGTCCGCGTAGCGCTGCGCGGTCCGGATGTCCCGGGTCCACACCGTGGCGGCCAGGCCGTATTCGGTGTCGTTGGCGCGGGCCAGTGGCTCGTCCCCGTCGTCGTAGGCCGTCACGGCCAGCACCGGGCCGAAGATCTCCTCGCGCATGATCGCCATGTCGTCGCGGACCCCGGCGAACAGCGTCGGGGTGTAGAAGTAGCCGTCGCCGTCCACCGGGCGGCCGCCGGTGACCAGGTCGGCGCCCTGGTCGCGGCCGCTGCCGACCAGGAGGTCGACGTGGTCGCGGTGCTTGGCCGACACGAGCGGGCCCAGCTGGGTGGTCTCCTCGGCGCCGGGCCCGAGCCGGAGTCCTTCGAGGCCGCGCGCCAGCTTGTCGACGAACTCCTGCTCCCGCTTGCGGTCGACGTAGAAGCGCGTGTACGCGGCGCAGACCTGGCCGGTGTTGAGCGTCGCCCCGGCGAGGTTGCCCGCGACGGCCGCGTCGATGTCGGCGTCGGCCGCGATGATGCTCGGGGCCTTCCCGCCGAGTTCGAGGGTGAGCCGCTTGAGGTTGGACGCCGCGCTCGCGGCCGTGATCAGCTTCCCGACCGCGGTCGAACCCGTGTAGGAGACGTGGTCGACGTCCGGGTGCTCGGTCAGCAGGGCCCCGACCGCGCCGTCGCCGGTGACGAGGTTGACCACGCCCGCTGGGATCCCGGCCTCGTGCACCAGCTCGACCAGCCGGATGCTGGTCAGCGGCGTGACCTCGCTGGGCTTGATCACCACGGTGTTGCCGGTGGCCAGGGCCGGCGCCAGCTTCCAGGCGAGGATCATCAGCGGGAAGTTCCACGGCGTGATCAGCGCGTTCACCCCGACCGGCTCGCGGCGGGTGTAGTGCAGCGTGTCCGGGAAGGACACCGGGTTCGTGGTGCCCTGCAGCTTGGTGACCCAGCCCGCGAAGTAGCGGAAGTGCTCGGCCGCGCCGGTCACGCTCACCTGCCGGGACACCCCGATCGGCTGGCCCTGGTCCCGGGTTTCCAGCCGGGCCAGCTCCTCGTGGTGCTGCTCGACCAGGTCGGCCAGCCGGAACAGCAGGGCCGCGCGCCGGACCGGCGGCAGCCCGGCCCACGCCGGTGCGGAAAGCGCTCGCCGCGCGGCCGCGACGGCGGCGTCGACGTCGGCCCGCGAAGCCGTGCCGACCTCTTCGATGATCCGGCCGGTGGCCGGGTCGCGGGTCGGGAGCGCGCCGCCGCCGGCTTCGGTCCACTGTCCGTCGATGCAGAGGCGTGTCGCCATCCCGGTGTCCTCCTCGGCCTGGGGTGAGCCGAGTATCGGGCGGCGGGGCGCCGCGGGTCTTGTCCGCTCCCGCACGCCCGTTGACCGACGGCGAAGGGATCTCGCGGGCGTCCCGGGCCGCGCGCCAGGCTGACCGGCATGGACGTGATCGTGGTGGGCGCCGGCTCGGCCGGTTCGGTGGTGGCGCGGCGGCTGGTGGACGCGGGCGCGGCGGTGACGCTGCTGGAGGCCGGGGGCGAGGACGTCAACCCGGCGATCCACGACCCCGCGCGGGCCGGGGAGCTGTGGTACGGCCCCGAAGACTGGGACCTGTCCACGGTCCCGCAGGAGCACGCGGCCGGCCGACGGCTGCACCTGCCGCGCGGGCGCGTGCTCGGCGGCTCGCACGCGCTCAACGCGATGATCTGGGTCCGCGGCGCCCCGGCCGACTACGACGGCTGGGGCCTGCCCGGCTGGAGCTGGGCCGACGTCGAGCCGGTGTTCGCGCGGATCGAGAAGGACCTCCTCGAGGTCGTCCCGAACGAGCCGCTGCACCCGATCCAGCAGTCCATAGTGGACGCCTGCGTCTCGGTCGGGCTGCCGGTGAACCCGGACTGCAACAGCGGAACCCTGGACGGCGTGTCCGTCGAGCAGGTCACCCTGCGCGGTGGCCGGCGCTTCACCACCTGGCACGCCTACGGCGCACCGGTGGCCGCGCGGATGACCGTCCACACGGGAGCGCTGGTGCAGCGGCTGCGGTTTTCCGGCTCCCGCGTGACCGGGGTGGAGGTCGTCCTCGACGGGGTGCGGCAGGAGCTCGCCGCGGATCTGGTGGTGCTCGCCGCGGGCGCGCTGGCCTCGCCGGCGATCCTGCTCCGCAGCGGCGTCGGCCCGGCGGACGAGCTGCGTGCCCTCGGTCTCGACGTCGTCGCGGACCTGCCGGGCGTGGGGCGCAACCTGCACGACCACCTGCTCTCGCCGGTCATCTTCACGACCACGCGAGAGGTTTCGCCCGCGCCGGGCCGGCCGGTGACGCAGGTCCACTGGTGGTGGCGCAGCCGGGCCGGGCTCGCGGTGCCGGACACGCAGCCGATCTGCTTCAGCGTGCCGATGTACGAGCCGTGGATGTCCGGGCCGCCGACCGGGTTTTCGCTGATGGCGGGCATGGTGACGCCGGAGAGCCGGGGCAGCCTGCGGCTGGCCCCGGACGGCTCGCCGCTGATCGACCTCGCCGCGCTCGCCGAACCCGCCGACTTCGAGAGCCTGGTCGCTTCGGTCGAGCAGTGTCTCGCGGTCGGTGCGGCCCCGGCGCTGGCGGGGGAGTGGGGCGCCCGGCCGCGGTACCCGGGCTCGGCGGACGACCTCCGCGACTACGTCCGCCGGACCGCGATCACCTACCACCACCAGGTCGGCACCTGCCGGATGGGCACCGGCCCGGACGCGGTCGTGGACCCGCGGCTGGCGGTGCACGGCCTGGCGGGCTTGGTCGTCGCCGACGCGTCGGTGCTGCCCCGCGTGACGACGGGCAACACCAACGCCCCGGCCGTGCTGGTCGGTGAGCAGGCCGCCCGCTTCCTCCTCGGCGCATCGAACCGCCCGGCCGGGGGCGAGCACGCGCACCGCGGGCTGGCGGGCATCCGCCGGCGCGTCACCCTGTTCGGCGGCCAGGTGTCCTACGGCGAA